>JAAVGC010000063.1 GCA_014800445.1 Bacteroidales bacterium | reverse complement strand
TCCATGATGCAGGAAACAGGCATGACAATGCCCCTGTTCGTGGGCGGTGCTACTACATCCGATCTGCACACAGCTGTCAAGATAGCCCCCGCCTACCCGTCGGGATCTGTCATACACACCTCCGATGCCGCGACACTCCCCGGCGTAGCTTCCCGTTTCTTAGGCGACACATCAGCCGAGGCACGCGATTCACTCCGCGAAACTCAGCGTCACCTGCGCGACGACTACAACCGGAAGCACCGTGAATCCACGCGCCTTACACTTGACGAAGCTCGCAAGCTTCGCCACATCACCACTGCCCCGTCGCCGCAACCGCTCATGCCTGGAATAACCGACATTGAAGTCCATGTTGCCGAAGCCGCACCCTACATCAACTGGAGAGCCTTCCTGAAAGCATGGGGACTACCACCATCTCTCGCATCATTCACCGATATTGACGGCTGTGACCATTGCCGCGCCCAGTGGCTTGCTGCCGTACCCGAAGCCGACCGCGGACGTGCCGCCGAAGCCATGCAGCTTATCAAGGAAGCACGCCGGCGCCTTGCCGCCATCAGCTCCATGACGCTTCACGCCCGTGTTGCGGTTCTGCCAGCTGTATCATCCGGTGAGACTATCACTGTCACCCTGCCTGACGGACGCGAGGTGCCTATCGTCACCCCACGTCAGCTCACCCCCTCACCCTCGGGGAAACAGCTTGCATTAGCCGATTTCATATCCTCAGAAGCTCCCGACTTCGCAGGATTCTTCTTCGTCACCACCGCCGGGCAGATTGCCGATGCAGTTGATGCAGCCAAGCAGAGCGGCGACGAATACGAAACGCTGCTGTTGCAATCGCTTGCCGATCGCCTCGCCGAAGCCTCCACAGAGCTTATACACCACCGGGTGCGCAGTTCGCTTTGGGGCTACTCCCCACTTGAGACACTTGATCCAGCCACATTCATGAGTCACCGGTACCGCGGCATACGTCCCGCCGTGGGTTATCCCTCACTCCCCGATCAGGCGCTTGTGTTTGACTTCGATAAGATTCTCGACTACGCTTCGGCCGGAATCACACTCACCGAAAACGGTGCGCTCTCCCCTCAGGCAACCACCACGGGAATGTTGCTCGCCTCACCCGACGCACGCTACTTTGCAATTTAAATCATATATTTGCAACAAATAAACACTCAACAAAACCAATACACAAACCTATGAAGCTGATTAGCAAAATTTTCATTCTTATTGCAATTGCTTGCTGCGCCGCCTCACCTGCTCAGGCTCAGCTTGGTAAACTGGTTAATAAAAAAACACTTGGTGCAGCATCCAAAGCTGTGCAGGCTGCCACTCTGTCCGACAAGCAGATGAGTGAATACGTCAAAGAGTATATTGACTGGATGGATGCCAACAACCGCGTCTGCAAGCTCGACGATCCCCAGACTGCCGCCTACGCCGCACGTATCGACAGCCTCACCAACGGACTCACCTCCGTCGAAGGGCTCCCCCTTAACTTCAAGGTCTACTTCGTCACCGATGTAAATGCCTTTGCATGCGCCGACGGATCTGTGCGCGTTTTTTCATCTCTGATGGACATTATGAGCGACGAAGAGCTCCTCGGTGTCATTGGTCACGAGATTGGACACGTTGCTCACCACGACTCTAAAAACGCATTTAAGCAGGCACTCCTCACCTCTGCTCTCAAGGATGCCGTGAGCGCGACTTCCGACAAGGCTGCCGCACTCACCGACTCGCAGCTTGGATCACTCTCCGAGGCTCTCGTGTCGGCCACCTATTCACAGAAAGCCGAGCGCGCCGCCGATGACTACGGTTATGAGTTCCTTCGCGACCACGGCAAGAACCCACGTTCCATGTCAAAATCATTCATGCGCCTGAAAGCCATTCAGGAAGAACAGGGTGGTTCAACCAAAACATCAAAGATCAACCAGCTCTTCTCGTCGCACCCCGACCTTGACGCACGCATCAAGCGCATGCAGGAGCGCGCCGACGCCGACAACTGCCCCGAATAACTCAAAAACAGACAGGCAATCAATAAAGTAGGGACGCACGGCTCGTGCGTCCCATTAATTTCAAATAGACCATCCCGCACATGAATAAACTCGCAATCTTTGTATCAGGTAGCGGCACAAATGCCGAAAACATCATCCGCTACTTCCAGACCAACAAAGCACTCGACACCGAAGTGGCAATCGTGATCAGCAACCGTGCCGACGCCTACGCACTCGAGCGCGCTAAGAAACTCAACATTCCGTCCGCAGTCCTTTCACGTGCCGAATTCAACAATCCCGAGGTAACGCTTCCGCCGCTCGATGGCTACGGTATCAACTTTATCGTCCTCGCCGGATTCCTCCTGAAAGTGCCTGAATATCTCGTGAATCGTTACCAGGGACGCATCGTCAACATCCACCCTGCCCTACTTCCGAAATTCGGCGGTAAAGGCATGTACGGCCACCATGTGCATGAGGCGGTGGTTGCAGCCGGCGAGAAAGAGACCGGAATAACAATCCATCATGTCAACGAAAACTACGATCAGGGCAGCATCATCTTTCAAGCCACGGTTGCGGTCAATCCCACCGACACCCCCGATGATGTAGCCGCAAAGATCCACGAGCTCGAGCAAGCCCATTTTCCACGCGTCATCGCCGAGACACTCCGCACCATCTAAGCAAATAACAAACAACGATTAAGGGCGGTCATCATTTCTGATAACCGCCCTTAATTCTGTCGGGGTGAGAAGATTCGAACTTCCGACCACACGCCCCCCAGACGCGTACTCTAACCTGGCTGAGCTACACCCCGCTTGGCTTAAAAGCGATGCAAAGGTAACGCGATCTTTTCATTCTTCCAAATTTTTTTTANAATTTTTATTCCCNTTACACTTCAGCATCTCCCCAGGTNNCTTTTATGCCTAATGANACATCTGATATCCACCACTCTGCNGGAAGTTACAACTCAATTAGAAGCTNAATTGAAACAGCACGTCAACCCTGTGNGCGGAAGCACTCTCNCGATTGAAATTCTGCCGCTGCCCCATCAGCANCTCCACACCCGCCTGAAGGCGTGTCGTCGGCTCCCAGAACACATTGACCGCACACAGACGCCCACGGCGGTAATCCGTTGCAGCAACCTCATAGTCCGGGCAATAACGCACCTCACCAAGAGCCACGCATGAATATACCTTGCTGCTGAAATTAAAGCGAGTGCCCAGTATNGCGGCACGTGTTTCNGGTGCATAGAGCTGCCCCGGNGTGTCACCCTTAGCCACNAGATCGTATGCTCCTACTGACATGTCGGCGGTATAACTGCTGTAGCCCTTGCCGCCGCTNAGTGAGTAGAAAAATCCCCAGCGCGGCATAGCCCAGACAGCACCGCTGAGCTGCACGCCCCAACCNNTGATACTACGGTTTCTCTCGGTCACAAGATCGCGGTAATGAAACCCGCGCACTATCCCCGACACACGCACGTGGCCGTTGTGCGGGAGATTATACTGCGCGAAAGCCGCGAAATCGGGACGCGATTCATCAAGGCGTTTCGTCTGCACNCCGTCAGCATCCACATGTGAGTTCGGCAATTCCACCGAGGCTGCCACAGTCCACTTCCTGGTCTTGCCGAAATCGTGCATCCACCTTACCAGCATCGACGAGCGCGAGCATTTACCGTTCTGCCCTCCCCCGTCGATCATGGGAGTCTCAGCCTGTGTATCGCTGAATGTCGTCGAGGCATAACCAACTGTCCAGTCATGAATTGTAGCGTATGCCTTTTTCAGTTTAAAACTATTGTCGGCACCCGAGAAATCAGCCTGCACATAAGCCGTAATATCACCAATCACAGGATTACGCCCGATTATGCGGAAAAACAGAGCCGACCCACCNGGAGTGCCCCCCACCCGCGAGCGATGCTCAGGACTTTTCGGCACAGGAATCATGTAAGGAATAAATCCATTCACAGGCACCGAACCGGCAAAGTCGCCCCATGCNCGCATTCTCACCGCACCGCCTATACCCATCGCCACTTTGGCATCCTTGCTCATCAGCATGAAATAGGGAGCGAGAGGATCCTGAAAGTGCCTGAACTGGTCGAAATAAAAGAGTTCGACCATCCGTCTGATCGAGTCCTGGCTTGCCGTCATTTCTCCCCCCACACTCACAATCTTATGTGACTCCATGAGCTTGTGGTCACGCAGTTCCTCACCGGTNGCGTTGGCGAGCGTAAGAGTGTCAGTGGGAAGTGCCGACGCTACAAAGGGCAGTAACACAACCGCTAAAAACCAAATTCTGTGCATCTGTGATGAATTGTTTGAAAGAAAAATAAAAGATAATATTACAACATTCTCAGGGCAATATATGTTGTAAATCCGGCATAAAATATTATCTTTGCCGCAATTTTAAGAGAAAGAAAAGATTTCATAATTATGCCACAGTCAATCAAGAAGACTATAACGCTGTCCGACGGTCGCACCATCACACTGGAGACCGGCAAGCTGGCCAAGCAGGCCGACGGCGCAGTCGAGCTCCGCATGGGCGATACCATGCTGCTCGCCACCGTGGTTTCGGCCAAAGAGGCCGGTGAGGGCGTTGATTTCATGCCCCTTACGGTGGAATATAAAGAAAAATATTCATCNGCCGGACGTTTNCCCGGCGGATTCCTCAAGCGTGAAGGACGCGCATCTGATTACGAGATTCTCACATCACGCCTCATCGANCGCGTGCTCCGTCCGCTCTTCCCCGACAATTACCACGCCGACACATTCGTCACTGTGACAATGTATTCGAGCGATGGAAAGGATATGCCCGATGCACTCGCCGGACTTGCAGCTTCAGCTGCGCTCGCAGTCAGCGACATCCCCTTCAACGGTCCCATCTCCGAAGTGCGTGTGGCACGCATNGACGGAGAATTTGTCATCAATCCCACNTTCGAGCAGCTTGAAAAAGCCGATATGGAGCTCATGGTAGGTGCTACAGCCGACAACATCATGATGGTTGAAGGCGAGATGAACGAGGTGAGCGAGACCGACCTTCTCAACGCCCTCAAGGCTGCCCACGAGGCAATCAAAGACCACTGCCGCGTGCAGCTTGAGCTTGCCGAGGCTGCCGGTGCCCTCACAAAGCGCGAATACTGTCACGAAGTCAACGACGAGGAGCTCCGCAAGGACGTNCACGACAAATGCTACGACAAAGCCTATGCGATCGCCAAGGCCGGATGCGCCGACAAGCACTGGCGTGCCGAGAGCTTCGACGCGATCTGTCAGGAATACATCGACTCACTCCCCGAGGAGGAGCGCGAAGCCAAGACTCCACTTGTGAAGCGCTACTACCACGACGTCGAGAAAGAAGCTATGCGNCGCTGCATCCTCGATGAAGGCACACGTCTCGACGGCCGCAAGACCACCGAGATCCGTCCCATCTGGGCTGANGNCGACTANATCCCCGGCCCTCACGGATCNGCNGTNTTCACCCGCGGTGAGACNCAGAGCCTCNCNACCTGTAACCCTCGGNACCAAGCTCGACGAGAAGATCGTCGACGACGTGCTCAACGAAGGCCGCGAGCGCTTCCTCCTGCACTACAATTTCCCACCCTTCTCAACCGGTGAGGCACGCCCCGCACGTGGCGTAAGCCGTCGTGAGGTAGGTCACGGTAACCTTGCACACCGTGCCCTCAAGCGCATGCTCCCCGACAACTTCCCCTACTGCACACGCATCGTCAGCGATATACTCGAGAGCAACGGCTCGTCGTCAATGGCAACCGTCTGCGCCGGCACCCTTGCCCTTCTCGACGCAGGTGTTCCCATGAAGAAACCCGTCAGCGGTATCGCAATGGGTCTCATCGCCGACGGACGCGACGGCAAGTGGGCTGTGCTCAGTGACATCCTTGGCGACGAAGATCACCTCGGCGACATGGACTTCAAAGTCACTGGCACACGCGACGGCATCACTGCCACACAGATGGACATCAAGTGCGACGGACTCTCCTACGAGATTCTCGAGCAGGCACTCAATCAGGCCCGCGACGGACGCATGCACATCCTCAATATCATCGAAGAGACTATCCCTGCCCCCCGCGAAGAATATCGTCCCCACGTTCCGCGTATCGTCAACATGCTTATTCCCAAGGAGCTTATCGGTGCTGTTATCGGCCCGGGCGGAAAGATCATCCAGGGTATCCAGGAAGAGAGCGGAGCAACCGTCTCGATCGACGAGATCCCCGAGGGCGGCTACATCGAGGTTGCCGCAGCCAACAAGGCATCTATCGACCGTGCGCTTGAGATGATCAACGCCATCGTCGCACTCCCCGAGGAAGGCAAGACCTACACCGGCAAAGTGCGCTCGATCCTTGATTTCGGTGCATTCGTTGAGTTCATGCCCAACCGCGACGGACTCCTCCACATCTCTGAAATCTCATGGGATCGTCTCCCCGACATGGAGGCAGCTGGTCTCAAGGAAGGCGACGAAGTGCAGGTGAAACTTCTTGAGATCGACAAAAAGACCGGAAAATACCGTCTCTCCATGCGTGCCCTCCAGCCCAAGCCCGAAGGATGGGTAGAGCCACAGCGCGCTCCCCGCGCACCCCGCAAGGAAGGTGAGCGTGGCGACCGCGGCCCTCGCCGCGAAGGAGGTCCCCGTCGTGACGGCGGCAACCGTGGTCCCCGTGGTCCCCGCAACGACTGATCCCCCAGACTGATCTACGAAACAGCAATCCCCCGGGCGCACCAACATGCTCCGGGGGATTTCATTTACCCTCTGCACATGATCCTGACTCCCCTAAAATTTTACGCCAATAACATCCTAAATTTTGCACAAGCTTGATTAATTGACTATTTTTGGACTATTAACCATAGAATAAACAATTATCCACCATGAAAGCTCTTATATTTTTGTCAGCATTGCTAATTTCCTGCATCTCCTATGCGTCCGAGCCTTTCAACGGACTTATTCTTGACTTCACAGGCAAACCAGTAAGAAGAGCTAAAATCTACGTGAAAAATCCAAAATACTACGCTAAATCCGACAAAGAGGGACGCTTCGGACTGACCGATGTGCAGCCCGACGATACACTGCACGTGGTCATCGGTCGCAAAACACATAAAATACCAGTGGACGGAGCAAAAGGAATGAGCATTAAAATTGAAAAAGAGCAGTTTTTCAGCGAAGAAGACCTTGAACTCGTCGAGATGGGCATGGGATACGTGCGTAAAAGAGAATATCTTGCCCCACGCAGCGGCGTGACCCATGAACAACTTGCAGCTACAGGAGAAACCGACCTCATCAGGGCACTGCGCGGACTCATGCCTGGAGTTTTTGTGTCATCATATCAATATGGATCTGACAAAGAATTTACCGGGTATAATATAAATATCCGAAACGCTACATCTAATTACGCGTCTACAGCTCCCTTATGGGTAGTCGATGGTTCTGAATCAACCATTCCTCCCAACCTTACCGTCATGGAAGTCGAGAGCGTGGAAGTCCTGAAAGATGGAGGAGGCTACGGCACACGCGGAGCAAACGGCGTAATCATCGTTAGACTTAGGGATGGCATAGGACTCCGGTAACAATCCACCAGGAGAGTAGGGACGCACGGTCGTGCGTCCTGCTTATTTTCAACCGGGTATTACATCACAAACCGGGTATTTCATCTACATTCCCATCGCCCCCTCCGAGTCCTCCGAGTTCTCCGAGTCCTCTTGGAGCTCAGATATGGTTTTTTATGCCATTACAGCCAAATTTGTTATTTTTGCAGAAAATAGGCATTTTACAATTCTAAGCGAAATGAACCCCAACGAACTTTCCGAGCAGGAGCGCGTGCGTCGCGCATCGCTTGACCAGCTGCGTCAGCGCGGCATAGANCCCTACCCCGCACCTCTNTACCCCGTGGATGCNCGNAGNGCCGAGATAAAAGAAAACTTCNGCGACGACGCTCCNCNGCGTCAGGTCACAATAGCAGGCCGCGTCATGGGACGCCGCATCATGGGNAAAGCCTCATTCATGCAGCTTCAGGACTCCGAAGGCCGCATTCAGGTCTATGTCAACCGTGACGAGCTCTGCCCCGGTGAGGATAAAGACNTGTACAACATNGTTTTCAAAAAACTTCTTGACATAGGTGACTATGTGGGNGTGACCGGCTANGTGTTCCGCACNCAGACCGGCGAAATCTCCGTACACGCACAGTCGCTCACCATGCTGTCCAAATCGCTCCGCCCTCTCCCCATTGTCAAAGTCAAGGACGGCGTTACCTACGACAGCTTCGATGACCCCGAACTCCGCTATCGCCGCCGCTACGTCGACCTCGTTGTCAACCCTCAGGTAAAGGAGATTTTCATCAAGCGCACAAAGGTGTTCAACTCCATGCGTGAGTATTTCAACAACGCAGGCTACATGGAGGTCGAGACACCCATACTCCAGTCCATCCCCGGCGGAGCATCGGCACGTCCCTTCATCACCCACCACAACGCGCTCGACATTCCTCTCTACCTCCGCATCGCCGACGAGCTTTATCTCAAGCGCCTCATCGTGGGCGGCTTCGAGGGTGTCTATGAGTTCTCAAAGAACTTCCGCAACGAGGGCATGGACCGCACCCACAACCCCGAGTTCACATGCATGGAGATCTATGTGGCCTACAAGGACTACAACTGGATGATGGACTTCACCGAGAAGATGATTGAGAAGATCTGTCTCGACGTCAACGGCACCACCGAAGTCAAGGTAGGCGACAACGTCATCTCCTTCAAGGCACCCTTCCGCCGCGTCACCATGACCGAGGCCATCCTCGAGCACACCGGATTTGACATTACAGGTAAGACCGAAGAGGAGCTACGTGCAGCCGCCAAAGATATGGGTATCGAAATCGACCCCTCGATGGGCAAAGGCAAAATCATCGACGAGATTTTTGGCGAGAAGTGTGAGGGCACCTACATCCAGCCCACATTCATCACCGACTACCCCATCGAGATGTCGCCACTCACCAAGCGTCACCGCAACAATCCCGAACTCACAGAGCGTTTTGAGCTTATGGTGAACGGTAAGGAGCTTTGCAACGCTTACTCAGAGCTCAACGACCCGATCGACCAGTACGAACGCTTTGTCGAGCAGATGCGTCTCAGCGAGAAAGGCGATGACGAGGCCATGATCATCGACCATGACTTTATCCGCGCCCTTGAGTACGGTATGCCACCCACATCAGGCATGGGTATAGGCATGGACCGACTCGTCATGCTCATGACAGGTCAGACCACGATCCAGGAAGTGCTGCTTTTCCCGCAAATGAAGCCCGAGAAGAAAGCGCAACCCAAAGATAGTACAGATACACCCGACAACGCCGGCGAGCCCGTCAATGAATAAATTTCAAGGAAAAATAGCAATTATGGGCGGTGGCAGCTGGGCCACCGCCCTTGCTCATCTATTTCTACGCAACTGTGACCATATTCTGTGGTACATGCGGCGGGATGATCGCATTGACGAGTTCCGTGCCACCCGCCACAACCCCGCATATCTTTCCGACATTGAGTTCCCGGTAGAGCGCATCACCTTTTCATCCGACATAAACTACATCTGTCGTGAAGCCGATGCAATAGTGCTCGTCATGCCAAGCCCCTACTTCAAGGCGCACACTACAAAACTCACAACCGACATTTCAGGCAAAATCATTGTCACGGCTGTCAAAGGCATAGTGCCCGGCGACAATGAGCTTGTCACCGACTACATGCACCGTTGTTTCGGCGTGGCCCACGATCACATGCTCGTGGTCTCAGGTCCCACCCATGCCGAGGAAATTGCCCTTAACCGCCCGAGCTATCTCACTGTCGGATGCCCCGACACGCATCTTGCCGAACAGATTGCCGGAAGTCTTGCCTCACCATCGCTGCACACCATTCTTTCGACCGATGTGGAGGGAATAGAATATGCCGGAGTACTCAAAAACGTCTATGCCATTGCTGCCGGAATCGTCCACGGATTGAAGATGGGCGACAACTTCCTGGCCATGCTCGTCAGCAACGCCATCAGAGAGATGCAGCGGTTTGTCGACACACTTCACCCCGATCCTGCACGCAACATCTGCAATTCGGTGTATCTCGGTGACCTTTTGGTCACATCCTACTCCCGCTTCTCGCGCAACCACAACTTCGGATCCATGATAGGCAAAGGCTACTCAGTAAAAGCCGCACGCATGGAGATGGAGCAGACTGCCGAAGGCTACTACGGAACTAACTGCATACACGAGATCAACAACCTCTGGCACGTAGAAATGCCGATACTCGATTGCGTCTACGACATCCTCTACCGCCGCAAATCACCCGACCGCGCCATGCGCGCCCTCGCCGCCTCCCTCCGCTGATCTGATAAAAGAGTATGTGATAAATAAATGGGTGTGAGCGCCGGGAGGCGCGTCATTATCGTTAACCCCTGACGACTGATAGGGAGTCAGGGGCTACTATGACGCTCATGCATCCATGAGCCTCGGAGAGGCGATGTAACACGACCTCTGGCCTTACTCCACTGTAATTCCTATCATTACGACTGTTTCAGCCGTCTCATTCCACACTGAGTGAGGTATCCTGCCGTCGACCCGGTAGGATTCATTTTCACCGACCTTTACCACATCATTTGCAAGCCTTATAGTGGCTTCCCCTTTTACCACCACAAACAAGTGGTCATGGCTGTGCGTGTGAGCCTCCGTCGGGCCACCTCCATTCGGCTCGATATATGCTATCGCGCCGTCCTTAATCTCCCCTTCTGCACCAAACAGCCTTTTGGCCAGAAATCCTACATGCTTCGGAGGTGTCGCGAACTCTTGCTTATCCATCATTACCTCCCTGTCAAAGATTCAGCTCACTCAGGGCGTGCTCGAGCTCTGTACCGGTAAGCCGTGTGCGCAGCTTGCCACGGTGTGCGATAGAAATGCCACCGGTTTCCTCCGACACCACGATAGCCAACGCGTCGGTCGCCTGCGAAACACCCAAAGCCGAGCGATGACGCAGACCGAGCGAACGAGGCACATCCGTGTCATGGCTCACTGGCAGGATGCAACCTGCCGATGCCAGTCGGCCACGCGCCACTATAAGCGCACCGTCGTGGAGCGGTGAATTTTTAAAAAATATATTCTCAACAAGACGCGAGTTGATCAGCGCGTCAATAATATCTCCNGTNTTTTCATACTCCTGCAACGACACACCTTGCTCTATAACTATCAGAGCACCGGTCTTTGATTTGGCCATGTTAAGGCACGCATAGACAAGTGGCATTACTATGGCACGTTTAGCCATCTCCTCGTCGCGCTCCTTNCCGTGACTGTGGTGNAGCAGGGCTTTCAGTAGTCGCCATCGCTTGCGCGATCCAAGTTCAACGAGGAAACGCTTGATCTGATCCTGAAACANTATCACCAGCACAAGCAGTCCTATGCTCATGAATTTATCCAGCAGGGTGCCGGTCAATCGCATATCCAGTATCACTGAAGCAAAAACCCATACACCGATAAACGCCAGTACGCCGTAGAATATGTTTATCGAACCCGACTCCTTCATCAGCTTGTAAAGGTAGTAGAGCAGAACCGCCACAAGCAGTATGTCAAGCAGATCTTTTATACCGAATGATGCCATTTTGTATCAGATTGAATGAAGTGATATAAACTTATGACATTTTACTGTCGATGATTTCCAGCAACTGGGCAGGGGAGTTGATGATATTATTGGCGTAATTCTCTGCCAGTTCGCTTTCCGGCCGGAAACCCCACGTCACTCCCACCGATTCGACCCCGGCGCGATAAGCCGTTTCCATGTCCACCCCCGAGTCGCCGGTATAGAGCACAGCATCCTTCATGGTCGGCGACTTGAGGAGTACCTGAAACACTATCGACGGATCTGGCTTGACCGGCACATCGGGTTTCTGCCCCTCTATAGCCACCCAGGGAATATCCGGGAAGAAGTAGGTGATGATGCGCTCCACTGCCGACTGATATTTGTTGGAGGCCACAGCCATCTTTATTCCACGGGCATTCAGTTCGGCAAGCAGTTCCGGAATTCCGGGATAGGGTGTCGACGCATCGGTCAGGTGCACGTCATAATATTCCTTGAAAAAACGCCTCACGCGTTCGATTTCGTCCTCATTTCGCGCTTCCGAGGGGAGAGCACGCTCAATCAGTTTCGTCACGCCATTGCCCACGTAAAACGGATAAGCCGACATGTGATGCGTCGGGTAGCCGCCGGCCGCAAGTGCATAGTTGGTTGCCGTCGCGAGATCGGCTATCGTGTTGACGAGAGTTCCGTCGAGGTCAAATATCACTAATTCTGTTTTCATGCCTGTGGTGAAAGTCGGTTAGGATAGGGGAGAGATAATTTCTTAGAATGGGTAACCCACTGCGAAATGAAATGTTGCGTCGCGCGAGAAACGCGGGTGCAGCAGCGGCCACGGTTCCTGATTCATTGCCGGATTACGCGCCTTCATGCCCAGATCGAGACGGAGCAGGAAATATGTGAAGTCCATGCGCAGGCCTATACCGTAGGAACCCGCGATCTCCTTGTAGAAATCCTTGAAACTGAACACACCACCCGGCTGATTCTCGTAGTCTCTTATAGTCCAGATGTTACCGGCATCCATGAACAATGCCCCCTCCAGCACCCAGAAGAGTTTGCAGCGGTATTCGGCCGAAAGCACGAGATTGATGTCGCCGCACTGGTTGATGAAGTTGGTCACCGAGTTGCGCGAGTCATAACGACCTGGGCCGAGCGTACGNACACCCCAGCCTCTCACTCCGTTGGCACCGCCGGCATAAAAGCGTTTCTCAAAAGGTATCATGCTTGAGTTGCCATAGGGAGTGGCAACACCGANCGTACCTCTGAACGCAAATGAGTTGCGCGTGTCGAGAGTGAAAAGCCGCGTGTAGTCTATCTCACCTTTGAGATATTGTGCAAACTGTATGCCGAACACCTTGTAGACACCATCACTGCGCTTCTTTCCGGTAATAGCCGAGGCTGCATAAAGCACATTNCCNGCAGTCTCGCCCGTGATGCGCAATGTGTATATGTCGGGNTGNGCCACACTTCCCCCGTGCCGCCCGCTCACGCGCCTGTTGGTGCGGTAGTAGGAGTANGCCATATCCATGATGAAGTGATCCTCATAGCTGTAGCGAAGCAGCGGATTGGCNGGAGCTATCGTGTTGAGAAAATCGAGCGTACTTTTGGGCAGACTCACTACATTGAGATCCACGAGATTCCACGTGCGGCGTATGGTGTTGTTGCGTTCCGTCCAGTGATACTTCCATCCCGCGCCGGCTATGAGACGCGTGTATTCGGGGCGCTCCTGATAGTTGAACGTCAGAGCCACCTCGCTCGTAGCCTTCACTTTGCGCTTGAAGTCGCGCGACACAAACGGGAATTCAAACCGCGGGAAGGTCAGTCCCACGTCGGTCGAGACCTCGGTATAGCGGTTGTTGATCAGTCCCTCGAGATTTCCCGATATGCTCTCATACGACGTGCGCACCTTAGCCGTGAGCATCTCGGCGCGACGCCACAGGTTACGGTGCTGATAGGTCACACCGATACCAAATCCCAGATCACCCTCAGAGTTCGTCCCCTCAAGCTCAAACGACACCCCCTGCTTCTTCGTGCGCGACACATACACCCACGCATCCAGCAGCCCGTCGCCGTCAACCTCACCCGGTACCTTTCGCATCACTATATTCACATATTTCAGTATGCTCAGGCGGCTCAGAGCCTCGTATGTGCGGTTCACATCATTCTCACTGTAGATGCTTCCCGGCTGTAGAAAAATCTTTTCTTCCAGTGCACCGGGGCGAAGATAATGATCGTTGCCGTATATCACCGTCACGCCGCGGTAGTCCACCGAGTCGGCACCTGCCGGAAGCGTCCCGGCAGTTATATCCGAGTTATCGGCATCGGTTACTATATATACCTTGTCGATCATGTATTTCTTATGCAGATCCTTAACACCTCCAGGTGTACCGTCAGGGCGATATGGCGGACGCACCTTCATCGTCAGGTCGATCATCTTTGATCCACCGGCCGTGTCGGCGATAAAGGTGATGTAGTCCTTCACAAACTCGTAATAACCCTTGTTGCGCAGTCGTTCGGTAATTGCCACGCGCTCAGCCTCAAGCATATTACGGTCGAAGTACATACCCTGCTTCAGCGTAATCTTGTCATAATCACCCATTATGTCGGCCGATACTGCCTCGTCGGGGATATCGTAGGTCAGCATTCTCACCACGTGCGGGCAACCAGGTGTCACGCGGTAAGTCACATCCATTTTCTTTTTATCAGGACGTGCCGTGGTGTCCACGCTCACACTTGCATCAGTGTAACCGCGGTTCACAAGTGCCAGCCTCAATTGTTTGCTTGACTGTGCCGTCAGTGCATCGTCATAGATCACCGGAGCCTGTCCCAGACGCCGCAGCCATCGGTTCACGGCCTTTGTGCTGTCGCGCCCCGAGAGGCTGTAGGTTGCAAGTTGCAGTTTTGCAAAGCCAAGCACCTTGTGGTTGGGNTGCTGACGCAGATAGTTGACGAGCGACGACGGCTCCACCTCCTTGCCGCAATCGGCACCTGTAGAATCAGTTTCTACCTTGATTTTTACACTATTTAGAAGATACTCACCGTCAGGCACATGCTTCACCGAGCTGCACGACCACATGAGTAGTACAACCATAACGGATACAATGAATCTTCCCATTGTCAGCATGGTGATCCATCGGGNTTCAGGCCGGCGAGCGAGCGCAGATAGAGCAGTGCTTCTGGACCGAGGTTAAACAAAAGATCAAGTATGCTGAGGCCACCTATGAAACCGAGCTGTCCCTGCCGCACCTGATAGTAAGAGGGGAGTGCCGCATCGGGATCTATCACAGCGGGACGCTCATCGGTCATCACCACATCTGCAGGTTGTCCGAGAAGTTTCATCACAGTTGCTGTTGTAGCTTCGATATAGCCACACAACCCCGGAAACCTGTCAACGGTATCCCTATCGAAAAACATTGCGAGATTCGGAAAGTAATGCTCAAAAAAAGGCGTTCTTCCATAGGCACTCTCAAGCGTCACCCGATGCACATGCCACCAGTCGCCGTGACTCGACAGAAAAGTCTGCCGCATTCCGGCCTCCCCTGCGTCATGTCTGCGGCTCACAGGCACTGTCAGTGCCAGCCTTCCCCTCACATCGGCTATCTCATAGCGGTGAGTGCCCTTGTCGCGTTTATCCCACCGTCCCATGCCGCCTATGTGCACGCGGTCACCCTTTATCGCCTCGACCCACCACGGGATCGGAGCGAAAAGACGAGGCTGTAGACACACTGGTGAGAACATAAAGTTTTTTATTTGTCAGGGTTGGCGTCTTTGAATATACGATTCCAGCGTATGCCACCGTTGAATATCGAGCGGTCTTTGTCAAACGACACAAGTACTCTCCACGGCGTACCCACGATGTGATCCTCCGGCACGAATCCCCAGAAACGCGAGTCAAGCGAGTTGTCGCGGTTGTCACCCATCATGTAGTAGTAATCCATCTGGAAAGTGTAGNTATCGGCCGGCTTACCGTCGATATATACCTTTCCGTCGGCACGCATCTCGGCTGTCGGGTTATTCTCGTACACCCTTATCGGACGCTCATAAAGTGCCCAGTTCTCAGGTGTGAGCTCCACCGTCATCCCCTTGGCGGGTATCAGTATACCTTCCTCGCCACCGTAGTCAAGCAGAGTCCAGTCCTTGGCGAGTTTTTCAGGGAAAAGCCCTTCGCCGGTNCCGGGCACGGTCTGTGCGAGCACGAGGAAACCGGGGATTGATTGCAGCTTGGTCTTCATAGCCTCGGTAAGTGGCGACATGTAGATCGGTGGAACAGTGCCATCCTCGTTCACCTTGAATCCCATGGCCGCGATGCTGTTTACCTCACGCGGTCCCACGGTCATCTGGTGACGGTCATCCACAGCCACGTCAAGCGTCTCCCAGTCCTGTTCGGTCATTNGGCCATTCATCTGGAAATAGTAGTTGAACTGCACATTCTCAGGCTGCTGCTGAGCCGTTCCGTCGATATAGATTACCCCGTCCTTGATTTTCAGGCGGTCGCCGGGCAACCCCACGCAGCGTTTCACATAATTCTCGCGTCGGTCGACCGGNCGATAGATCACATCGCCGAATACCTCCTTGTTGTTAAGCACTGCGTCGCGTCCATAAGCGTTTATCAGCGTGTAGTAGTCAGGATTCTGCACTTTCGACATGATAGTGTCACCGGCGGGGAAATTGAAAACCACAATGTCGCCGCGCTCCACGTCGCGCTGACCCTTAAGGCGGTGATAGGGGAGCGACGGGCTGTCGAGATAGCTCTTACCAAGTCCCAGTGGAAGCTCATTGTGCACAAGNGGGAAATTCACCGGAGTCATGGGCACGCGCGGTCCGTAGACTGTCTTGTTCACAAAGAGGTAATCACCTGTGAGAAGAGTCTTTTCAAGCGACGACGACGGAATCTGGTAGTTCTGCCCCAAGAAAGCAAACACAAAATACACTAAGATAAGAGCATANACGATTGCATCCACCCANCTCATCACGCTTCTCACTGTGGCGTTTTTGCTCTTTTTCCACCAGGTGAAGGGAATATACCCCGTGATATAGATATCGAAAAGCAGTGCCAGACCGAGTATCAGCCACCAGTTGCCCATCCACGCCACCCAGAGCGTGTAGATAAGAGCCACGAGACCAAATCTGATCCATCTCGTGGTGCGGGTCGCCGCAATGCGCTCCTTCAATGTCTCAGGAGCTTTATTTTCATTCTTACTGTTTTCCATCCTCAATATTCTGAGTGTCGATTTCCATTTGTAGGGACGTACGGGCCGTGCGNCCTAAGCACCTTACAACACATCAAGCAGTTTGCCGTCGGTGACGAGGTGACGCATGAAGGCTTCCATCTCTACAAAACCTTTCACTTCACCCTGACCGATCCACTCGGCAGCAATCACTGCACCGAGAGCAAACCCGTCGCGGCTGTGGGCACGATGTTCGAGCGTTATCGTGTCAACCTCCGATTCCCATGTGATTATGTGAGTTCCAGGCACCTCCCCTTCGCGCTCGTGAGCTATGTAAAGTTTGTCCTTTCCTGCCTCGGCATCTTCGGTCCATCCGTCCACTCCCGGGGTGCGCTCCACAATATCCTCGGCAAGCGAGCGGGCGGTGCCGCTCGGATGATCAAGCTTGTGGATGTGGTGAATTTCCTTCATCGAGGGAGTGTAGACACCTGGCACCGATGCCATGAGGCGCGCGGCATATTTGTTGATCGCAAAAAACAGATTCACACCGAGACTGAAATTCGACGTCCAGAAAAGTGTGCCATTCTTTTCTGCTATAAGCTTCTTCACTTCGTCAAGGTTGTCGAGCCATCCGGTCGTGCCTGAAACCACAGGTATACCGATTTCCATAAGCCGCTCATAGTTGCCGGTNGCAGCCGTAGGCACGCTGAACTCTATAGCCACGTCAGCATCTTTCAGTCCGGGCTGATCCCAGCCATGATTGCCATCACCCGATGCCGGGTCTACGATTGCCGTGATTTCATGTCCGCGGCCCAGAGCGGCCCTCTCGATTGCATGACCCATGCGGCCATAACCTATAAGCGCGATCTTCATATTTTCTTACTTTCTTACCTACTTACTTTATTTCAATCATACGATGCGTCTGGAGCGACAGTCGCCACTCAGGTGACCCGAGTATCACCTCAACCGTTTCCTTTACGTTCTCACCCGAGCAAGGCTGCAAAAAACGGTTCTTTGTTTCAAACCGCTCCGCCACTCTGTCAAGTTCGGCGATATCCTGACCGGTGAACACGAGTTTCACCTCATCGGCACGTTGCAGCATCGTCTCGTCCACAAAATACGCCGGACACGCTTCTGCTTTGGGCGAACAGGTGATCCAGTCCACCTCACCCTTGATCGGACGCGTTCCGTTGGTCTCCACATGCACCCGGCAGTTTTCACCATGCAGGGCATCGGTCAGCTCCGTCAGGTCGAAGAGCGACGGTTCGCCCCCGGTCACGATCACTGTATGCGCCGGATATTTCTTTACCTCGTCAACNATTTCACCTACGCTCATCAATCTGGATGCCGAGTGATCGGTATCGCAGAAACTGCATCGCAGATTACACCCCGACAGACGCACGAACACCGCCGCCGTACCGGTGTGCATCCCTTCGCCCTGAAGGCTGTAGAATATTTCGTTGACAGGTAGTTTCATCAGTCTATTTCGTAAATTGCAGTATTTCCCTCCGATTCCTGTACTTCCACGCGGTAACAGTTTTCCACCCGCTCCTGAATCCACCGNGCTATATTCTCAGCTGTGGGGTTGAAAGGAAGCACCTCATTAAAATCGGCATGGTCGAGTACATCGCTCACGCTCTCCTTGATGTGGGTAAAATCAGTGACCATACCCGCATCATTAAGTTCCTTGGCGCGGCAATGTACAGTAATCACCCAGTTGTGTCCATGCTTGCGCGTGCACTTGCTGGGATAGGGGAGTTGCAGNGAGTGACTCCCTGATATTTCCAAACGTTTGCTGACGTAATACATTTTTCCTTAGTTTCTTAAACGGCAGTCAGTCCGAGCTGGGCAGCACGCTCCAGCATCAGGGCGCGTGCCTCGTCATGATCGTTNCGGATGCGACCGTCCAGTATCGCTTCCTTCACATAGTTTTTCAGTTCACCCACGATCTTGAGTTTGTCGGGAGAGTCCGTAGGCTTCATCCCGAAGGTTGCCATGATCTCATGGCCGTCGACCGGCGGCTGAAAAGTCCTTATGTGGTCACGCTCCTCAAGNTCTTTCATNTTTTCCCTGACGAGCTGGAAGTTCTGGAGCAGACGACGCACTTTCTCGGCATTTTTCGATGTTATNTCGGCCTCGCANAGAGTCATCAGATCNTCTATGTCATCACCGGCATCAAACAGCAACCGGCGCACGGCAGAATCTGTAACCTCCTCCTCTACAAGAGCTATCGGACGCATGTGCAGCTCCACAAGCTTCTGCACATACTTCATTTTCTCATTAAGCGGAAGTTTCAGACTGCGGAAAATCTTGGGCACCATGCGCGCACCTATGAAGTTGTGGTTGTGGAAGGTCCACCCCTGCTTCATGTCCCACCGCTTGGTAACAGGCTTAGCTATGTCATGCAGCAGAGCAGCCCAACGCAGCCAAAGCGAGTCACTTTTGGCTGCCACATTATCGAGCACCTCGAGAGTGTGCAGGAAATTATCCTTATGGCCGCGNCCCTTCACTGTCTCCACCCCCTTCATCGCATCAAGCTCAGGCAGCACGAGCGGCAGCAGTTCTGTTTCCGACAGAAGCATCCATGCTCTCGACGGCTTTTCTGCCTTCATCATCTTGCAAAGCTCGTCGGCAACGCGTTCGCGCGATATTATCTCAAGTCTTGAAGCATTGCGCCTGATAGCTTCCATCGTCTCAGGCACGATTGTGAAATCAAACCGTGCGGCAAACCTCACGGCGCGAAGCATGCGCAGCGGGTCGTCGCTGAATGTTATATCAGGATCAAGCGGAGTTCTGATAAGCCCTTTGTTAAGGTCGTCAATACCGCCGAACATATCCACAATCTTACCGAAGTGATCCCCGCCGTTCACACACAGCGCAAGCGCATTGATCGTGAAATCGCGGCGCGAGAGATCGTCTTCAAGTGTACCGTCCTCCACGATAGGTTTCCGCGAGCCACGGTTGTATGATTCCTTTCTTGCTCCAACAAACTCAAGCTCCATCCCCTTCATCAGCACCTGAGCTGTTCCGAAATTACGGAACACAGTGAGCCGTGCATGCTTCTTCTCCGACGCGATCGCCTCGGCAAGCTCGATACCCGAGCCAACGGTTACAAAATCAATATCCTTGGATTTGCGGCCGAGAAGCAGGTCACGCACATATCCGCCCACGACGTAGGCTTCACGCTCCATACGGTCGGCCACGCGTCCGACGGTAAGAAACGGCTCACGGGATATAGCTTCACGCAATTCTGCCATTGCAATTCTTTTCTGTTGTTATGCTCAAAGGTCGATAATTTCCTCCGGCATGTTAGTCAGACACTTCAGGCCGGAAGCTGTCACGACGTAGGTGTTCTCCACACCCACCGCACCTGTNCCGGGNACNACAAANTTTGGTTCGATAGCTATCACGTTACCCTCGGCGAGCACATCGCGCGAGCGTGGAGCAATCACAGGCGCTTCGTTGATTTCTATTCCCACGCCGTGGCCTATGAAGCCCGCATGCTGGCGGTGCCCCATGAAATAAGCATGCAGATCATGGTCTTTCACAATCCGCTCTGCCGTTTCATACATCTCCGAGGTTTTCGTGCCCGGTACACCCATCTTTTCAAGTGCCCGCAGTATCTCCATTGAGCAGTGATGAGCCTTTTCAGCCAGTTGGCTTATATCGCCCGCCTTGTAGACGCGGGTCATATCAGTCATGTAACCTGTATAGTTTCCATTGACATCCACCATCACAGTCATTCCGGTGGTTATCACAGTTCCGTCGGCTCCCACAGGAAGCGACGGATCGGCACCGGCACCACCCATAGCGAAATCATATGGTGTGGGATTATCGGCATTGTCACCGGCAATCACATTTCCCATGAAAAGTTCCATGCTGTCGCCNGCGATACGGAACTGTCCAAGGCAGCCCGACAAACGGGAAAGATGCTCAATCTCTATCTGAAATTCAAGATCCGACATTCCGGGGCGGTACAATCCCGGAATACGGCGGTACACACTTTCCTGCATACGCCCCGACTGCGCGATAAGCTCAATCTCCATTGCGGTTTTCACGCTACGGGCATCCCTCAGCNCCACCGACAGATTAGCNGGAGACTTCACTCCGGCTGCTTTGCTCAGACGCTCAACCGTGCTGTAGATAGCCGTGTCAAGCTCCAGTCCCANAACGCCGTCGGACACGCAGCTGAAATCTATCTCTTCAGGCTTGCGCACATACACCACGTNCTCACCACGGAGTTCAACCGGACGNCGCACATAATAGGTCACCGCGTCGGCNGTGATAAGAATCCAGCCCACAAACACGCGGCCGGTAAGATAAAACTTCGACACATTTCCGCTAACCAGTCCTGCACTGATTCCATGCGATGCCATAGCCGCACGNACGCGTTCCAGACGACGGTTAGATTCATCGGCCGGAAGGATCACCAGTTCAAACTCCTCACTCCGCGGACTGCGGCTGAAAAAATGCTCACTGTTTCGTTTCATCCTGCTTATCTTCTAAATCGCTTTTGAAAAAGAGTCCTATNTTCGACAGTCCCTGAAGCGTGTCGCATCGCATGATATGACGCACGTTGATCGGATGTCCCGACACATGAGTCATGTGTCTCACAGGCANCTCAAGTTCGATTTCAGGAGTAATACCTGTGCCCCTCCAGTGTCCTGCGCTGTCGGCAACCTGAAACTCCACAGTATCGCGCACTATACGGTTGTCGCTCTCCACACTCGATATCTCAAGCCAGAGATTGCTGTAGCGGTACGACTGGTCATGACTGATAGCCACAATCACTTCACCGTCGGNCACACTGTCGATGTGCGACAGATTGAAAGTAATCATTTCACCGTAGGGCCATCCCTCTTCGGGAAGCATCACATAAGCGCTGTCATCGTTGAGTGAGCGCACGCATCCGGCCACCACCGACANTATTACCGGTAAAGCCATCACTGCGATATATCTCCTCAATCCGCCAGTCATGATAATCACCCTTCGGTTTTTTCGCCACTTCCCTGATTACCGTGACCACCGCGACGGCGGTTGCGGTTGCGGCTNCGCTGTGAGCCACCACCCTCTTTCACCTTTTCGGGTTGCTCCTGCGCTTTAGGTTCAGGTTGTTGCGTTGATTCCTGGTTTCCNTTATTTTTCTTTCCGGTTTTCCCTTTCTTGCGGCGCGACTTCGAGTCAAAACGGTTCAGACTGCTGTCGGCAAGAATATCGTTGTATTGCTTACCCTTCTTGGCATCAGCTTCTTCATCGCGCAGCAGGGAGCGAGGCTTCTCACCGGCCTTGTTCATCTCGATGATCTCAAATGCACGGGCAGCATCGATCACCGTCAGGTTAGCCGCAATCTGCTTGTCCGACGAGTAAGTGATTTCCCTCTTGAACACATCGGTCTTAAACACATACCATGTCGCGTCGTCAGTCTCGAGCCTTACATTTTTCTCAGGCATCTCCTTCAGGCACTCCATGTAAGCGTCCACCTCAAAGTTAAGGCAGCATTTAAGCTTCGCGCACTGCCCTGCAAGTTTCTGAGGATTGAGCGANATATCCTGATAGCGCGCCGCAGCCGTCGATACCGACACGAAATTCGACATCCATGTTGCACAGCAGAGCGGGCGTCCGCANGGGCCTATACCGCCTATTCTNGCTGCTTCCTGGCGAGCACCTATCTGCTTCATCTCGATGCGCACCTTGAAAGTCTCGGCAAGCACCTTGATAAGCTGGCGGAAATCCACACGCTCGTCGGCTATGTAGTAGAAAATAGCCTTGTTGCCGTCACCCTGATACTCCACATCGCCTATCTTCATGTTGAGTCCAAGCGACTCGGCAATGCGGCGTGAGCGTATCATCGTGTCATTTTCACGTGCTTTGGCCTCCTCATACTTTTCGAGATCCTGCGGCTTAGCCTTTCTGAAGATACTCTTGATAGCGTCGTAATTCTCGCTTCTGAATCCNGCACGCTTCATCTGTATCTTCACGAGATCNCCAGTCAGAGCCACGCGGCCTATGTCGTGACCCGGCTGAGCCTCCACAGCCACCATGTCGCCCTCCTGGACTTTCATCCCCTCAGGCAACCGATAGAAACCTTTGCGGGTGTTCTTGAAATGAACCTCCACTATTTCATAGTCGGCACCNCCACCGGGTATGTGGGCGTGCCAGTTGGTGCTGCGTAGATTATCGCGTATCTGTTCGCAGCGGCCGCAACAGCCGCCACCGCAACCGGCGGTTTTCTGCGTCGANGTGTCGGTACTCTCCTTAGCAGCTTCCTCAGGCTGGCGCGGAGTATCGTTCACACCTCCGTTGGGCGATTCTTCCATAGCGGTCACCCCCCCTTTATTTCGCGTAACTTACCGAACGGGTCTCGCGGATCACAGTAATCTTCACCTGACCCGGATATGTCATCTCATCCTGGATTCGGCGGGCGATTTCAGTCGACAGGCGTTCGGTTTCCACATCATCGATCTTGTCGGCACCCACTATCACGCGNAGTTCGCGACCGGCCTGTATGGCGTATGTNTTCACAACGCCGGGATACGACAGAGCAAGCTGNTCAAGATCCTTCAGACGCTTGATATAGGCTTCAACGATCTCACGGCGAGCACCGGGGCGTGCGCCCGAAATAGCATCACANACCTGCACGATCGGTGCCAGCAGCGATGTCATCTCTATTTCATCGTGGTGAGCGCCTATAGCGTTGCATATATCNGGTTTTTCCTTGTATTTCTCTGCCAGCTTCATGCCGAAGAGTGCGTGCGGCAGTTCGGGCTCCTCGTCAGGCACCTTACCTATNTCATGCANCAGACCGGCACGACGCGCACGCTTGGGATTCAGTCCGAGTTCNGAGGCCATCACAGCGCAAAGNTTNGCAGTCTCTCTTGAGTGCTGNAGCAGATTCTGTCCNTAGCTCGAGCGGTACTTCATTTTGCCGACGATGCGTATNAGATCGGGATGCAGGCCATGTATGCCCAGATCGATAGCCGTGCGCTTACCGGTCTCTATAATTTCTTCCTCTATCTGTTTTCTCACCTTAGCCACAACCTCCTCGATACGGGCAGGGTGAATACGGCCGTCCGTCACGAGTTGATGAAGAGCCAGNCGTGCTATCTCGCGACGCACGGGATCAAAGCCCGACAGCACGATTGCCTCAGGCGTGTCATCAACGATGATCTCAATACCCGTAGCCGCCTCNAGAGCGCGTATGTTGCGACCCTCGCGGCCGATNATGCGTCCCTTTATCTCGTCAGAATCGATGTGGAAAACTGTCACAGAGTTTTCGATTGCCGTTTCCGAAGCCACACGCTGGATCGACTGCACCACGATTTTCTTTGCCTCCTTGTTGGCCGTCATTTTGGCCTCATCCATGATGTCATTGATGTAAGCGGCAGCCGCAGTCTTCGCCTCGTCGCGCATCGACTCCACAAGCTTCTCCTTAGCTTCTTCTGCAGTCAGTCCCGAGATGTGCTCAAGCTCCTCGAGAGCTTTCCGGCGCACCTCCTCCACCTCCTCGGCTTTGGCATCGAGTTGCATCTTGCGGGTCTCAAGCGCGTTCTTTTGATTATCGAGATCATTTTTCGTGCGCTGATTCTCACTCTGCTGCTGGTTGAGCTGGAGCTCACGCTGCTTGATGCGGGCTTCGGCCGACTGCACCTTCGACATGCGCTGCGAAGCCGTCTTCTCAGCCTCGTTCTTTATCTTCATCTCCTGCTCGCGTGCTTCAAGCAATTTATTCTTTTTCAAGACCTCAGCTTCACGTTCAGCCTCCTCGATAAGAGATTTTGCACGACTTTTACCTGACTGAAGCTGCACCAGAAGCGTCACTCCCGCTCCTGCCGCCACTCCCAGCAAAGCTATGATAATGTAATACAGTACGCTCATTTTATTGTTTTTGAATATGATGACTTATTGGGTTAGTTCAATGATATATAGTTAATTACTCACTTGCTCTTATATAAAGCAAAACCGACACACATCCGTTATGTCACCGGTTGCCTGCGGGAAACTCAGTCCCCCAGATCCACGAGTGAGCGCGGTGCGTGTCGCGTCAGCGTTTTGTGTCCGTTCTCTGTTTTCATGCTTCATCATCCAGCCTCTCATGGCTTGGAATTAATGACGCACGGAGTTATATTTAAATCACCTTTTGCAGGTTGTTCACTCCATTTCAGTCAGTATCGCATCAAGCCCGGCATCAGCATCTTTCAGAGTGCCCTCCATGCGCTCCATTGCCAGATTGAGCGTCTCAAAATTCCTCGCGAAGTGAAACGCTATCAGCGTCATAAGCTCCTGGGGAGCCTTCGTGGGAAACCTCAGTTTCCATCTCTCCCAAAGATAGTTAAGAGAGACTTCAGCTTTTCTGATTGCCTCCTCCTGTTCTGGAGAAATATCCATGTGGAGGGGAAGCAGATCTGCTATCCTGACTGTAATATGTTGTTTTTTTTCTGCCATCTCTGCAACAAAGAATTAGAAATTGTCCATATCCTCAACTCTGGAGATCAGAGATGCAGTGATCTATCTCACGCACAAGTTCCGACAGCATGGCACGACTACGCTTCATCTCCTCAACGCTCGGACGCGCCGACGTCACAACCGAGAGATATTCCACCTTCAGACTCAACTCGCGTATCTCGCGGTCTTTAATGGATAGCTCTTCTTTTAGTCGGCTGACCTCACTGCGGGCGGCATCTCTTTGCTCTATGGCCAGCTGATAGCGTTTGGCAATCATCGCGGCCTTTCCGCGAAGCCTCTCTATTGCTCTTTCAATGTCAAATGCCATGATGCAAACAACCGACCTTATTTCGATGAAACATTGTGTACTCGCCGGAAAATGATGCGGAATTTATCATCCGACAACCACATCCCGACTTCTACATACTGTCCGTAGTTTTGCAAATTTAATCACATACCTCCACATTTCAAAACATTTCCATTTCAAAATCACCCCGCATCTTTTATCGGCATTTCTCGGCGCACAATCCTTCCGCATTATCTTCACCCTCTCTTATTCTATTATTTTTCATGATATTATACTACATACACATATAGTAATAATATCGGTTGATAAAGTTGAATAACGCCATTAACCACAATATAGCTGCACATTACAGCATCTATAACTCTTTCAAAACATCCTTATCCCCGTTCATAACTCCGCCTCTTATCTGTCCCCATCTGCTCCATCATCACCTTTTCATCATTTTTTCACCACTGCTATTAACACTAATTTGTGTCATAAAGTCGATGCCGTTTTCCCCTTTTCAGGAAAAAACGGCATCTGGATAGTGCTATGGCTAATGCTTTATTCCGAGACTACCTCAAAAGGTATTTCTACGGTCACTTCCTTGTGGAGGTTGAGAGTAGCGGTGTATTCGCCAACTTCCTTCACAGGATTCTTGATTACGATGATCTTGCGATCGATGTCGAAGCCAGCCTTCTGAAGAGCCTCAGCGATCTGGATAGCGTTTACGCTACCGAAGATTGTGCCGGTCGAGCTGGTCTTTGCACCGATGGTGAGCTTAACGTCGGCGAGAGAAGCTGCGAGAGCCTCTGCATCAGCTTTGATCTTAGCGAGCTTGTGGGCGCGCTGACGCTGATCCTCGGCGAGCTGCTTGAGAGCCGAAGGAGATGCGATCACTGCCTTGCCGGTGGGGATGAGGTAATTGCGGCCGTAGCCCGACTTCACCTCCACTACATCGTCCTTGTAACCGAGGTTGGCGATGTCTTCTTTAAGAATAATTTTCATAACTTCTTTTTGAATTGGGGGTGATTTACTTCATCAGGTCCGTTACGTAGGGCAGGAGAGCCAGATGACGGGCACGCTTCACTGCCTGAGCTACACGACGCTGGAACTTCAGAGAAGTGCCCGTGATGCGGCGGGGAAGGATCTTACCCTGCTCGTTGAGGAACTTCTTGAGGAACTCAGGATTCTTGTAGTCGATGTATTTGATGCCGCTACGCTTGAAACGGCAGTACTTTTTCTTCTTGACGTCTACCGACAGGGGAGTCAGATAGCGGATTTCTGAATTGTTCTGTGCCATGATCAAGCTTCGGTTTGTGCGGGTTCAACTGTTGTGGCCTTGGGAGCGCTGGCAAGCGAGCGACGCTTGGCGGCATATTCGGCTGCGTACTTGTCAAGACGGAAGACAAGGAAACGCATCACATTGTCGTCACGACGGAATGCGGTCTCGAGCTTCTTGACAAGAGTCGGATCGCCGTCAAACTCTACGAGCACATAGTAACCGGTGCTCTTCTTTTCGATGGGGTAAGCAAGTTTTTTTACACCCCACTCCTCCTCGTTCACGATGGTAGCACCGTTGTCGGTGAGTACCTTCACAAACTTGGCAGCCGCTTCCTTCATCTGCTGATCAGACAAAACGGGAGTTAAAATGAAAACGGTCTCGTAATGGTTCATTTGTGAAACTTATTGAATTGTGTTCTGTGGCTAACACAAGGACAGGCCTCGCGAAAAACCGCCGCAAAATTACATAATTTTTACCTCTTTACAAAAAAATATCCCCAACATACTCATTTTTTTCATTTCAGCTTGATGTAGCTCCAATAAATCCGATTATTCTGAACCCTCCGAGCTCTCCGGGTTCTCTTAGAATCCAAAAAGCATCGGGATCCCCGGATTACTCCGGGAATCCCGACAAACAGATTTTGATTCTTTTTTTATTTCCTCGATGCCTCGTTGAGTGCCTTGCGGGCTTTCTTTGTGACAGCTTGCCAAGGCTGCTTAGGATCATTCACATTTGAGTTTCTGATTTCCTCAAGCACAGTCTCCACTCCACTCACGTCAACGCCGGCCGCACGCAGGGCACGCACTTTCTCTGCTGCCTCGATACCGTCGATCAAGCGCTCGAAGCGCATCGACGAGCGGTTGTAAGGATACACAAGATAGGTGTCACCCGAACTCCAGTTACCATAGCGGCTGTCGACCTGTGGATCAGCAGGCCATGAGTTGTAAGCCCAGCGGAGCATCCCGTCATAGTCCCATGCAAGACCATACCAGCCAAGAAGTTCAGCCTCAAATGGCTGCGAGTAAGTGAACGTGTTGGGGTACAACGGACCGCAGCACACATAGAACGTTGTCTTATAACCCTGATCGCGGCGAGCCTCTATATCACTGTGCTCTGCCGGCTGTCCCTGAGCCACACACACGTCGCGCATCATCGTGTACTTCTTGTACGACTTATGGTTGTCGGCAAGCGCGAAGCCCATCTCAGGAGCGCACTTTTCAAGCACCTTCACTGCGGCATCCATAGCCTCGGGCGAACGTTCGTCCATAGCGATATTTGTGATTTCAAGCCATCCTTTTTCACCAAGGTGCTTCTTGAAATCAAGCAGAAACGGCTCCCATATCTCACCAAAGATCTCGGTGCCCGGCTCAGCGACTACTGTCACTTTCTCCCCCTTGGATTCGTCGAAATATTCGAGCTCGCAGTTCCACGGCACCATTGAGTAGCAGTTGATCATCTCGTCGATACCGAGACCCATCATCATTTCCACCCAGCGGTCAAACACCGCGTAGTCATATTCCCATGTGCCGTCCTTCTTGAGAGTCCAGTTGATCATGTTCTCATAACCGTCGTAGCACTGGTGGTTCCAGGGATCCTTATTAAGATTGGCGGTTATCACTTTCTGGCCGGCAGCTGCCAGACGCTCCATCAGAGGTACCATAGCGGCGAAATGCTCATCGCTCCACACTTCCAGTCCCTGAGCGCGTGCCACAGCCGTGGGATGCTGCCACAAGTCGAGATGATAATTCCACTTGTCGGGCGATGCGAGAGTGTGATCCTGTACTTCGAGAGTCATCGGAAGCACTACCTTTTCACCATTCACACCCTTCACGGTCACATCGGTGTTGTAAACTCCGGCAGTCGCGTTTTCAGGCACTGAAATAGTAATCCACATCGGTCTTACGGTCTTGCCATCCATGTCAAACGTTTTCAGCGAGTCAAGCATGTCAGGCATGAGGCGTGTGGATTTACCCACACTGAACAGGCTGTCGGCAATCGTGTAGCGCACAAACTTTGCATCGGCTATGCTTCCAGGAAGTGTACCGGCATCCGACCTGAAATCTCCTATTTCGCAGGTGATACCCTGAACGCTGTCGGTCGACCACAACACGAGTTGAGCCGATTCTTTCTCACCTTTCCATGCCACTACTTCACATGCCTCCGTGCTCACATCCTGAGGCACAGTGCTGCGGCTGTAGCGCAGGTCGGTGTCGCCCCATGCACCGTGAAGTCCGCTTTCCACAGCGTCCCATTGTGCGGTTTCCTCTGCTGTGAGAGCCAGAGGATCATCAGCCTCCTTGAAAGTATCTACAGGCGTATAACTCTTCTGACATCCGGCAAGCATCGTCACTGCCAGTGTCGAAATTGCAAGAACTTGTGATTTGATTCCCATGATATGATTCTTTAGATTTATTAATTCTATTAAGTTAAACTATTTATCTGTTTTCTTTTTCTCAGCGGCCACATCTGCCTTGCACTCCTTGGCCGTATAACCGATTTTCTTGAATGCTTTTGACAGATTCTCTGTATTGTTCTTTTCAGAGTCATAAGTGATAGTGACAGTCTGCTGTTTCAGATCTGTTGCTATGCGGCTCACACCCTTTTCATA
>JAAVGC010000062.1 GCA_014800445.1 Bacteroidales bacterium | reverse complement strand
CCCGAGATCACCGACATGATTGCAAGGAAGATAAGCGGCAGTGTCATTGTCCAGGGCTGATCCTTGGGAGCGTGGTGACCATGCACCTTGTGTTCCTTCCACCAGAAGATAAGGAAGTACAGGCGGAACATATAGAATGCTGTCAGACCGGCTACGATAGACATCCACAGATACCAGTAGAGCGAGTTGCTGAATACAGCAGTCAGAATCTCATCCTTCGAGAAGAAGCCCGCAAACGGGATGATACCGGCGATTGCAAGACATCCGATAAGGAAGGTGATGTGAGTGATCGGCATATATTTGCGCAGACCATGCATGCCGGTGTAATCGTTGGTACCCACAGCATGAATGATCGCACCGGCTCCGAGGAAGAGAAGAGCCTTGAACATAGCGTGCGTGAACAAGTGGAACATCGAAGCCATGTAACCCACAGCGTGGTGATATTCCGGACGTGCAACACCCAGCGAAACCATCATGAACGCGATCTGCGAGATGGTCGAGAAAGCGAGTACACGTTTGATATCAAGCTGAGCGCAGGCAACCATTGCCGCATAGAGCGCGGTGATTGCTCCTACCACAGTCACGATCTCGAGAGCTGTAGTCTCCATCAGATAGAGAGGGAACAGACGTGCCACAAGATATACACCGGCAACGACCATAGTAGCGGCGTGGATGAGTGCCGAAACAGGGGTCGGACCCTCCATGGCATCGGGAAGCCAGATGTGCAGGGGCATCATAGCCGACTTACCCATGCCGCCCATGAAGATCAGCACAAGTGCCCAGGTCATCACCGAACCACCCATGAAGATCGGAGCTGCCGACGAAGCAAAGATGTTCTTGATCCACTCTGCCGTGCCTATATTCACCTGATAAGTGTTGGCCATACCCTCTACTGCCGACGAAGTCAGATCCATGAAATTGAATGTGCCAGTGTAGAACGACAGGATAAGTATACCGATCAGGAAGCCGAGGTCAGCGAAGCGAGTCACGATAAATGCCTTCTTCGATGCCGAGACTGCCGACGGCTTTGTGAAGTAGAAACCGATCAGCAGATATGAAGATGCACCCACAAGCTCCCAGAAGATATACATCTGGAAAATGTTGGTGGCAACGACCAGACCAAGCATAGAGAACGAGAACAGCGACAGATAAGCGAAGAAACGCTGGAAGCCGCGCTCGGGAGTACCGTCGTGGTCGCGCATATAGCCGTTGCTGTAGAGGTGCACCATAAACGAGATGGTGGTGATCACNACAAGCATCATAGCCGAAATAGGATCGAGCAGGAAGCCCAGCTTGATTGCGAGACCGGCTTTCACAAGATTGCCGGCGGCGTCCAGCACATCGGGAGTAAACTGCAGCCATGTCACATTGAACACAACCGACTGGAGTCGCTCACCCACCGAGTTGATGAATGCCGGGTTACCCGANAAGAAATAAGTCAGAGCAGTGATATAGGCGAGAGTCAGTGTCACGCCCATCGATGCGGTGCCGATAGCTCCCGCAGTCCCGTGCTTCATATATTTGCCCAGAAGACCGAGTACCAGAAAGGTAAGCAGCGGCAGGGCAAGAATGATTATTGGCATTGTTGATTCCATAGTCGGTACCGGGGATTAGAATTTCATTGTGGTCAGATCCTCGACGTCAATATTCTTGGCGACTCTGAACACATTTACTATTATCGCTATTGCAAGTGCGGTCTCTGCTGCGGCGATAGCAATCGCAAACAGAGTGAACATCATNCCCTCCATGCTTCCGGGGAAAAGGAAACGGTTGAAGACCACNAAGTTCATGTCAACTCCATTGAGCATGAGCTCAAGAGAGATTAGCATCGCGATCATGNTTCTGCGTGTGATGAACCCATAGAGGCCGCAGCAGAACATGAACAGCGACAGCATTAGATAACATATCATTGGCATTTCCATGACTCTGCTGTTTATTTTTTACGTGCGACAACTATTCCGCCTATCATGCAGCCGAGCAAAAGAATGCTCACCGCCTCAAACGGAAGAAGATACTGTCCGTGACCTGTGCCCATGAGCGCTGTGCCCAGAGCCTTCATGTCAAGAAGAGGCATATCGGGGCGCGACAGCAACGAATCTGCGCGGCTCACAAGTGAGATACCGCCGATGACAAACATAGCCACACCGAGAAGCAATGCTCTCACACGCTTGCGAGACTCAAGCACTTTCCCGTTGTTGCCCGGATGGCTCGTGAGCAGTATCGCAAAGACAAACAGCACCACTATACCTCCTGCATACACTGCAATCTGAACTGCACCAAGAAACTCATAATCGAGCTGAAAGTAGACGGCGGCAGTAGCAAAAAGCACAAACAAGAGATAGGTTGCCGCGCGCAAGATCTTGCGGGTAGTTACGGCCATTACCGAGAAAATGACTATCACCAGAGCGATAATCACATACGCGATAAAACTTCCTACTGATTCCATTGAATATGTTTCGATTGTTTTTATTATCAGGCTTAATTGGCCGAAGCATCTCCGGCAGCTTTCTTGGCTGCGGCGGCCTTAGCCGCTGCGATTTTTGCCTCACGCTCGGCGAGGATCTTTGCCTTCTCCTCCTCGGTGGGCTCCGGCTCCGGTTTTTCCGGTAAATAATTCAGCTGCTTCACGAGCTTCGAACGAGTGAACACCGCCTGCTCGAAATCATTGGAGAATGTGAGCGCGTTGGTAGGGCATGAAGTAGCGCACAACTGGCAGAAAGTGCAACTTCCGAGGTCATAGATGTACTTCGCAAGTTTTTTCTTCTTTTTGCCGTCCCAGGTATCGACCATCTTGGTCTCAAGCGTGATTGTACCGTTCGGACAGTTACGCTCGCATGTCCCGCATGCGATGCACTTGTGATTTCCCTCTTCGTCATAAATAAGTTCAAGGCACGCACGGAAACGCTGTGGGATATGCATCGTCTCGCGGTTCTCGGGGTACCTCTCAGTTATCTTCGGGGTCACGAATTCCTTGGCTGTGACCTGCATGCCTTTCAAGAGGCTTGTGACGCCGCCGGCCAAAGAGGTGAAATAGTCTTTTACGCTACCCATTTTTTTCTGCTTTGAGGATATGTCAGTTATTATTTGTTTTTATCTATCTGTCATCGCCCCGCCACATGCGGAGCCGATTGTTTTCTTTACGGTTTATTTTGCCTGTCCTCCTATGATATCAAGAAGTTCAGTAGTGATTGCCTCCTGACGCAGCTTGTTGTATTCGAGATTAAGCTGCTCCTGAAGTTTCTTTGCATTATCGTTTGCGCTCTGCATTGCCATCACACGTGCAGCCTGTTCCGAAGCGCGGTTCTCAGTGAAGATATCTTCCACCACCGAGTGCAGGTACATCGGCAATCCCCGGCGCACTACAGTCTCCGCATCAGGCTCGATTATGTATGGCACATCCTTCCGGAGTCCATCTCCGCTGAAATTGCTTTGGTCTATAGGCAACAGAGTCACGCGTTCCGGTCGCTGCCGGCTCGCACTCTGGTAATTCATGTACATTGCTTCTACCCGGTCAGTCTCACAAGTCGTGAAACTTTCCGTAAGTTCATGCACATAACNTCCCACAGCCTCACCCTCACTTTTCGATGTGATGTCGGCAGGAGCGGTCACAACCTCTGCACGATCCCCTGCAACACGACGGCAAGCCTTAAAGATCTTCGTACCCACAGCCACAATCCTGACTGAAGCATCGGGATACTTCTCGTTCAGTACATCAAGCTCCTCCGCCACGCGCTTGGCAAGATTCACATTGTAAGCACCGCAAAGTCCGTCGTCACTACCCCACACGACAAGCGTCAGATGCTTTACGCTTCGCTCCTCAAGCAGCGGAGAACTGAAAGTCGCATCCGACGACAGCATCGACGATATGATAGTCTCCACCTGCTGGCGATAAGGCTTCAGACGACGCAACGCACCCTCGGCCTTGTGCATCTTGGCCGAAGATATCATTTTCATCGCCCCGGTAATCTTTTCCGAGGATGCTACCGACCCTATACGGCTCTTGAGTTCTCTCAGAGTTGCCATTGACTATTTGGTGGAATGATTGATTCTTCTCTGTTATTTGTTTCTCTTAATTGTCTGGTCAGTTGTATTTGGCCGACACTTCCTGAGCAGCCTCAGTGATCTTCTGTGAAATTTCATCAGTCAGTACGCGCTTTTCTCTGATAGCGTCAAGCACATCCTCCTGATATTTTGCATGCAGCAGCTGGATGAGTGATTTCTCAAAGTCAGCAACCTGATCCACAGGCACATTTGTGAGCAGACCGTTTACACCGCAGAATATCACGCAAACCTCCTCCTCAACTGCAATCGGTGAGTACTGAGGTTGTATGAGCAGACGTTCATTCTTTCGACCGCGGTCGATCACACGGGCTGTCACAGCATCAATGTCACCGCCAAACTTCGTGAAACTCTCGAGCTCACGGAACTGAGCCTGGTCGATCTTCAGTGTACCTGCAACCTTCTTCATCGCCTTGATCTGAGCGTTACCACCCACACGCGACACTGAAATACCCACATTGATAGCCGGGCGGATACCACGGTTGAAGAGCGAAGTCTCGAGATATATCTGACCGTCGGTGATCGAAATTACGTTTGTCGGAATATAGGCCGACACGTCACCGGCCTGAGTTTCTATTATAGGCAACGCGGTAAGCGAACCACCACCCTTCACGATCGGTTTAAGCACTTCCGGCAGATCATTCATGTTAGATGCCACCTCCTGATTGTCNATNATCTTGGCGGCACGTTCGAGCAGACGCGAGTGCAGGTAGAAGATATCACCGGGATATGCCTCACGACCCGAAGGNCGTTTNAGNANNAGCGAAATCTCACGGTAAGCTACCGCCTGCTTCGANAGGTCATCATAGNTTATAAGTGCATCGCGACCGGTGTCTCTGATGTANTCACCGATAGCTACGCCTGCAAAGGGCGAATAGTAGCGCATCGCAGCCGAATCCGATGCNGTGGCAGCCACTATCACCGTATAGTCGAGAGCACCATGCTGACGCAGAGTGTCCACTATTGCTGCGATCGAAGAAGCNTTCTGGCCTATAGCCACATATATGCAGTANACAGGCTTTCCGGCCTCAAAATTCTTTTTCTGATTTATGATGGTNTCGATTGCAATAGCNGTCTTACCTATCTGGCGGTCGCCGATAATAAGCTCGCGCTGTCCGCGACCTATAGGCACCATTGCATCCACAGCCTTTATNCCGGTTTGAAGCGGCTGGTTCACCGGCTGGCGGAAAATGACACCTGGAGCTTTACGCTCGAGCGGCATAGGCAGNAGTTCGCCGGTGATAGCTCCGCGACCNTCAATCGGCTCGCCAAGCACATTGATCACACGGCCAAACATTCCGTCGCCGACATTGATCGAGGCGATATTGCCGGTGCGCTTTACACTCATCCCCTCCGTTACCTTGTCGACATCATTCAGCAGAATCACGCCCACATTGCTCTCCTCAAGGTTGAGTGCCACGCCGCGCACGCCGTTCTCAAACTCCACAAGTTCGTTAGCCTTGACCTTATCAAGACCGTAAACATGAGCCACGCCGTCGCCCACCTCAAGTACCTTGCCGGTCTCTTCAAACGACACCTTGCTGTTGATGTTNTCCAACTGCTGGCGTAGAACTTCTGAAATCTCGCTGGGGTTGATTGTTGCCATGTTTTATTTGCTTAAAAGCTTTTGACGGAGTTGATTAAATTCATTTGCCACCGAAGCGTCAAGGCGCTCGTTGTCGATTGCTATGCGATAGCCGCCTATAAGATCTGGATTGACAACCNAGTTNTACTCCATCTTCGCATTGCCTATATGACGCTGCACAAGAGATTTCATCTGATCCTCAGTCGATTCTTCCGGACGGCTCGCCCATTCCACTGTCACACGCCTGATCTCATTCTTCTTTCGGTAGAGCGATATATAGGCAAGNGCCACACCCCTCACCAGATCCAACCGGCGGTTCTTGAACAGAAGTTTCATGAAATCACCCACAATGGAGTCAACACCCGGCTGATTGTCATCCACTTTGCCACATGCCGAAATCACGAGATTCATCTTCTCGGTTTCATCGACGTATGGATTGGCGACAGTAGCTGTCAGGCGATCCCCATCCGGGCTATTGAACATGCTTTCGAGATTTCTCATTGCCTCATACACACCCTTGCTCAACCCCTTTTCAAGAGCCGACTCATAGAGTGCTTTAGCATATCTCGATGGCANTAATCCTAAATCCATGTCTCTCCTGTACGATGCTTATCGAAGTGATTGAAGAAATTTACTTTTCCATATCACCCATCAGGGTCTCCACAAGCTCTTTCTGCGATTTCTCGTCCTTGAGCTGATTCTTGACAACTTTCTGGGCTATCTCAAGCGCAAAAGCGCTCACTTCATTTCTGAGATTCTTTTCTGCCTCTTTCTGCGCCTGAGCGATCGACTCCTTAGCCTGATCCATCACTTTGGAAGCCTCGTTCTGGGCTGCCACACGTGCCTCCTCCACAATGCGCGTCTTCATTTTGTCGGCATCACGAAGTATATCAGACTGCTGTCGGCGTGCCTCGTCAATAATGCCGCGGGCTTCCTCGCGCGCGCCATCAAGTTGCGACTTGGCTTCCTGAGCATACTCAACACCTTTATCGATGAAATTTGCCCGTTCAGCGATCCCCTTCATTATAGCAGGCCATGCAAATACGGCTAGAATAATGAACAGGATGGCAAACGAAATAAACATCCATATAACCAATCCGCTGTCGGGAGTAAACAATTCCATGCTGTTGAGGAGTGAAATAGTTTTTGTTTTTTGAAAGAGACTCTCATGCCGTCGGGGACTTCGCCTGAGCAATTGCTGGTTTCATCACCGTGCGACATGTTTCGCAAGGCNAGTGTTCAGGATTCATTTATCCTCCCGGCACGCATTGGCCGGGAGGCGAAGAATCCATTTCTATGCCTTATTACGTCTTAGACGAAAAGAGCGAGGATACAAACGATCACGGCAAACAGTGCCACACCCTCCACAAGAGCGGCGATGACGATCATATTGCTTCGGATGTCTCCTGCCGATTCCGGCTGACGCGCGATAGCCTCCATGGCGGCGCTGCCGATCTTACCGATGCCAAGACCTGCGCCTATTGCTGCTATACCGGCGCCGATGGTTGCTCCAATACCTGAAAGGGCTGCAACTTCCGCTAAAATAGATGCTAACATTTTTGTGATATTTTGAAGTTTAGTTATTATTATTCTATTATCTCTCATAGGGTAGACACAGGTGCCATATCCTTTGATCCGCCACCTGCATCCTCTTTTTTCTCATGCTTTTCCTCGTGACCACTCTCCTGTGCAAGCGCAATAAAGATAGTCGAGAGCATNGTGAACACATAAGCCTGNATAAAGCTCACGAGCACATCGACAAGCAACATGAACACNGAGAATACCACCGAAACCACACTTGTGGCTCCTATCACCACCGGTCCGAACGACGCAAAGATGAATATCANAAGCGTCAGCACAATCACTATCATGTGCCCACCCATCATGTTNGCGAACAGACGCACCGTCAGCGCTGCCGGTTTCGTAAACATGCCGAAGATCTCTATCAACTGCATGATGGGAATCGGAAACTTTAACCACAGAGGCACATCTGGCCANAGTATCTCTTTCCAGTAATGCTTAGTACCAAAGAAATTNGTAAAGCAGAAAGTAAAGATTGCAAGTACCAGAGTGACAGCGATATTTCCCGTCACATTAGCTCCGCCCGGGAANACTACCATAAGCCCCATGATGTTCAGTACAAATATGAACATGAACACCGTGAGCAGGTATGGTGCAAANTTCTCAGCTTTATCNTTAAGAGTCGACTTGATGACTCCNTTGTACACAAATTCAATCAAAGCCTCAAATGCACCNAGTCCACGACGTGGCACCTTGTAGCCATTGCGCTTGTACCAGCTCTTAAGCCAGAAGCACAGCACCATGATCACAATCATGGTCAGGAATANGGCGCACACATTCTTTGTCACCGANANATCGGTCACACGCATTTCGTTTCCCAAAGCGTCTACCTCAACAACTTTGTTCTTATNTTCGCCTTCCTTAGCCAGTCTGAAGGTAAGTCCGCCTTCAGTGTANTCCTGATGATCTGTGACTTTACCTGATGAGAATATGTGCCATTTNCCATCGCTTCCTTTCACAATCACAGGCAATGGTATGCGCTTGTGATGGTTGAAAGGNACCTCCCATCCGTAACCNTCGCCAAGATGCTCAAAAATAATCTCCTTCACATCAATAGGCTTATCCTCCTCATGACCAGTAGCAATCTGTTCCGTCATGTNTTCCCCCTTCAGGGCAAACACTGGCAGAATCATGCAGGCCATGATGATAACCATATATCTGAAAAGTCGCTGATGCATCTTGTTATCTCTATGCGTTTGAAATATTCAGTTTTTTCTTTCTGTGCCTCAGCCATTCAGGTCAGACACACCGTGANGACGTTTCGGTCCACTGCCGCAAGACCTCCTGCGATCTCAATCCGCTTACCGTCACCTTGCTCNCCCTTTCCGCGATAAGTGATCGCCCCCTTTTCAAGAGTGGTNATNANAGGTGCATGATTGCGAAGCACAGTGAACTCACCCTGTGTGCCGGGAAGTCTCACCATATCAGCCTCCCCTTCAAATATCACCTCCTTTGNTGAAATCACTCGCAGTGTCAGTGCCTCGCTCATCGTTCCCGTTTATATTAATGTNTCACGCATTGGCTTCAGCCATGAGCTTCTTACCCTTGGCAATAGCCTCATCAATCGTTCCNACATTGAGGAATGCCTGCTCGGGATACTCGTCCATCTCACCGCTCAAGATCATCTTGAAGCCACGTATGGTCTCGCTAAGAGGNACCATCACACCTGGCAGACCGGTAAACTGCTCTGCCACATGGAAAGGCTGGCTCAGGAAACGCTGCGCACGACGTGCACGCGCAACCACAAGCTTATCTTCATCCGANAGTTCATCCACACCGAGGATAGCGATAATATCCTGAAGCTCGTTGTACTTTTGCAGAAGCTGCTTCACTGCCTGAGCAGTATTATAGTGATCCTCACCTATGATATGCGGATCAAGAATTCGCGATGTCGACTCCAACGGATCCACTGCNGGATAGATACCAAGCTCGGCAATCTTACGGGANAGCACCGTGGTAGCGTCAAGGAAAGAGAACGTCGTGGCAGGAGCCGGGTCAGTCAAGTCATCGGCNGGAACATAGATAGCCTGTACCGACGTGATCGAACCATTCTTTGTCGATGTGATACGTTCCTGAAGCATGCCCATCTCCGAAGCAAGAGTAGGCTGATAACCCACTGCCGAAGGCATNCGNCCNANAAGNGCCGANACCTCNGANCCTGCCTGAGTGAAACGGAAAATATTGTCGATAAACAATAGAATTTCCTTACCGCCACCATCCTGNTCTCTGAACTGNTCTGCAACGGTCAGACCGGAAAGTGCGACACGCAGACGTGCGCCNGGGGGCTCGTTCATCTGTCCGAACACGAGGGTTGCCTGCGACTGCTCGACCTCCTTCATGTCCACATCTCCAAGATTCCACTCCCCCTTCTCCATTCCCTCTTTGAACTTGTCGCCGTACTTCATGACACCGCTTTCAATCATTTCNCGAAGCAGGTCATTACCTTCACGTGTACGCTCACCCACACCNGTGAACACCGAAAAACCGTTATGTCCTTTTGCGATATTGTTGATGAGCTCCATGATAAGCACGGTCTTGCCCACACCGGCACCACCGAATAGACCGATCTTACCTCCTTTACTGTAAGGCTCAAGAAGATCAATCACCTTAATACCGGTGTAAAGTATCTCGGTTCCGATGGTAAGATCCTCAAACTTCGGAGCCGGCTGATGTATTGGGCGAAGATTATCCCTGTCAAGAGCAGGCAGACGGTCAATAGCCTCACCGATCACGTTAAGCAGACGCCCTTTTACCTGAGCGCCGGTCGGAACAGCGATAGGACGCTCCAGATTCTCCACAGACATGCCGCGCTGCAGGCCGTCGGTACTTTCCATTGCCACACAACGCACAGTATCTTCACCGATGTGCTGTTCAACTTCAAGTATCAGTTCGCTCCCGTCTTCGCGGGTGATCTTCAGTGCAGTATAAATCGGAGGAAGTGCCGATTTCGAGTCCTCGAACGACACGTCGACAACCGGTCCGATTACCTGTGCTATTTTTCCTGAGGCGTTACTCATTGAGAGATATATTGCTGTGACCTTGTGGTCGGTTGTTATCTATTTCCTTTAGTTTAATATCAGAAGTGAAGTCCGCTGACAATTATCAGCACCATCAGCACGAGATTCACCAGATTGATCGGAAGAAGATACTTCCACTCAAGCGAGAGAAGCTGGTCGATACGAAGACGCGGGAATGTCCACTTGAACCAGATGATGACGAACGACAGGACAAATGCTTTTCCGATAAACCAAATCACACCGGGTATATAATCCATCACATGATTGAAACCTTCCCATCCGGGAATGTGAAGTGGCATCCAACCGCCAAGAAACAGCAGCGAAGCAACACCCGAAACGATAAACAGGTTAAGATATTCGGCCAGATAGAAGAAACCGAAATGTATACCGGAATATTCAGTGTGATATCCGGCAGTAAGCTCGCTCTCNGCCTCAGGAAGGTCAAACGGGCCACGGTTNGTTTCCGCTGTACCGGCGATCATATAGATCACAAATGCTATTATAGCAGGGATATGACCGGAAAAGAGGAACCAGAGATGATCNTGAGCCTCGACGATNCCGGTAATTGACATTGTTCCGGCAAAGGCAACCATTGTCAGCACCGACAAGCCGATTGAAAGCTCGTAGCTTATCATCTGTGANCCTGAGCGCATAGCGCCGATAAGCGTGAACTTATTGTTTGACGACCATCCTGCAAGCAGGATACCCAGCACACCGATCGACGAAACTGCGATAAGGAAGAAAATTCCGATATTAAAATCAATGATCTGCAATCCTTTGCCCCACGGAAGAACCGCAAAAGCGAGCATCGATGCGATGATCACNAGATAAGGAGCNAGAGCAAAGAGAAACTTATCGGTCTTCTCAAGCGAGATAAGCTCCTTNATAAGGATCTTGAACATGTCGGCGAAACTCTGAAGAAGACCCCAGGGNCCCACACGNTTCGGGCCGAGACGGCACTGGAAAGCCGCACAGAGCTTACGCTCNTAATAGATGTAGAACAAAGCAAGAAGGGCATACACCAGCAGAAGGCCGATACCGATGCCGATACACTCGATGACGGTCACAAGCCACGAAGGCATGAAGCTTCCGAGCAGATTATTGATCCAGTCAGTGACGATTGAGAAGTCAAACATTTCGTCGTCTATTTGATGCGATAACGCTTAGTTATGGTTTACTCTTTTATTTTAGCGNTCCATGTCAGGAACGATGTAGTCAAGCGATCCGCCGATAGTGATGAGATCGGCAATCTTCTGACCGGATGTCATGTGATCCACTGCGGCAGCAAGTGGCAGACACGGAGTTGCAAGCTTCAGACGATAGGGATTGACACCACCGTCGCTCTCGATGTAGACACCGAACAATCCGCGGCATCCCTCAACGACCGTCCACCAGTTGCCTTTGGGAAGTTTGAGCACTTTGGGCACTTTCGCNCAATAGTCACCTGCCGGAATATTGTCAATNAGCTGNTCAATTATGCGTGCGCTCTGCTCCATCTCGGCGATTCTCACCTTGAAGCGTGCCATGCTGTCACCTTCGGTCATGACAACCTCATCCCACTTCAGGGTATCCTTCATCGAAGCATAGAGGCTGTAGGGGTGCGTCTTACGCACATCACACGCCCAACCCGAAGCACGTCCGGTAGGACCTGTGCAACCATAGGCGATAGCATCCTCACGAGAGAGGACACCCACACCTTCCATACGGTTCTTGGCGATGACGTTTCCNGTAAAGATCTTATTGTATTCTTTAATATTGCTCGGAAGCACAGCAAGAAGANCTTTCACATCCTTNACGAAATCAGGATCGAGATCAGCAAGCACACCACCNATGCAATCGTAATTGAACGTCATGCGTGCGCCACATGTCTTATCCATNATATCAAGAATCTGCTCTCTCACGCGCAGTGTGTAGAACAACATCGTCGTAGCACCNAGGTCCATGCAGAATGTACCGATGAACAGGCAGTGCGACGCTATNCGCGAAAGCTCATCCATAATCACACGGATGTACTGCGCACGTTCAGGCACCACGATACCGGCAGCCTTCTCAATACACATACACAAACCGTGATGATAATTGTGAGCTGAGAAATAGTCCAGACGATCCATATAGTGGAGAGTCTGGAAATATGTTAGATTCTCACAAAGTTTCTCCACACCACGGTGGATATACCCCATGTAGACATCGATTTTCTTGATTGTCTCACCATCAAGAGCGGTGCGGAAACGGAGCACGCCGTGAGTGGCAGGATGCTGCGGACCGATGTTCACAACAAAATCATCGGGAGCAAAGATAGCCTTCTCATGTTTCTCCACCTTTCCTTCAGCATCAAGAGTGTAGACGTATGTGTCGTCACTCTGACGCTCGTTCTCTACCGAACAGGGATTGAGAGCAGGATCATCGTTGTAATCCTTGCGAAGCGGATATCCTTTCCAATCTATACTAAGGAAAAGACGACGCATATCGGGATTGTCGATAAATATGATTCCGAAGAAATCATACACCTCGCGCTCGTATGTCACTGCCACTTCCCAGAGGTCAGCGACCGAAGGCAGATGAGGCATCTCGCGGTCAGTCGTTGATGTCCTGATCGACACCGTGTGACCATAAACCGTCGAATTAATAAAATACACGCAACCGAGCGACTCCGTCCAGTCCATGCCCACGATTGTCTCGAGATAGTCAAACGCGAGCTCCGGATCATCACGCAACGTTTTGCACACTTCATGCAGCTGCGACGGTTCAAGAGTCAGGGTGAGCGTGTCGGCTTCTTCTATCTTTACCGTAGGAAACAGCGACGAAATCTTTTCCTGGAGATTGGCCATTGTATATTGATTGTTGTGATATCGTGAATTGGCTTAATTGTGAATTTTCACTCTTCCGCTTTATGATCTTGTTCAGTCAGCCGATACGGTTTCAGCCTGTGCTTTCTTTGCTTGCTGGATAGCCTCGAAATCCGACTCTTTCTCTTGTCGGTTGACGCCGCCGAAGAAACGCTCGACTTTCAGTTTGCGGGAAAGTTGCATAATGCCGTAGATCATAGCCTCAGGACGTGGAGGACAGCCCGGAACGAACACATCGACAGGCACAATATCCTCAATACCCTTTGCCACGTGGTAACTTCTGCGGAACGGACCACCCGAAATTGCACAGCCGCCACATGCTATTACATACTTCGGCTCTGCAAGCTGGTCATACAGACGACGGAAGACTGGAACCATGCGGTGCACAATCGTGCCGGCCACCATCATGAAGTCGGCCTGACGGGGCGAGGCGCGAGCCACTTCCCAGCCAAAACGCGCCATGTCAAAGCGCGCCGCTCCAAGCGACACAAATTCTATGCCGCAGCAACTGGTGGCGAATGTGAGCGGCCAGAGCGAGTTACTACGCCCCCAGTTGATCAGGTCATCAAGAACTCCAACAAGAACATTCGTGCCGCTGGCACGAAGCTCCTCGACAAGTCCTTCAATGTATTCATTATCCTTAAATGCCTCGTAAGGCATGCTCTTGGTTGTTATCTGGTCTTTCATTTCCATTCGAGCGCTCCTTTACGCCAGGCATAAATAAGTCCGAGTACCAATACTCCAAAAAACACGCCGATGCTCAGAAGCCCGTCAACCCCGAGCTCACGCACCCTGACAGCCCAGGGAAACAGAAACACTGTCTCCACGTCAAACATCAGGAACAAGATCGCAAAGAGATAATACCCCACCGAGAAACGGCTCATGCTTTCGCCGCGGGTAGGGATACCGCACTCATAGGCCTCTCCTTTCTGTGCGTTGAACGAGCGGGGCGAAATGAGCCCTGCAAGCCACATGGCGATTGCCACGAGACCAACTCCAGTCAGCAGACCCACCACAGCGAGCATCGCATTGTTCTGGATTCCGAAGATTGCTAAAGATATCATATTGAATTTTCAGCTGTTATCACGTGTTTGGTACGTTACCGGGCACATCCCGGCACACAACTCTGTGGCAAAGATACAACCTGACAGCCTTTTTTGCAAAACTTTCTTAACAACATCTTAATTTTATTACTCAAAATTTTATTAACACACACACGTTTCCGGCATACCGATAATTCCCGATAGCACTCGTAAATCTCATTTATTTTATGACATTTGCAATTTGAGCCATCTTATTTTGGATATTTCCCCGGCGGTTTCCTATCTTTGTTGTATTCATTATGAAGATTTTTACAAAACAGGAGATCAAGGCCATCGAAGAGGCGACGATTAAGGACGGTGTTTCTGCCATCGACCTGATCGAACGCGCCGGAGCTGCTGTAGCACGCATCATCATGCAGCGCTACGACAAAGACCACCTATTTGTTTTCTTTGCCGGACCTGGNAAAAACGGTGCCGATGCNTTGTGCGCTGCGCGCATCCTATGGGAAAACGGATTTGACATCGACGTTACCCTCTTCAACATTCACGGCGATCGTCTGTGCGACGAATGCGCTGANATGAAAAAGCGATTACTNGCTGCCAACTTTCCGGAAAAACGCCTNACAGAAGTCGTCAAGACATTTAAGATGCCCTCCCTGACTCCCCGCCACATTGTCATCGACGGGCTCTTCGGACGTGGACAGAATCGTCCGCTCGAAGGAGGATTCCGCACTTTGGCTGAGACGATAAACGAGAGCCACGCTCCGGTTATTGCAATCGACATTCCTTCAGGCATGTCGATAGACTGGAATCCCCAGGCAGTTGCAAGGCACATCATACACGCCACTCTGACAATTGCCATACAATTCCCTCATCTCGCATTTTTCCTACCATCAGTCTCCGATCTTTGCGGACAGTGGATAACGGTCGATATCGGGCTGTCGCATCAGGCAATATCCAAAATTCCGGCACGGTATTATCTTGTTGAGAAATCCGACGTTGCCCGCACCTTGCGCCCACGACCACAATTCACATCCAAGAAGGACTTTGGCTCGGCAATCATCTACGCCGGATGCTACGGCATGATGGGGGCGGCGGTGATGGCGGCTCGGGGCGCACTTCGGGCAGGAGTTGGCAAACTCACTGTCAGCTCCCCGTTCTGTGGCTACAACATTCTTCAGTCATCAGTCCCCGAAGCATTGTACCAGTATGTGAAGAACGACGGTATCATCAACGAGATAAAGCCTCTCCACCACTATGATTCCATTGCGATCGGTCCAGGCATAGGCACCAACGATGCCACCATTGCTGCACTGGAGGATTTTCTTGCATCCAACTCTTCACCCGTCATTCTCGATGCCGATGCACTTAACTGCATCGCACTCAAGCCTGCCATGTTGCAGACCATTCCTTTCCACTCCATCCTCACCCCACACGCAGGTGAATTCGACAGAATCTTTGGTCCGCAACCCAACAGCGAGGCACGCCTTGCCAAAGCCATTGAGATGGCAAGCTATTACAATGTACTGATTATACTTAAGGGGCGGTACACCGCAGTAGTGCGTCCCGACGGAAAAATATATTTCAACTCATCCGGAACTCCTGCGATGGCTACAGCCGGGAGTGGNGATGTNCTCACCGGAATCCTTGCCGCACTTGTTGCCCAAGGCTACATTCCTGAAATAGCTTCTTTTACCGGCGTCTTCATCCACGGGCTTGCNGGAGAAATCGCCGAGCGNAGCGAAGGATCCTACGGAGTGACCGCCACCGACATAGCCAACGCAACAGGCAAAGCCATAAAAGAGATAATGAACAAATGAAACGCAACTGTCTTTTTGCAATAATAGCGGCTGCAATAGCCGTTCAGCCTCTCTCTGCCGAGACCACACAGAAACTTTCGGCAACAAAGGCTAATGACTACGCCTTAGTCTACTCTCTGCCGCTCACANCCATCGATATAACCCTCGAGACGGTAAAAACCGTGCGCACCCCGGGAGAGTTCTATAATTATGCCAAACGCATCCTTAATGTCGACGACCCCGTAGCTGAAGCGTCAGTTGAGTACACACTTAANAGCGTAACCATAACCACTCGNGGANTAGCCGACCCTGATCGACGCTATGCTGTGAAATTCAGTTCCGGCGCAACTCCCTTCATGATTTTATCAGACAACGATGTGCCACTGGCAATAAACACTGAGGACGTGCGCATACCCAAAGCCGATCCGATACCTGTTGCACAAGAGGCCGCACCAACCCCGTTGCAGACCGAAGCTGCCCGTCAGGTCATGACTGAGGAGATGCTGAGAAGCCAGTCCACCCTCAAACGTGCCCAGATTGCCGCCGAACAGCTCTATGCGCTACGCCAGAGCCGATCAGACCTTCTGACCGGTCAGGCCGATCAGATGCCCCCCGACGGACAGGCCATGCAGCTTGTCATGGACAACCTCAATGCGCAGGAGGCTGCCTTGACCGCAATGTTTCTCGGTACCGAACAGACTTCCACCGAAGTGAAAACCATTTCATTCACTCCGTCGGCCGCCGACAACGACATCTCTTCAAGAATCATCGCACGTCTTTCAAGCGTCGACGGAATCGTTGACGCCAACAACCTGTCAGGTGCTCCCATAACATTATCTTACAAAGTTGTATCCCGAGGCGAGTTGCCACTTAACGACAAAGGCGCACCACTCCCCTTCCCTAAAAACGGATTTGCCTACTGCATTCCGGGGACCGCACAGGTCACAGTAACCTATGAAGGTGAGGATTTTGCTGAGAAGAACGTAAACATCGCCCAGGCAGGCATCGACTATGGAGTAGCGCCAAATTCATTTGCCGATAAGAAAGCACCTGTCTACATGATAATTGATCCGGCAACTGGTGCAGCCATCGAAATCGGAACAAAATAATCGCAAGATGAACACCGCCGGATTGCCCGCAACACGATGGGGAGTGCTTATCGTAGCGCTTGTCATTTCGTTTCTCGGCAATCTCTACATTGGTTCAGTCAGCATTCCCTTTGACGCTGTTACCGACATTCTCACAGCACGTGATGGCGATACCGTTTCTTCCGGTATCAGATTCATTATACTACAGAGTCGTCTCCCGGCGGCATTGACAGCCACACTTAGCGGAGCGGCACTCGCTGTGAGCGGACTCTTGTTGCAGACATCATTTCGCAATCCCCTCGCCGGCCCATCCGTTTTAGGCATAAACTCGGGAGCGAGTCTTGGTGTGGCCGTGGTGATGCTCATTGGAAGCGGCTCCATGATTGCTGGAGCCATGGAATTTGGAACTGAAATCGCAATAATGATCGGAGCTCTGCTCGGAAGTTTCCTGATAATGGCAATCCTGCTTGCCCTTTCCGCATGGCTTCGAAACGATCTCATGCTTCTTATTACAGGTATTCTTGTCGGCTACCTGGCATCATCGGTAATTATGGTTCTGAATTTCTCCGCTACATCCGACGGAGTCCAGAACTATGTAATATGGGGTATGGGATCTTTCACNGCCGTGCCATTGGATCGACTGCCGGTATTCGCTTCAATTATTATGGTCGGCTTATTGNTGGCAGTGCTGCTTGCAAAGCCTCTCGACTTGCTGCTGCTCGGCAACGATTATGCCCGTAACCTTGGAGTCAACCTTAGCCGCACCCGCAATCTGTTGCTTCTCTCTACAGGCATTTTGGCGGCCGCCGTCACGGCGTTTTGCGGTCCGGTCTCATTCATCGGACTTGCTGTGCCCCACATGGCACGCATGGTCATGCGCACCGACACACACCGCATCCTGCTCCCTGCCACAATCATACTTGGAGCTATCGTAGGAGCGGCATGCAACATACTTTCCGTNCTACCNTCTTCGGGACTTATTCCCGGCATAAATTCGGCGGCGTTGCTTCCGCTTAATGCCGTGACACCACTTTTTGGTGTACCTGTAATACTCTACGTCATNTTGCAACGCCGATAAACCTTGCCATTTTTACTCCACTAAACAAATGAATACCCACTGCCATCTTATGCGCGTTGCCATCTTCTCATCACTGTTTATGGTGNTNATNGGAGCATGTACTGAGAAGAAAATACCTATTGAAGATCCTGCCGCAAGAGTTGGCAACCGATGGCTGTCCAAAACTGAAGTTCGTCGCAACCTACCGGTGGGCATTACCGGTCAGGACAGCATCAAAGCCGCCAATGCTTTCATAAACAACTGGGTTGAAAACGAAGCATCAATGCTTGTTGCCGAGCGCAATATACCTGACACAAAAGAGATCGACCGGCTTGTAGAGGACTATCGCCGCGAACTCCTTATGTGGGAATATCGCNGGCGTAAAATCGACGAGAACATAACGGATCCNGTCCTCACCCCGCANCAGATAACCGACTACATCACACGTCACATACAGGACTACACGCTTCAAAATCACATAGTCAAGGGAATATATATAAAAATACCAGAAGATGCCCCTGAACTCGACGAAGTGCGTCGCCTATATAAAAGCGATCGTGGCGACGATATTGACAAACTTGATAANCTTGTCAGNTCAGCCGTTAATTATGAGTATTTCCGCGACGACTGGATGGATTGGAAGCACATCGAGGATCGTATTCCGTTCGATGGATTTGACAGCAATTTTGATGCTTATCCCGTNAACCAGAAGGATCTTGAACATAAGTTCGACGGCTACGTCTACTTCCTTCACATCACCGACGTCATAAAATCCGGCAATCCCATGCCCGAAAGCTATGCCGAGCCATTTGTGATTGAATCCATACGNCGTGAAAATGCCCTCGAGTACGACAAGACACTCCGTCAGCTTCTCACCTCCGACGCCCTCTCCGACGGCACAGCCCAGATATTCTGATTACGANNCCACCGACTTCTNNCTCACACGATGATCTGCTCCTTTTTAGGTAAGCGGTTTTCGTTGTACAATTCCAGTAAATCTGTCAGCTTTACTTTCTTGCCACACTCCGTAAGGCCGGCAAGAAAACCGATTCTTCCTAATATCTCTTCGGCAGTCATGTCCTTTCGCAGCGCTTCCATGTTCAGCGATCCGTCGCGTTTCGACAGACGCTGCCCCGCTTCGTTACAGAGTAGCGGTACATGCACAAAACGCGGAGCCTCGTATCCGAGCAACCGGTAAAGATAAATCTGTTGGGCAGCCGACTGGAGCAGATCACACCCTCTCATCACCTCGGTCACACCCATCATAGCGTCATCCACAACCACAGCAAGCTGGTAAGCCCAAGCCCCGTCGCCACGCCTCACCACAAAATCCCCAACCTCACTACTGAGATCAACCACCGTTTCCCCGAAAATACCATCACAAAACCTGATTTCCTCCTCTGCCACGCGCAGTCTTGTTGCCCTCACATTTTTCCCCTCCACACATCCCTTATCAAGCCGTTCAGGACGACACGTACCGGCATAGACCACCCGACCATCACTCAGATGCGGAGCATTTGTCGCCATCAGTTCGCCACGTGTACAATAGCATGGATAGGTGAGCCCCTGGGCGGTCAACCTGTCAAGAGCCCTCTCATATAACTCACTTCTTTCGCTCTGGCAGTAGGGTCCGCATTCCCCTTTCCCTTCAAGTCCTCCCTCATCCCAGTCAAGACCGAGCCAGTGCAGATCGTCTTCGATAAGTTCCGAGAAACTACGCTTTGATCTTGCCGGATCAAGATCTTCGATACGCAGTAGCCATTCACCACCACGGCTCTTCACCGACAGCCACGACAATACTGCGGTAAACACATTACCGAGATGCATACGTCCCGATGGTGATGGCGCAAAACGTCCCTTTATTACTTTCTGCCTGTCTGTAGACATTATTACAATATCATGCGTAAAAAGAGGATGAGCACCCTAAAGCACTCATCCTCACACTTTATTTATGAAAGTGATGACATCAGATACCGAGATCCTTCTTCACCTCGTCGATCTTAGCGTCAGCCTCCTTTATAGCCTTCTCATAGTCGGCCGGGCTCGACATGCGACCGCGCACCTCTATATAAAACTTGATCTTAGGCTCTGTACCCGATGGGCGTATCGAGATCTTCGTGCCGTCCTCTGTGAAGTACTGGAGCACATTGGAAGTCACAGGCATGTCCATCTTTTCCACCTTACCGGTAGTCATGTCGGTCATGTTAAGATCTGCATAATCCTTCACTGTGACAACCTTGCCACCACCAAGTGACTGCGGCGGATTTGCTCTAAAGTTCTTCATCATGGCAACAATCTCGTCGGCACCACTCTTGCCCGGACGCACAACCGAGATACCTGCCTCGCGTGAGAAACCATACTTCATGTAGATTTCCTGAAGCATTCCCAGGAAATCCTTACCCTTGTCGCGTGCCCAGGCAGCAGCCTCAGCCATCAGCGATACAGCCGAAACCGCATCCTTGTCGCGTGCGAAATCTTCTGCAAGGAAACCATAGCTCTCCTCGCCACCACCGAGGTATCGGGCGATACCCTCATGTCCGCGTATGACAGCCGCGATCCACTTGAAACCGGTGTAGCAGTCAAACATCTTGATGTTGTTCTCCTCTGCAATGCGCTTGATGGTTTCGGTAGTAACGATAGTCTTTACGATATATTCATTGCCGGTTAGACGTCCGAGTTCAGCGTTACGGGTCATCAGATAGTTGAGCAGGATCATCACAATCTGATTACCGTTAAGGAGCACATACTCGCCGCTGCTGTCACGTATCACACAGCCCACACGGTCCGCATCGGGGTCTGAAGCCATGACAAGATCAGCTCCCACTTCCTTAGCCTTGGCAATAGCCATAGCCATGGCCGGCGGATTCTCGGGGTTAGGCGACTCCACTGTCGGAAAATCACCGCTTGTCACATCCTGTTCCGGTACATTGATGATATTTGTAAAACCATAATTGTGCAGGGATTCCGGAATGAGTTTCACACCCGTACCATGAATAGGAGTGTAAACGATCTTCAAGTCATGATACTTGGCGATCAGGTCAGGTGAGAGCGACAATTTCTTGATTTCCAAGAGGAAAGCCTCATCGACTTCACGGCCAACGATCTGGATAAGATCAGGATTTCCCTTGAATTTGATTTCAGAGACATTCTTGATGCGTCCCACATGCTCGATGATGTTCACATCATGCGGAGCGATGATCTGCGCGCCGTCGCTCCAGTAAGCTTTGTAGCCGTTGTATTCCTTCGGATTATGTGAGGCTGTGATGTTGACACCGCTTTGGCAGCCGAAGTAACGTATTGCAAACGAAAGTTCCGGTGTCGGACGGAAATCATCGAAAAGATATACCTTGATGCCGTTAGCTGAGAAAATATCTGCTACGATCTCAGCAAACTTGCGCGAATTGTTGCGCACGTCATGACCTACTGCCACACTGATCTGCGGCTCATCCTTGAATGCTTCCTTAAGATAATTGGCAAGTCCCTGAGTTGCAGCACCCACAGTATAGATGTTCATGCGATTTGTTCCAGCGCCCATGATACCGCGCAAACCGCCGGTACCAAACTCCAGATCGCGATAGAATGCATCGATCAGCGGTGTTTTATCCTCTGCCTCAAGCATCGACTTCACCTCTGCCTGTGTGTCCTCGTCATAACCCTCGCCAAGCCACACCTGAGCCCGGGCGATAACATCTTTCAACAGTTCGTTGTTTTCCATATTATTCTTTATTTCGGGTTGTTATTTTCTCGTTTTTTACAATTGTTAAATTCCGCTTTCGCAAATATAGAAACTTTGTCAAACTATATAACAAAATTCAACGCAAATATTTCTTCCAACATCTCCACTTTTAATTTAACTTTGCATATAGTTAAATAGCCGGTCTGTCGGTTCAGATATTCCTGATTCCTCTCTCAGACCACACACTAAGCTTTGCACGCACAAGAAGAAAAATGTACGAAGACGACTATAATGCTTCCCTCGTTTCACCCGATTCTGAAGTAACCAATCCTTTCTCATCCCCACAGACGCACTCTCCCCACGACAACAGGGAGCAGCAGCCCTACGATGATCGCAATCGCAATGATTATCGTCAGAACGCGCCGCGGCAGCAACAAGGCCAGCAGCAACGCCGTAGACAACCCGAAGCTGCCCCGCGCCGAAAGCAGCCACGCACTTCCATCGGCTTCTTTGATTTCCTTGCCGATCGCCGCTTCCATGTCGCGCTTGGTATTTTCCTTATCCTTGCAGCCACTTATCTTACGGTCTCTGCTATATCCTACCTCAATACTGCCCCTGAGGACCAGAGCGAAGTCATTGCCAATACTCTTGATGGCATTGTGGCTGATCCCGATGCCGATATTGAGAACGTCGGAGGTCCCGCAGGAGCTCTTGCATCGCATTATCTCATCACCCTCGGGCTTGGTGTAGGTGCTTTCCCGCTTCTTATATGGATGATTCTATGCGGAATTTCACTTCTCGGACTGCGCAAGTGTAAATTCTGGTCCATGACATTCAAGGCATTACTTTTTGCCGTTACGCTCTCACTATCGGTTGGCTTCATAACCTACGGACTTGACATAACCATTCCACTCGGCGGGTTTCACGGACGTTACATCAACACATGGTTGATGGAGCGCATCGGGTGGATAGGCACTGCGCTTGTTTCACTCCTTTTCATCGGCTTTGTAGCAGCAGTATATTTCTATGACCTTCTGAAAATATACCAGAACTACCGCAAGCGTGTTCAAGCCATCAAGGAGCGTATGCGTGAAGCACGTGAGGCACGCGAAGAGGAGCGCCGCAAGGTGCAGGAAGCAATGAAGGCGTCAGAACTTGGCAAAGAAGAAGACGCCAAAGCAGCCCCCAAAACCCCGGACTCCACCAAAATCGACCTCTTCACAGATATACCCGAGGACATTCCCGCACCTACTGCTACCACCAGGCCCACAGAAACTGCCCAAGCTACTGAAGCAATAAAAGCTACTGAACCCACCACAGACTCCCCCGAAATTACCCAAACTAAGGAAGCTATAAAAGCTATCGAAGCTACTGATCCTACCCCCCAAGCTCCCAAAGCTATAAAAAC
>JAAVGC010000061.1 GCA_014800445.1 Bacteroidales bacterium | reverse complement strand
CAGGCACTACATTTCTTCATCGGCGACAAGAATATTGCCGATCTCGCACGCATGGATATATCCGACCTGCTTGAGTGGACTACCACTGCCGCCGACGGGCTGGCATTCAAGGAGCAGGCAGCCGCACGCGAAATACTTAAGGAAATACGTTCGCGACTTAAATTCCTGACTGCTGTCGGACTTCATTATCTCTCACTCAACCGCGTTTCATCATCACTCTCAGGTGGAGAGAGCCAGCGCATACGCCTTGCCACTCAGATGGGATCGGAACTCGTCAACGTGCTTTATATCCTCGATGAGCCGAGCATCGGCCTGCACCAGAGTGACAACCGCCGTCTTATCAATTCGCTCAAGCAATTACGCGACAACGGTAACTCTGTCATCGTAGTTGAGCATGATAAGGAGATGATGGAGGAGGCCGATTACATCGTAGATATTGGTCCGAAAGCCGGACGCAAAGGTGGCGAAGTGGTCTTTCAGGGCACACCGGCCGATATGATGGCATCAGGCACACTCACCGCACAGTATCTTTCGGGAGAGAAAAGCATCACCGTTCCTTCCTCCAGGCGTAAAGGTAATGGTAAAAAGCTTAAACTGATCGGCTGCACGGGCAATAATCTGCGTAATGTGAACCTTACATTACCGCTTGGTAAGCTCGTGTGTGTCGCAGGCGTGTCGGGCAGTGGTAAATCGTCACTCATCAACGGTACACTGCTACCGCTTCTGTCGCAGCACTTCTATCGCTCGCTTAACCAGCCCCTTCCCTATAAGAGTATTGAGGGAATAGAAAATATTGATAAAGTAGTGAGCGTTGATCAGTCGCCGCTTGGACGCTCACCCCGATCCAATCCCGCTACTTACACTGGCGTATTCACCGACATACGTAATCTTTTTGTCGGGCTACCAGAGGCCAAGATTCGCGGCTACAAACCCGGGCGCTTCTCATTTAACGTCGCAGGCGGACGATGCGAAGTATGTAAAGGCAACGGCTACCGTACCATCGAGATGAATTTCATGCCCGATGTGCTTGTCCCATGCGAGGAATGTGGCGGCAAACGCTACAATCGCGAGACCCTTGAGGTAAGATATAAAGGCAAATCCATCGCCGACGTACTCGATATGACAATCAATCAGGCGGTGGAGTTCTTTGAAAACATACCACCGATTCTAAATAAGATCAAAATTCTACAGGAAATCGGACTTGGTTATATCCGCCTCGGGCAACCTTCGTCCACACTTTCGGGTGGTGAGAACCAGCGTGTCAAACTTGCGACTGAACTGGCCCGACGCGACACTGGCAAAACATTGTTTATACTCGATGAGCCTACCACCGGCCTGCATTTCGAGGATATCAATGTGCTTATGACAGTGCTTAACCGTCTTGCCGACAAAGGAAACACTGTTGTCGTGATCGAGCACAACCTTGACGTGATCAAGCAAGCTGATTATGTAATCGACATGGGGCCTGGCGGTGGACGTGAAGGCGGCATAATTGTGGCATCCGGCACACCGGAGCAAATCGCAAAAGGCGACTCCCCCACGGCTCCCTTCCTACGCGAAGAGCTGAACCTCTAATTGTTATAGAGGGCGTGTCATAATTGTATTTTCATCAGGAGTAGGGACGCACGGTTCGTGCGTCCTGCTTAATTTCAAGTAGTTACACGATATAATTCTACTCTTGTTGCTCTAAAAATGACANTNCCGCTAAAAACATCTGGCAACCAAAACTAAAAAGAAAATGTACCGCTATATTNTGTTTTTCATCCTGTTCATAGTCCTTATCTCAATCTATCGTTTCATAAGAGACCAAAGACTATTACATCAGGTNACAAAAAGAAGTAGAGGCACATCATCCGAGCGAAAGTTGGTCATGAAGCTCTTGAAGATTGGCATTCCGCCTGAAAATATCTTTCATGATCTGTATGTCAACAAAGATTTAGACTATTATTCTCAGATAGACACTGTTATAGTTACCGAAGTTGGTCTTGTCGTGATTGAGGTAAAGGACTACAGTGGTTGGATTTACGGAAAAGGGTGGCAAGAATACTGGACCAAAGTNCTCGNNCACGGTAAAAAGAAATATCGCTTTTATAATCCTGTGTTGCAAAACAAAGGACATATTAAAGCACTAAAAGACCAAATTCCGGAACTAAGATACACTCCGGTTTATTCCGTGATTGTGTTTTACGGCGACTGCGTTTTCAAGGACATTAGCCAGNTTCCTGANAATGTNCATGTAATTCATGCCAANAAAATTAAGTCTACTCTTGGACGCATACTACGAAAAAACGACACCGTGACCTATCACAACANGNCCATGCTACTTAAAAANCTGAAATACTATGTTGATAATGGGGCGAAACGCAGTATCAGAACCCAACACATTATCGACATTAACGAGGATTATTAACACACCTTCCTTTCGTTGTCAAATTCTTAATCATGTGACGGCAATAACCGGACACACATCTACGTTCTATATCTTTGATGTTTGCGAGATGGTGGTGTATTCTGATTATTGCCTCTGCCGTCGTAGCCACACTTGGCTGCGGATGCACTGCGTCGCGCAATACCACTGCAACCCGCAATTACCAGGCATTTATAACCCGATACAATGTTCACTACAACGGCGACAAACATTACCGGGAAACCCTTGAGGATATGGAACGCTATTATTCCGATGATTTCTCCCGTATGCTTTTCGTGCATCCGGCTGAGGCAAGAGGTATCACTGGTGTCCCACAACCGACAGGCGACTTCACCCGATCAGTCGAGAAGGCGCAGAAAGCAATACAACTTCATTCCATAAAAAAACGTCCCGGTGGCTCGTCGGCGACACCGCAACAACGCGAATGGAAACGTCGCACTGAATACAACCCTTTTCTTCACAACTCCTGGCTGATGCTTGGGCGCGCGGAGTATATGAACGGTGATTTCGCTCTCGCTGCAAATACATTCCTTTACATATCACGNCATTTCAAATGGCTGCCTGACNTTGTAGCCGAGGCACGCACATGGGAAGCATTATGCTATTGTGCGCTTGGACGACTTTATGAAGCAGAAAANCTCCTCACAAAAATATCGNCNNACCGCCTTGAAANNCACANCACCCGTCAGACCTATCTGATGGCGAAATCATCACTCCTGATACGCCGGAAAGAATATGATAAAGCGTCTGAAACTCTTGCTGAACTGATAGAAATGAGTCATGGCAAACAAAAAACAAGATTGCGCTATCTGCTCGGGCAGATATTAAGCAGAAATGGTGACAAAGAGGGTGCATATATAGCATTCAGAAAAATAGAAGGCACACTGACAANCGATTACTCCACACGCTTCAACGCGCGTATGGCAATGAGCGAAGTTACTCCTCCGGAGTTTACAGCCAGCGAAATAAAAGCNTTGGAAAAAATGGCCCGTTATAGTACAAATGCCGATTATCTTGATCAGATATATTTTGCAATTGGAAACCTGCATCTNTCGGCTCACGACACCGTGGCCGCTGAGCAAGCTTACGTTAATGCTGTTAATAAAAGCGTGCGCATCGGCTATGACCAGGCAAAAGNACGCCTTGCATTAGGTTCTCTGCAATACGCTCATGGNAGATATGACCTCGCCCGCATCAACTACAACGCCGCCNTACCACAGCTTCCGGCNGATCATCCNGGTCTTGATTCCATCAGCAAACATGCTGACGCGCTCGACATGCTCGGAGANCTTNTGCAAACCGTGATTCTACAGGACTCACTCCTGAAACTGGCACGTATGAGTCCTCACCGACAGCGCGAAATNGCTGAACGGCTTGCCCNNANCTACACAANNTCCANGCAACCGCCNAAATTAANCGANACGACTGCCATGCCTGGCACTACACCGTCACNNACCTCACAACCTACTGCAGCATGGTATTTCTATAATCCGGCACTTATAAAATCGGGCAAACAGCAGTTCCGCAAAATATGGGGAAACCGACCGCTCGCCGACAACTGGAGAATTTCGGCTAAAAACAGCCACACACTGGGCGAAAATGTCATGACCTCCGGCAAAACCGACACATTGGNTCACGCTNCTACCGATTCTCCCNTCTCCGGAACATCAAAACAACTGCAACCCGACGATCCTCTATANTACCTTGAGGCGATACCCGACACACCTGAACGCATTATGTTGGCAGAANCAACCATTGAAGAAGCNACATACAACATNGGAGCTATTCTATTGAACCGNCTTGATGACTACACNGCCGCCTCCACAGTGTGGTCTGGGCTTATCAACCGTTTTCCCATGTCAAGACATAAACCTGAAGTGTGTGAAAGTCTTTTCCTGATTTATTCACGCATGNATGATAAAGANAACGCTGCNCGGATACGTGACATCATTTTAACAGAACTTNCTGGGACACANTTAGCAGAAGCCATTGCCGATCCAGGCTATCTTGAACACAAGAAAGAAAANCAGCTTTTACAGAAAGAAATTTCGTCACGTGCCTATAATGCCTATATCACCAACGATAACTCTACTCTTCACCAGATAGTATCGGAATACANCAAAGATAATGTGGCGGCACTNGACANCGATGTNTACCCTCATCTTCTTTTTCTGGATGCACTTGCTTATGCCGCCGATGGAGATACCGGACGTTTNTCACAAAGCATGAAAGANATTGCCGAAAANTATTCGGCACATNACCTCGCACCATTGGCAGGAAACATTATNAGTCATCTTGATTCTGGCCGCACTCCATCAACGCATAGTGGAAATATGNTGCCCGTTTCAATCCACCATTCTAATGAGCCNAATACCACCACTTCAAATNCCGAATCAGCTGAAAACGCACTCTTCACATTGNATCCCGATNCCCCTCAGGTAGTGATGCTGATTTATCTACNGGATAATGTGAGTGCAAATGCTCTGCTATACAACATTGCACGTTANAACTTCTATACTTTCGCAGTGCGCGATTTCGACCTTCGTCCGATGTCGTTAAAGGACTATGCTACACTTAACNTACACGGCTTTAAATCACTGCGCGAAGCCGAGCAATACACTTCNCANCTTTACANCACTCAAGACATCCTACCCTCANAGGTTCGTCCGGTAATCATCTCTGAACAAGATCTNCAGATACTNNTACACAACGATATCACTGTTAANCACTATCTTAAATTCATTGATGCCAATCGTTTCCGTGATGCCCAGGCAACTGTTCTTTCCACCGATATANACGAAANAACCGATCTTGANGAAGATGAACCATAGGCATATAAAGAAAAAGGGGGGCTCTCACGAGTGCCCCTCTCTCCATTCATCACATTATGCTTACAATTAATGCTTACAACTTCACTAATTTCTTAATCTGATGACAATTGTCTGATATATTTTTAACCTTTATCTTTATTTANGATGCTGATTCAGTAACGCGAAGCCACCATATCCCAGTCAACGATTTCCCAGAGTTTCTTCAGGTAGTCGACNCGACGGTTCTGATAGTCGAGATAGTAGGCATGCTCCCACACATCGAAAGTGAGAATAGGAGTCAATCCNTTGGTAATAGGATTCTCGGCATTACTTCCTTGCGAAATGAAGAGAGTACCGTGATCGTCACGGGAGAGCCATACCCATCCTGATCCGAATAGTTTTGCTCCGGCATCTTCAAATTGCTTCTTGAATTCCTCGAAGCTACCGAACTGATTTTTTATGGCCTCACCGAGTTCACCATCAGGTTCACCACCTCCATCGGGCGAGAACGAGAAGAAATAGAGTATATGATTCCATGCCTGCGAGGCATTGTTAAACAAGGGTCCGTTGGCCTTGCTGATAATTTCCTCAAGGGTCATGTCAGCCCATTCTGTACCTTCGATGAGGTTGTTGAGATTGTCGATATAGGCCTTTTCATGCTTGCCGTAGTGGTAATCTACTGTTTCACGGCTGATCACTGGTTCAAGAGCCTCACGCTTGTAAGGGAGTTCGGGTTGAGTGTATTTCATAACTTTATTCGTATATATTATTTCAAAGGTTGATCAAAGGTTGGCATCAGCCGGACGTCATTGTGTGTGTTTTTGTCCGACTTTCGTTAGCAAAACGCCTCGGAAGCGCTCATGGTTCGGACGCGGATGCCGATTTAACGTTTCTTATCCGGAACTCCCCGAAAACAGCGGCGCCCCGTGATCTCACTGATCCAAGGGCGCCGTTGGTAACTTTTATGATATTATGTTTTGTGTCAGTCGCGTAGTTCGAGCACTACGATATTCTCCACATGATGTGTGTGGGGGAACATATCCACCGGCTGCACAGCCGTCACACGATATGACTCATCAAGCATCGCCAGATCCCTCGCCTGTGTTGCAGGATTGCAGCTGACGTACACTATGCGACGCGGGGAAGCTGCGAGGATAGTAGCCACCACATCGGCATGCATGCCCGCGCGAGGAGGATCCACAATCATCACATCGGGCACGCCATGCTCGGCTATGAAATCGGCATTAAGCACGTCCTTCATGTCACCGGCATAGAACAGCGTATTGTCGATTCCGTTCACCTGTGAGTTCAGCTTGGCATCCTCGATCGCCTCCGGTACATATTCGATACCGACGACCTTCTTCGCCCGTCGCGCAACAAAGTTGGCTATAGTTCCCGTACCTGTGTATAGGTCATAGACGAGCTGACTTCCATCGAGTCGGGCAAGATCACGCACAGCGCTGTAGAGTCTGTAGGCCTGTAGCGAATTGGTCTGATAAAACGACTTCGGTCCGATGCGGAAACGCAGTCCTTCCATCTCCTCCTCCACGTAAGGAGTCGACCCTTCCCAACATATAATCTCCTGATCAGTTATCGTATCATTGGCCTTGAGATTAACGACGTAGTTGAGTGACGTGATCTCGGGGAACTCATTGGAAAGCGCATCCATCAGAATCTTTATCTTCTCCGCATCATCTTCACCCACCGACATCACCACCATCACCTGACCGGTATCAAGAATACGCATCATGAGCGTGCGCAGGAAACCATGCTGTTGTTTGAGGTCATAGAATTCCCAGCCGTTTTTCTTGCCCAGATCCCTCACGAAACGCCTTATTCGGTTACCGAGATCATCCTGCAGGTGACAGCACTCTATGTCAAGCACTTTGTCAAACGACCCCGGGATATGGAATCCGGCGGCATCACGGTCAGGAAACTCCTCTCCGCTGCGCATCTGGTCAAACGTCAGCCACTTCTTATTGGAGAACGTATACTCCATCTTGTTGCGGTACTCCCATGTGCGCTCCGATCCGATGATCGGGGAAATCTCCGGCAGNTCCACCTTGGCGATACGTGTCAGCGCGTCCTCCACCTGCTGCTGCTTGAACTGCAACTGGTAGTCGTAGGGNAAGTGCTGCCATTTGCAGCCACCACACACACCGAAGTGTCCGCANTTAGGTTCNATGCGAAGTTCCGACGGCTTTTTTATTTCNGTNATGCGTCCCTCAGCGTATGAGTTTTTTTTACGCGTAAGCTGCACATCGGCAACATCTCCNGGTGCACCATAGGGGATGAACACTACCCGNCCGTCGACACGCGCTATCGAGTTACCCTCGGCGGCGACTCCGGTTATTTCGATATCTTCAAGAAGCGGGAGAGGCTTTTTCCTGCTCATGACTTTACAAGTTTATTATAGTATTTCTTATTTCCGGCAACCCAAATCACATCACCTACGTTGAAAGGCATATTCACCACGTCGGTTATATACTCGTCACCGCGCTGTATGGCAAGAATAAATGACATATATTTACGACGCACATCAATCTGCGCCACAGTGTGTCCTATGATCGGGGATGTTTCTGTAAGTTTCAAGGCGGCCACATCAAAGTCCGACGATGCCGACATATCCACCGGCGTATCTGTGCGGTCACACTCAAGTAGGGGCANTATGCTTTCGATCTGCGAGTCAGTACCTACCACGCCTACCACGTCGCCCGGGAAGATGCGCGTATCGCCGGCAGGAACAGGGATAAACTCGCCACCGCGCTGTATGTTGAGAATGTTCACACCGTACTTTGAATGCAGGTCAGTGTCCATCAGTCGCATTCCCAGGTACGGACTTCCCGATCCCACATGCACCACAGCCTGNTGAAGATCACTTACAAGATTGTAGTTCTTACCCGTGCGCCGCAGTTCACGCTCATTAAGATTNCTCATGAACTTCGATTCAATCGTCTGCAAGCTGCGGCGAGCCTGATTACGGAACACTGCAAACAGGAGCACCATCATTGCGATACCCGCGAAAACGCCCAGCAGATANCCGTAACAACTTCCTATAAAGTAGATTACAAGCATNAGTGCCACGACAGCACGAAANACCGTCATAACCACCATCGGCACCCTGTACTGGCTATGATAGCTTTCAAGCATCTTCACCTCAACTTTTTTGCTGACAGGACTTGCAAGCGCAAGCAGGAAAGGAGCCATCAGCAACAGTGTTGCAAGCACACCTACCAGTTTGCCCCANCCACCGAAAAGAGTTGNCAGCCANGGTACGAAGTAAGCCACGCTCACTGCGATTATAGCGATCAGAATTATCGAGTAAAGCATGAAACGCCACAGGTAGCGGCGCAGAAGTTTAGTCCACACATGGCGTGCCGAGGCAGCACCCTCCTTTGCATCGGCGCAATAGCGTTCTATCAGGAAATGCAGTCGATGAGGCAATATTTTCTCCACAAACCGGTAAAACGGGTTCGCCATCTTTATGAAATAGGGAGTAGTGAAAGTCGTGATCACCGAGACTGCCACAACTATCGGGTAGATCGTTGCGTCGAGCACTCCGAGACTCATGCCCAACGAAGCGATGATGAAGGCGAACTCACCTATCTGGGTCAGCGAAAAACCGGCCTCGATAGCCACCTTGAGAGTCTGGCCTGTCAGAAGCAGACCAAGCGAGCCAAACACGATCATACCCACGATTACCACTCCCGAAAGAAGCAGTATCGACCCCCAGTATTCCACGATTACCGTCGGCTGCACCATCATACCGACCGATATGAAAAACACTGCACCGAAGAGATCCTTAACCGGAGCTGTCACCTTTTCGATACGCTCAGCATAGCTCGTACCCGCAAGTATTGATCCCATCACAAACGCACCGAGCGCAAGCGAGAAACCACACTGCACCGAGAATACCGCCATGCCGAGGCACAGACCCATCGAAACCACAAGAAGAGTCTCGGGATTGAGAAAACGGTTAACCTTGTTTAGAGCCGACGGAAGCACATACACTCCCACCACAAACCATATCACAAGGAAGAACACAAGCTTGCTTACGCTCATGAGCAGTTCGCCACCCTCAACACTGTTGTTAAGTGCGATCGATGATAGGATCACCATAAGCAACACCGCAAAGAGATCCTCCACGATAAGCACACCGAACACGATTCCGGCAAAACGCTTCTGCCGCAATCCCATGTCGGTAAACGCCTTGATAATGATAGTGGTCGACGACATCGACAACATACCGCCCAGAAACAGGCAGTTGATAAAGCTCATTCCGAGACAATGCCCGACGATCACACCGCTAAGCATCATTCCCGTAATAATTATCATTACCGTCGATATCGCACTTCCACCCACATTCATCAACTTTTTGAAACTGAATTCCACTCCAAGTGAAAACAGCAGAACCACAATACCTATCTGAGCCCAGAACTCGATATTAGCTTCTGTCGTCACTGATGGAAGTGCCTTGAAATTAGGACTGGCAAGAAAGCCTGCCACGATATATCCGAGCACAACCGGTTGTTTGATCCATTTGAACAAGAGAGTCACAACCGCGCCAAGCAGAAGGATAAAAGCCAGATCCGAAATAAGACCGTTAATATCCATCTCGACCGGAGCACCGGCAGCTGCATTAAGTAAAACCGTCAGGGGCATCATCTTATAGCCTGGAAAACATTAAATGTGAAAACAAAATTGCAAGAATGAGATGTCAAAATTAATAATTTTTACGTAGTTTTGTGTAATAACACAACGCTTTTGGAATTCCAACATTAAAACACAACATATTATGCTCCGACTTAACGTATTTTTCACCCTTGCTGATCAGGCAAACAAAGAAGCCGCAGAGAAGGCCGGCAAAGAGCTGGTAGCTGCATCGCTCAACGACAATGGTTGCATCGGCTACGACATGCTCGCCTCCACCACACGCCCCGGCGAGTACATGATCATCGAGACATGGCAGGATGCCCCCTCACTCGAGGCACACATGAACGCTCCACACTTCACCACTCTCGTTCCACGCTTGCAGGAACTCGGTGAAATGCGCATCGAACAGTTTGAGTTCTGATCAACGATCCTCACACCACAGATACAAAGATAGGGGCACCCATCGGGTGCCCCTATCTTTGTATCTGTCGCCCTTCTATTCCTCGTTATTAGGGTTAGCCACCTTAAATTTTCCGTAGCACAAAACCCCAACGTCATCCCATTTATCCAGGCCCGGATAAGGGGGTTCTTATGTTTTTGCAAACAAATCTCTAATTAAGAGAGCATTAGCACGCGTCAATCATCAGATTTTCAAATATTGGAGACGGTATTTCAAATGGCAGAAACAAACCGCCTTGCCGCTGGTTAAAATTTGTTTAGGATTGTTCTTAATTTTTACCTGAAAATTTTGTTAATATTCAGCGCATTCATTACTTTTGCGCGGTAAGTAGTCTCTCTTAATTAGAGAGCATTAACTCATATTCCGCAAAGCCTTATAAGCCACTTGCGGCAAACCCTAAAGCTTCACACTATTACGCACGTTAGTAAACACATAACACACAGCATGTTACCCCCCCCCATATTGAA
>JAAVGC010000060.1 GCA_014800445.1 Bacteroidales bacterium | reverse complement strand
GAGTTTAGCGTTTGTATTTCTTTTCGAAGATATCCATGTGCTCCTCGCCCCATTTCAGCATGGAGTCGATGATGGGGAGCAGGGAGATGCCGAGGGGAGTGATGTGGTACTCGGAGCGTGGAGGAAGTTCGGGAAAGATCGTTTTGGCGACGAGTCCGTCCTCAACGAGTTCTTTCAGCTGGATGTCGAGAACACGGGGAGCGGCCTCGGGTAGACACCTGTGGATCTCACTCGGTCGCATGGGGGCGCCTGAGCGGAGTTCGTCGAGGATGCAGGACTTCCATTTTGACTCGATGAGGCTCATTGTGAGCCGCAGCGGGCAGTCGAGATCGACCGGTATTTTTTTCTCGTAGGCCATGATTGCGGGATTTTTGTCAGTGACAAATTTAGCCAATATCGTTTAAATATGCTGGTATGGAAAAACTTTTCGGTATATGAAAAATTTTTCGGTACTTGACTGTGCCGGAATATGGTGTTAGTTTTGTGACAGAATAAACTATTAAATTTTAGAAATATGAGAGACCAGATCAAAGAATATGACGCAGTGGCTAAGGCTGCCGAGAAGTTTGTGAAAAGCGTGGCTGAGGGAAACAGCGCGTATGCCAAGACTCTTTTCACTGATGATGCTGTGCTTTTCGGGATGCTTGACGGTGTACTTGAGCATGGCTCGATAGAGCAGTTCTATCGCAATGTGGATAGCGTGGGTGCCGGCGAGAATTTCAAGGCGCGCATAGATGTGCTTGCTGTGGAGGAGACGGTGGCTGTGGTGCGTGTGCTTGAAGAGGGGTGGGGCGGTCGCATAGATTTCACCGACTTCCTGCTGCTTCTGAAGCTCAACGGAGAGTGGAAATGTGTTGCGAAGGCCTATAATCAAAATTCTGACACGATTAAGAAATGAAAATCACCGTAATAACCGGGAGTCCGCGCAAGAAGGGGAATACCTTTGCTATGACAGATGCTTTCGTAAAGGCGGCGGAAGCGAAGGGGCATGAGGTGGTGAGGTTTGACGCCGCTATGATGAAGATAGGTGGCTGCCATGCTTGCATGACCTGCTTCAAGACCGGTAAAGCTTGCTCGTTTGACGATGATTTCAATGTCATTGCGCCCCACATTCTCGATTCTGACGCAATTGTGTATGCAATGCCGGTGTACTGGTACTCGATTCCGGCACAGATAAAGGGTGTGATCGACCGTGTATTTTCATTCTGTGTGGCTGAAAAGCCAATCTACGGGAAGAAGATGGGGCTGATATGCTGCTGCGAGGAGCATGATGCCTCGGTGATGGATGGCGTGAAAATGCCGATGGAACGCACGGCAGCGTTGCTGAAGTGGGATATTGTGGGTGAAGTGCTTGTGCCGGGTGTGTTCAATGAAGGGGACGTTGATAATACGGACGGATGCGCACAGGCCGCAGCTCTCGCTGACAAATTTTAATCGCAAACTGTAAGGTAATATGATCTGTTATAAAGGTGACGGGATTCCTGTCACCTTTTTACATTTTCAATATAGATATTTAAAGACAATGAAAGTACTTGTGGTAAACGGCAGTCCACATCTTACCGGCTGCACTGACCGCGCGTTGCGCGAAGTGGAACAGACTCTGGAAGCGAACGGCGTCAAGACGGAACGCGTGAATGTGGGCAACAAGGACGTGAGAGGTTGCATCGGTTGTAACTTCTGTCGCCAGCATGGTCGATGCGTATTTAATGATGTGGTCAACGAGACGGCTCCTAAGCTTGCTGATGCCGCTGGCATCATAGTGGGAAGTCCAGTGTATTATGCCGGCGCCAATGGGCAGTTGCTTGCTTTTCTTGACCGTCTGTTCTACAGCACGTCGGGGGTTATTGACAAAACTATGAAGGTGGGTGCCGCAGTGGTATCATCGCGCCGTGCCGGATCAACTTCGGCATTTGATGAGATCAACAAATATTTCACCATAAGTGCGATGCCTATTGTGTCAAGTACCTACTGGAACGAGGTTCACGGTTTCACAGCTGAAGATGTTGAGGCTGATAAGGAGGGACTGCAGACGATGCGTAATCTTGGCAAGAATATGGCTTTCATGATCAAGGCTTTTGATAACGCAGCTAAGGAGAATGGAATGCCTGCTCAGGAACGTGGTGTGTTTACCAATTTCCATACCGAGGGGTGAGTGGATNACNCGGAGTACTCNGAGAGTTTTCAATGGGGGATAAAATGCGCGGGAGATCGGCACTCACGTGTGGATCTCCCGCAATCACTACTTATTGCTTATTGCATCACCTATTGAATTACAATAATATTTAAACCAATCATAATATATCAGTTGTATCTTTATGGAAATCTCCTCACATAGCTGCTGTCAAGCAGTCATGGAATAGAGAGNTCATGTCAGGTTTGTCGGGATCTTCCTTTTGGTGTTATGAGTGCGCTGATATGTGGTAAACCGAACAGNAGGAGAAACAGCAGTCGGTTCTGTAAATACCGGATTTCTGTCTTTTCGGTGTCTGTTGATGTGTCAGCGCTAAGTTCTAATGACTTTTATCGAGGTTGATCACGTGCCGTTGTTTAACTTTCGGCGCTACAAAACTAACATCAAGAATAAAGATAATTTCGGGAGGTAATCGCAAAGTAAATGTTTGNAAATNCAANANGCTGATNGACAGAATAATTGTCAAGCGAAATAGGTAAAAAATCCTCGCTTGACAAGGTGGGAAAANGTGGTTTCAGATGTGCTCAGACGNCTAAAAAGGTCATGCTGAGACGTGCGGTTTGGGGTCGGTCGATCGGTTGTTGTAGACGGTGCGAATCGAGACGTTGAGCATCTGAGCTATGTCGGCGCTCTTTTCAATTCCGAGCCGGCGGAGCGCATATATGCGCAGGCGCATGTTTAGCGTTCCTGATTTTTCAATAGCCTCTTTGTCGACTTTCACGTCGGGTGCCGACGCTTCATTGTAGTCGTCGATGAAGTCAGGGAAAATCGAAAGTATAGTTTTGTCGAATCCGGCGTAAAAGACAGCATATTGCTCTTTTACAATATCGCTGTCGGACAGAATTACGCCTACATCCTCGAGCTGCTTAAGGCGGAACTTGCGGAGGAGTTTCTTGCGGAAGTTGTCCATCTCATTGATAAAGTGAGATGTGAGCCTGAAAGTGAATGCAATCACACCGCGGTTGACATTGTCGGACTCACTTAGCTCGCGTATGGCTCTCTCCAATGTGGTTATTGCAGAGTCACGTTGCTCAAGAGCGCTGTTAAGATCCTGATTTGATTGCAGGAGCTCCTCCCTTGTGCGACTCAAAACCTTGTTACGCATGATGATGTAGACAGCTCCCGCAAGGAGAACCGACAGGAGTATGAAAAGGACAGCCACATACCGGTGGAGGCGGGTATCGCGCCGTTCGAGCTGCTCCTGGTAAGCATCGCGTACGTTGCCGAGCACCTGTGAGAGGTGTAGCATGCGGTTTCGGTTCTTATAGGCTTTCAGTTGTTTATAACTATAGATAATGTAGTCGTTTGCGCGATTTATGTCGCCAAACTCATAGAGGTATTGTGCAAGTTCGGGCAGAGTTGTCATTTCGCGCCGCTGCGATGCAATTGCTCCTTGAGCTCCTGTTATAAAATAATGTATCATGAGCTCGTCGTTGCCAATCTGCTTGTAGTATTGTGCAAGCCAATAGGCATTTGTCTGATCAACTTTAGCAATATCGGTTACGGTGTCGACAGCCAGATGGAGATTGTTGAGATCTCTCGGGTCGATGTGGGCGGTGTTCTTGTCAAGTTGTGATGCAACCGGAATCCACACAAGATCATGTGGAAATCGCCCTGATTCCTTGCATATTGCGCAGAGTGCATCGCGACACTCCATGATGTCATGTTTGATCTGTTCGCCTTTCCGCTTATCGGCTATACCATAGGTTAGTCTCATGGCATCGGCATACTCACGTGTACGGTAATACTTTATGAGATTGGTGTTGCTGAGCTGCGATGGGATGATGTCAGAGAGTATTTTTGATGCCTCATCGTTGTAGCCCTGAATAGAGAACATAAATGCCTGATCCATGAGTGATGATATGATCAGGGAATCATTGGCCGGTTCAATNTGCTTAGCCATCGTGCAGATCAGATCGGCGTAGTGCAGGGCTGAATCAGAATCGTAAAAACGATATTCTTCAAAGAGCTGGCTTGCAAGCGTCAACATTGCAGCGGGATTGTCGGTGCGTGAAATTGCGGCACGNAACGCTCCAATGCGCATCTCCTTGCGATTGCCTAATTCAAACTGCACCAGCAGAAGTGAATCAAGTCGTTTGAGGTCGGCTAAATTCAGTTTAATAGCCGGATGGTTTTCTCCCCATTGGGCGTAAGCTGTTGCTGTGAGTGACAGCATCAGTATGATTGTTGTGATGAAATTGATTGGTTTCAGCATTATAAGTGATAAGTAGCGGAGAGGTGGCATTAGAAAACGACGACAAAGTAAATAGAAAAAATAGAACTGGCCAAGTAATAGGTAGTTAAAATTCGATGTAGAATAGTGAACGAATATGTGACAGACGTGTGTCGCAAAATCGTAATCGCTATCATATTTACTTGAATAAATTGAGGCGTGTGGTTCAATTGCTGAATCTACAAAGTTTTAGCCATGATGATGAATCGAAATTTTTTACCGAGATGACTCTTTGTTGATGATGATGAGAATCGAGTGTGTAATTTCGAAAGAAGAAGTAAAAGGACATCAAAATGTGCCTATCATGTTAAAGAAAATTTTTGCCGCATCTCTTGTTGTGCTTGCTACCGCTTGTGGGAGCAGGTCGACATGGGGTAATGTGAGTCCGGCGATAGCTAATGACGGTGATTTGGAGTCGCGTGTGAAAAGCATCGTGTCAGGTATGTCGCTTGATGATAAGATCGGGCAAATGTGTGAAGTGACGATCGATGCCGTGCAGTGCGATTCACTTGTCAACGGTCAGGTTGAGCTTGATGCCACCAAATTGAAAAGCGTGATCGATGAATACCGTGTNGGTTCGGTGCTCAATGTCCCGCTTGGTTATGCTCAGACTCCCGAGACATGGAACCGTATTATCGGCGGCATTCAGGATGCTTCGCTTGAATATATCGGGATCCCTGATGTGTATGGTGTGGATCAGAACCACGGGTCAACCTACACGCAGGGCGGCACGATGTTTCCTCAAGAAATCAACATGGCGGCAACGTTCAACAGGGAGCTTGTGCGTCAGGGTGCGGAAGTGACCGCTTANGAGGCGCGTGCCTGCGGCATCCCCTGGCTTTACAATCCGGTGATGGATCTCGGGCGCAATCCTGCCTGGAGCCGCATGTGGGAGAGCTTCGGCGAGGACCCGTACATCAACGGCGCTATGGCGGTCGAGGTAGTGAAGGGATATCAGGGGGATGACAACAATCATCTCGGCACAAATAATACCGGTGCCTGCCTGAAGCATTACATGGCTTATGGCAATCCTGTGTCGGGTAAAGACCGCACTCCTGCCTCGGTGAATCAGATAGATCTCCGTGAGAAGTATTTTGCCCCTTACAAGGCCGCTATACGTGCCGGCGCTCTCTCGGTGATGGTTAACTCCGGTCTTAACAACGGCCTGCCTTTCCATGCAAATCATGAGATGCTGACGGTGTGGCTCAAAGATCAGCTTAACTGGGACGGTATGATCGTGACAGACTGGGCCGATATACACAACATCTGGCAACGTGACAAGGTGGCGGCCGACTATAAGGAAGCTATCAAACTGTCGGTTAATGCGGGTATTGACATGTCAATGACTCCGTATGACGTGGAGTTCTGCACATTGCTTAAAGAGCTTGTGGAGGAGGGTGAAGTCAGCATGAGCCGCATTGACGATGCAGTGAGCCGTATAATCCGCTTCAAGTTGCGCCTCGGACTTTTTGAGACTCCGATGACTTATGTCAAGGATTATCCTCTGTTCGGTTCCGAGGAGTTTGCGGCGAAAGCATTGGAAAGTGCCGTGCAGAGTGAGGTTCTTCTGAAGAATGAGAACAGTGCACTGCCTATCGCCGCCGGCAAGCGCATACTTGTGACCGGACCTAATGCCAACTCAATGCGCAGCCTCAACGGTGGATGGTCGTACACATGGCAGGGAACGAATGACGCGAAATTCCACGAGCAATATAACACTATCTACGAGGCATTGTGCAATGANTATGGTGCACAGAACGTGACACTCGAGCAGGGAATGGACTATGTGGAGGATTACGGTCAGTGGGAGCGCGAGGAGAACTTACGCATCGAGAGTGCCGTGGCGGCAGCAAGCCGCGCCGACGTGATCGTGGCGTGTGTGGGCGAGAACTCCTACTGCGAGACGGTGGGTAATCTCAATGAGCTGACTATCTCGGAAAATCAGCGTAATCTTGTNAGGGCTCTCGCCAAAACGGGTAAACCTATAGTGATGGTGATCAACGCCGGCCGTCCGCGCATCGTGCGCGAAATCGAGCCTCTGGCATCGGCTGTGGTGAATGTGATGCTTCCAGGTAACTATGGCGGCGACGCTCTTGCGTTGCTTCTCTCCGGTAAGCGGAACTTCAGCGCCAAGCTCCCNTACACGTATCCGAANTGGACGAACGCTCTCGCTACNTACGACCACAAGCCGAGCGAGAAAGTGCCGATGATGTCGGGTGCCTACGGNTATACTGCTGACATTGACGTGCAGTGGGCGTTTGGTTACGGAATGAGTTATACGACATACGAATACTCGGATCTGACGGTTGACAAGAGTGAATTTGCTCCAGGTGATGACTTAACAGTGACTGTGACGGTGAAGAATACCGGTAANATGGAGGGAATGGAGCCGGTGATACTCTTCAGCAGCGATCTGGTGGCTTCGATTACCCCGGATACATACCGCGTGCGTGGATTTGAGAAAGTGACTCTGNAGCCTGGTGAGAGTAAAAAAGTTTCATTCACAATCCCGGCAAGTGATCTCGCTTTTGTGAACTACGACAATAAGTGGACTATAGAGAAGGGAGATTTTGAGTTCACTATCGGTACCGAGAAGGTGAAGGTGGCCTGCACCGCCACAAAGGTGTGGGATAGCCCGAATATCCTATGACGTGACTCACCACTTCAACTAAAAGAACAATCAAAAACACACACCTTGTTTTTTCCCTGAATCAGCCATCCGGTTTTTGCCCGGGTGGCTGATTGTGTTAAAACTGGTATGAGACTTGCCAATTTCGCAACTTTTAAGAAATACGAAGTGTTATTTTTGTGAAAAACATCACGAGACGGACAATTATCTGACGCCCCTGCTGTGTTGATAAAAAAGAATTATGAAGAGGGTTACACTAATACTATCAGNAATAATATGGATCTACGGACTTGTTTCGGCCCGCAGCGTCAATGACACGACNGAAGTNTTTTTCCGTCAATCGAAATCGGCACTNGATCTGAATCTGAGAGATAACNGGGGGCGACTGAATGAAATGCTTGAGCAGGTGCGTGCAAACAGTGCCGCCGGGTCGGGACTTAAAGTAGCGGGGATAAAGGTTCTTGGCGCNGCTTCGCCTGAAGGNTCNGTTGAGATAAACCACCGTCTATCNGAACAACGCGCGGCGGCTATACTGAATTATTTTTCGCAGTACGTGCAGATGCCTGACTCACTGACTGAGCATGAATATGTGGGGCGCGACTGGAGCGGTCTTCATGAACTGGTGGAGAATGATAGTGCAGTGCCTTATCGCAAAGAGGTGCTTGANCTTATAGAGAACATAATAAGTGAAATCGCCCGCGGGGGTGGGGATGATGCAGAAAATATAGAACAACTCAGAAACCTGCGTGGCGGTGAACCTTACAGGTATATGTATTTCAAACTGTTTCCGACNCTACGCATGTCAAGNCTCTGTGTGGCTTACGCTCCGCTAAGCAACGTGGTGAGATGTGATCTCGCCCCCATGAGATTTCAGCCNACGGTTGCTGTGGCTGCGGAGGTAGTGCCGGTGGCCATCGTTCCGGCGAAGGAAACCAAGGAACATAAACCGTTTTACATGGCTCTGAAAACNAATCTACTCTATGATGCAGCAGCTTTGCCCAACCTGAGCGCTGAATTCTACCTTGGCAAAAACTNGTCGATAACGGGTAACTGGATGTACGGATGGTGGGATAATGACAGCCGNCACCGTTACTGGCGAGCTTACGGGGGCGACATCACCGTGCGCCGGTGGTTCGGATCCAGAGCAGCCGAGAAACCTCTGACCGGGCATCATATCGGTGTGTATGCCGGAGTGGTCACTTATGACTTTGAGTTCGGTGGGCGAGGATATATGGGCGGTCTGCCTGGCCGGACACTCTGGGACCGCTGCAATACAGTGGCAGGTGTGGAGTACGGCTACTCGCTTCCGATAGGCAAGCGACTCAATATCGACTTCACGATAGGGATAGGCTATCTCGGCGGTAAATATCTGGAATATGTACCCAAGGATAACTGCTACGAGTGGCAGTCGACTCACCGGCTGAACTGGGTTGGCCCGACTAAAGCTGAGATATCACTTGTGTGGCTCATAGGCCGCGGAAATTACAATCACAAGGGCAGATGAAAGAGATGAGAAACATAATCAGATATATGGCAATCGCAATGCTACCGATCGTTTCGGCCTGTGAGCACAAGGATCTATGCTTTGAGCAGACACACAAGCAGGATATCGAGGTGGTGTTTGACTGGCAGAAAGCTCCCGATGCCTCACCCGAATCAATGGCTCTTTATCTCTATGATACCGATAAGGGTGGCGAGCCGATAAGATATATATTCACCGGACGCGACGGCGGACACATAACGGTGCCTTACGGACGATATGAGGCTCTGTGCAAAAACAGTGATGACACCGATTGGGTGCAGATACGCAATACTTCGGATGTTGATGCGTTTGAAACCTATACGCCTGACGCAACCGATAACACGGCTGTGCTAAGCGGCCAAACGGCAACAATGTCGCGTGATGACAATAACGAGGAACGCACAGAAGCAACTCCAGGGATGCTATGGAGCGACAGGCAGAGCGGATTTGAGGTAAACTATACTGATACCCACAAGGTGCTGACACTTTATCCGGAGGAGGCTGTGTGCCACTACACGGTGGTGTTTGAGAATGTTGACAATATAGTGAATCTGAACGGCGGGGCAGTGGACGGCACACTTGACGGTATGGCTGAAGGATTCCTTCACGGAAGCAAACAGCCTACTGAAAATAAAGTGAAGATGCCATTCAAGCTCATACCTGATGAGAATGCCGGAACTCTAACGGCGCAGTTTCTGACTTTCGGTGAGTGTCAGGCTGACGGAAACGATGACTCCATAGTGGTGAGTGTGCCGCTTGCTGACGGCGATATGTGGACTCAGACCTTTGATGTCACTGATCAGGTGCATGATGCTACAGACCCGCATCACGTGAAGATAGTGATAAAAGGGCTCGAGCTGCCAGAGAAGGAGATAAACGCCGGAGGGTTGCACCCCGATGTGGATGAATGGGAAGAGGAGAATATCGGGATTAAGATGTAAGTAAAACAATATAAATATACTACTGCTATGAAAACGACACGACTGCTCTTTATCGGAGCTATGGCACTGACGCTTGGCGCATGTGCGGAAGATGAACCCGAAGCTGTTGCCACTCAGGCTCAAGAGGCAATTGATTTTCGTCCGGCCATGAGCTCGCGTGCTACAGAGACGACCAATGCAAACCTGTCGTCGATCTATGTGACGGCACTCGGCGAAACGAGCGAAAATGATCTGTTTGCCAACCTGGAATTTAAAAAGGGAACAAATGGTTTCTTTGAGTCGACCCCTGAATACTATTGGCCCGGAGATGACAGTGAACTGACATTCTATGCCTATGCACCGTCGCAGGAAGAATTAGGAGCAGACGTTACAATCAATGAAACTACAAAGACGCTGGAAAATTTCACTGTCGCTGAGGATATATCGAAACAAGTGGATTTCATAACAGCGACTACAACCGGTAAGAAATCGGTGAACGAAACGAGCGGCGTGGAGCTTAATTTCGCTCATCAGCTCTCTCAGATAGAGCTTCGCGCCAAGACCGATAACACGGCTTACATTTACAAGGTGGCCGGAATGCGCATCGGTCGTCCGGAATATATGGGTACGTTTGACTTCGGGACAATGAAATGGACTCTCGACGAGTGGCACGATACGTTTGTGTATGAATCAAGCTGCGATACAGTTACTCTGGGCAGCACGCCAGTCTCGATCATGGGTGCTTCGGGCAACGCAATGTTGCTGCCACAGAGCTTTATCGAGTGGTCTCCGAAAAATGATCCCGACAATGTGGCGCGAGAGGTTTATCTAAGCGTGCTGATCAACATTACTTCAGCAGATGGAATGCGTGTATATCCTTTCCCGACAGATACAAAGAAAGATGCCGACGGAAATCTTAGAACTTACGCATGGGCATCGATACCTCTGAGCGGAACGTGGGAGGCCGGCAAGCATTATATCTATACGCTTGATTTCACAAATGGCTCGGGATATGTCGATCCTGACGACCCGACGCCCGGCAAGCCCGTGCTTGGCGGCGCGGTCAAGTTTACGGTTGATGTGGACAACTGGGCTCAACCTGACACGATAAATGTGCCGATGACTACGAAATAAATAGGGATGAGAAAGAATAATGTTCTCCATGCTGCGGTGGACGCCGTAGCATGGAGAATATTTTTTTGAGATCTCAGAGAACTCGGAGGACTCAGAAGACTTGGGGTGTGTCGGTGGATTGTGGGGTCAGAGGGTGATGGTGTAGGTGGTGCCAGCAGTGGTTGGGAAGGTAATGGTGTCGGTATCCTTTGTGCTTATGGAGATGGTGTTGCCGGAACCGTCGGTGACGGCAGCATGGATGATGCCGGGATAAGTGATGGTGCAGGGCTGTCCAGCAAGTGATAGCACGGATGCTTCGGTGAGGTGTCCGTCGCGCCAATACTGGTCGACCTCGAAGCCTCCTATGGCTCTCATGCCGGTTGCAGAGCCGGTCCGCCATGCGGTGGGAAGGGCAGGAAGAAGCCGCAGCATATTCTCATGACTTTGCAGCAGCATCTCTGCCACTCCAGATGTGAAGCCCATGTTACCGTCGATCTGGAATGGGGCGTGTGAGTCGAGAAGATTATAGTAGACACCGCCATAGCGCTGGTCGATGTCGTAACTGCGCGAGTGATTGAGGGAATATTTCATCATGTGGCGGGCATGGTCACCGTCGAGTGCACGCGCCCAAAGATTGATCTTCCACCCGAGTGACCATCCAGTAGATGCATCGCCACGCATGAGGAGGGAGTTGATTGCCGCACGATACTCCGGTGTGCCAGGTGTGACCTGAGAGAATGGAAAGAGGCACATGAGATGGGATAGATGGCGGTGTCCCGGGTTTCCTGCAGAGTAAGGACTTGTCTTCCACTCGCGGAGAATTGTGTCGCCTACGGCAATGCTGTTGTGAGGATTGCCCCACTTGCCGTCGTAGATTTCGGTGGCGAGTCCACGGTCGAGTGACGAAAGGCGCTCCCGCAACTGCGATGCAAGTTCAGGTTCGGTGCCGATGATGTCGAGTGCCTGAAGTGTTGATTCAAACAACTCGGTCACGATCTGCTGTGCGTGGGCTGTGGCATCCTCCTGCTGCGGCCCCTGCTCGGGTGACCACTCAAGAGGCGCGACCCATGTGCCGTCGTTGTCGAGTTTTAGACGGTCGAGCCAGAAGCGGCTGCATGAAATCATTACAGGAAGGGCTTTGTCGCGCAGAAAGTCGCGGTCGAGTGTGTAGCGATAGTGTTGCCAGAGGTGGGAGGTGTACCATGCGTTGGCTATCACGTAGTTTTCGGCATAGTCAGAGTTGCCGAAAATGTTGTTCTGAGTGAAGCATGTCCACCCCACGGGCTGTCCGGAGCGTCGGGCATAGGATGGCCACTCGTCGTGCTCGATTGCCATGCTGTGGACGTAGTTGAGATAAGGCATGTGCAGATCGGACAGATTGGTAGCTTCGGCGGGCCAGTAGTTCATCTGCACGTTGATGTTGCTGTGGAGATCGCTTTCCCATGGTGGAGTGGCTGAGTGATTCCAGATGCCCTGAAGATTGGAGGGGGTGTCGACACCACGTGAAGAGGCTATGAGGAGATAACGCCCGTAATGGAAGTAGAGTTCCTCAAGCATAAGTGCTTCGGCGGAGCGAAAGCCTGACTGAGTGTAGCGGTCGATAAGACGGTCAGTGGGCAATGTGTTTTCGGCTTCGTCAAGCGTGAGACGCATGCGATCGTAGATGGGGGTGTAGTCGGCAAGATGGTCGGCGAGCAGTGTAGACCAGCCTTTTGCGGCGGCACTTGTAGCCCGGCGGTCAACTTCGGCATGCATCATAGATGTATCGCCGATATAAGTGGGGGAGTGCTGGTCGAAATCGGTTGCTCCGGCAAGCACAATCAGAAGAGAGTCGGCTCCGGTGACGGTGATGCAACTGTCGGTGGCCGATACTGTTCCGCCGGAAGCAACTGCTTTCATTTTTGCCCGGTAGCTAACAAGATCGAGCTTGCCTTCAAATGACGCTTCGGCATCATCGTCGTAACGGACTTTCACAGAGTCGGCACCGATATTGTTGCGCAGGCGCAGTCTCACGGAGATCTGAGCGGGCTCTGAAGCGGTGAGAAGGGCTGCCACGACACCATCGGGATAGCTGGTGATGTAACGTCGCGAAAAAGAGACAGACGTGTCGGACGGTGATGTGAAGTCAACACCGGCAACAGCTGTGCCGAGGTCGAGCCAACGCCTGTAGTCGATGGCATCGTAATCGGAAACTGGGACAGCATCGGGTGACAGATCTTCAATGAAGATATCACCGAAATTCTGGTAGGCTCCGCGCAGTGTGGGTGAACCAGTCCAGAGTGTCTTTTCATTGAACTGAATCTGCTCGGTGGGCAGCGTGCCGTAGATCATCGCTCCGAACTGACCGTTGCCTATGGGAAGCGCATATTCCATCCAGGGATCGCCTGCTCCCATCGCATCGGCCGGCTGCAAGTACCACAGAGAATGACGCGCCGGTGCATCGGTCGCAGCCTGACAGAAAGGCGCGATTAATGAGAAAAGAAGAAAAATTGGATTTTGGCTAATGTTCATGGTGTGAAAATACAAAAATTATTTCAAAATTTATTTACTTTGCATTGTAATAAAATTCAGTATATATGCATTTCCAATCCTTATCGAAAAAAACACTTCTTGCGGGGCTTGCTGCGGGCGCAATGATGCTCATGGCTTCCTGCGGGGCGGAGAAAACTGCTAAGAGCGATCTCTCGCCTATTGACTATGTGAATCCTCTCGTGGGATCTCACTCATCGTTTAAACTTTCAACCGGCAACACTTATCCGGCGATAGCATTGCCCTGGGGCATGAACTTCTGGACTCCTCAAACCGGCAAGATGGGTGACGGATGGGCTTACACGTACGACGCCGACAAGATCAGAGGTTTCAAACAGACTCACCAGCCTTCGCCCTGGATAAACGACTACGGCCAGTTCTCGCTGATGCCTGTGACCGGAAGCCCGATCTTTGACGAGAATGAACGCGCAAGCTGGTTCTCGCATAAGGCAGAAGTATCGCAACCCAACTATTATCGCGTGTATCTCGCCGATCACGATGTGGTGACCGAGATCACTCCCACTTCACGTGCCGCAATGTTCCGCTTCACTTTCCCGGAAACTGACAGCGCCTTTGTGGTAGTGGATGCTTTCAACCGCGGGTCGTCGATAGCAATCGACCCGGAGAAGCGCCGTATCACCGGTTACACAACCCGCAACAGCGGTGGCGTGCCTGAGAATTTCCGCAATTATTTCGTAGTGGAATTCGACGCTCCGTTCACTTACACAGCTATCGCCGACAACGGCACAATAGATACCGGCAAGCTTGATGCCACAACCGATCATGCAGGTGCTATCGTGGGCTTCCCCTCGACCAAACGCGGTGATGTGGTGACGGCACGTGTGGCCTCATCGTTCATCAGCCCCGAACAGGCTCTGCTGAATCTTAATGAACTTGGTGACCGCAGCTTCGATCAGGTGAGAGAGGATGGCCGCAACGTGTGGAACGAGACTCTCGGCCGCATAGAGATAGATGAC
>JAAVGC010000059.1 GCA_014800445.1 Bacteroidales bacterium | reverse complement strand
CACTTGGGTATGAATTCTGATGGGACATCCTTCAGTCCTAATCCGAAGAAATCGTTGACCTGAGTAGAGAAAATTGTCAATGCTATACCGGCGGTGAATCCCACTACGATCGGATAAGGAATAAACTTTATAATAGTACCGAGACGAAAGAGACCCATCGCCACAAGAATAATACCGGCCATAAAAGTCGCTACAGCCAGCCCCATAAGTCCGAATGTCTGAATTATATTATAGACTATGACAATAAAAGCTCCTGTCGGACCACCGATCTGCACAGTCGAGCCACCAAGTGCCGAGACAAGGAAACCACCGATAATGGCAGTGAGGAGTCCGACCGTCGGGCTGACGCCCGATGCGATACCGAATGCAATGGCCAGCGGCAATGCAACAATTCCGACTACGATTCCGGCGATAAGGTCTGCCTTGAACTTACGGACGCTATATCCGCGCAGATCAGTAAACAACGCCGGTTTGAAATCCAGAGTGCTTGAGAAATTCATTCCTTAGCTTTTTAGAACAACTAATTGGAATACCCCGGTTATTTTTACCTATTGAAACTAACAAATCTAACCATACCGGAGCATCCATGTATTTTGAAGCCGCAAAATTACATTTTTTTCACATAACTGCAAAAACTCAAATGTCACAGTAATGTGTATGAAGCAAAAAAAATATTATATCTTTGCATACTATGCCAAGAGCATCGACAATTAAAAATAAAAAATATAGATTAATAGCGAAATGAAAAAAATAATACTCTCTCTTATTACCCTGATCTCAGTCTGCTGCCTTCATGCACAGACTTCTGACCACTATTTCCAGTACCCTGAGCCTCCCGCAAATCTTGAATCACTAAATGACCGAACTTCGTTTCTCGTTGAGCATTTCTGGGAAAGATGCAATCTCAAATCGGCATTCTCTTCGCGTGCGAAAATGCAGGAAGCATTCGGCGACTATCTTTCATTTATGCCTTATGCCGATACGACTGTCGTATGCACGTCGGTAAGAAAGCTCATTAAGGATGTAAAGAAAGAAGCTCCCTCGCATCTCCCGACTCTATTTGAAATGGCAGAACGCGAGATGTACTCCGACAGTGCGGAATATCCTATTGATCAAGTGTATCTGCTCTTTGCTAATGCAGCAGCAAAATCAAAGGAGGTACCCAAGGATGTCCGTGAACGGTATGCACTCCAAGCATCACAGTTAGGATCAAGTGAAGTCGGTAAGACACTCCCAGATGTCAGCATTACCACATCGAAAGGAGAATCCAAGAAGCTAAACGACATATCAGCTTCCTATCTTCTTATCCTCTTTGATGATCCTGATGACTCTGACAACATGATGGCTCGCGTGCGTCTGTCAGCTGATTACAGTCTTAACAAGCTGATAGAACGCGGTGACATGACAGTGGTGTCACTATATGCCGGTCAGCCGGATCAGGCATGGAAGGAACGAGTTTCGACATATCCATCTAACTGGGTTGTAGCCGCATCGCCCGAAGCNGCGAAGTTTTTTGANCGTCGCAATAAACCGACGATCTATTACGCCAACAAGAACCATGAGATATTGTCAAAATCCCTTGTAACGGAGAATCTACTTGTAGCGTTCCGTCAGGTTCTTCAAAATAAAGAATATATAGAGTCTGCAAGAGCCGAAGCAAAGCGTAAGGCTCTTGAACAACAAAATAACAACAACGAAACAAATTCATCGTCGGAGAACAACTGATGAGAATAGCAGCTCTAATATCAGGAGGAGTAGACAGTGCTGTCGCTGTCCATAAACTCGTGGAGGANGGACATGATGTGCACCTCTTCTATATACGCATTGGCATGGAAGGTGATGGAGGCGATTGTTCTGCCGAAGAAGATCTTGAAATGTGCAACCTCATAGCACACCGTTATGGTCTTCCGCTTGAGGAGATTNACCTTCACCGTCAATATTGGGACAATGTTATGGCCTATACGTTGGANGAAGTNCGTAAAGGATTGACTCCCAANCCAGANGTGATGTGCAACCGCATGATTAAATTCGGTTTTTTTGAGCAGTTACGCGGCCACGAGTTTGACCTTACAGCAACAGGACATTACGCNACCACAATTGAAAAGGACGGAANAAAGTGGCTTGCCACCGGCCTTGATCCGGTTAAAGATCAGACCGATTTTCTCTCGCGTATAACCTACGATCAATTGAAACATGTNATATTTCCNATCGGACATCTCCCGAAAGCCGAGGTAAGAGAGATTGCTTTACAACAGAAGCTCCCGAACGCAATGAGGCATGACAGNCAGGGAATATGCTTCCTTGGCAAGATCAACTACAATGACTTCCTTGAACAGCACCTCGGAAGTGTGCCNGGCGACATCGTTGAAGTAGAGACGGGAAAGATTCTTGGCCAACATCGCGGTTACTGGTTCCATACTATTGGACANCGTAANGGCCTCAGACTCGGAGGGGGACCGTGGTTTGTGATTGATAAGGATGTAAACCGGAACATTCTTTATGTGAGCCGTGGATATGACACTCCCCTACAGTACAGTCGCAGAATAACGATTTCGTCAATGCATCTGATTTCAGGTTCTCCCTGGGGAGACTCAATACCGGAAGAAGGCATTGAAATCACTTTTAAGAACAGACACATGCCTTCTTTTCTGCGTGGAATCCTGCGACAGTCAACAAACACCCCTGAACAGTATATCATTGACAGCTGTGAGCAGATACAAGGTGTAGCACCTGGGCAGTTTGTCACACTATACGATAAGGATTCTCATCTTTGTTATGGCAGTGGAATAATATGGAAGGGGACGGAAGAATAAAACTCAATGTCATGGGACTGAGCTATAATCAGATCCATGACGGAGCGTATGCTCTCATATTGTCGGAGGAAAACGGGAGTTACCGTATTCCAGTGGTGATTGGGGCTCCAGAAGCTCAGTCAATAGCAATAATCATCGAGCGTATAATTCCGCCACGTCCGCTGACACATGACCTATTTGCAGGATTCGCACACGCTTTTGGCATCGTTCTCAAGGAAGTATTTATATACAACTACAGCGACGGCGTTTTTTCTGCAACAATGACGTTTGTCGACGACCACGGCACAGAAGTCGAACTTGATTCACGCACTTCCGATGCTATAGCAATTGCAATGAGAGCCGGAGCACCGATATATACAACTACTGAGATCCTTCATACTGCCGGATTCCGACTTGACAAAGGTGGGCCAGGTATCGGTACTGCTTCCGGGCATAATTCGGCTGGTGAAAAGATAGAGATACGGTGGAAAGAATCCAATACTCCTATAAGTCCGGAGAAATCCTCAAACAGAGAACCACGACTTGAGAATCTTGCTATCAGTGAACTTGAAAATCTGATGCGTCAGGCAGTGGAAAACGAGGAATATGAAAAGGCTTCGAAAATAAAGCGTCTGATTCACAAAAAGCGAAGNGAAAGAGACTGANTTNTAGGTTATCACATACTTACAATATCACATTCCATCTCATGAACAATATACGCCTGAGACTTACAGTGATGAACTTCCTGGAATTCGCCATCTGGGGAGCCTATCTTATCTCATTGGGTAATTTTCTGGTAAATGAAGGTTTAGGGCCTAAGATATATCTGTTTTACACAGTGCAGGGCCTCGTGTCATTGTTTATGCCNGCACTTGTAGGCATAGTTGCCGACCGTTGGATACCNGCGCAACGTATGCTCAGTATCTGCCAGGTACTTGCCGGATTATTCATGATGGCCGCATCGTTTTATTGCCTTATGGCTGAAACGGTTTCTTTTACTCCCCTATTNACACTGTATTCATGCTCNGTTGCATTTTACATGCCCACAATAGGTCTTGCAAACTCAGTGGCTTATTCATCGCTCACACGCTATGGTTATGACACAGTCAAGACGTTCCCTCCCATCAGAGTGTTTGGTACAGTTGGTTTTATCGTGGCGATGCTCATGGTTAACTTCATCAGCATCNACGGNGTACAGATGCAGTCATCACCACTTCAGTTGATGTTGTCNGGAACNTTCAGCATTTTCCTTGCCATATACGCCCTTACGCTTCCNAANTGTCCTGTAAGCAAGACTTCCAGCGGTAATTTCTCTTTGTCAGAGGTTNTNGGGTTAANGGCATTCATGCTTTTCAAGGATCGCAAGCTTGCAATATTCTTCATATTCAGNTTCCTNCTCGGNGTATCTCTTCAGATCACCAATAGCTATGGAAACAGTTTTATNTCATCATTTCAGAATGTTGCGGAGTATGCTGACTCTTGGGGAGCNAAAAATGCAAATGCACTTATCTCGCTGTCGCAGATAAGCGAGACATTCTGTATTCTGCTTATTCCATTTTTCCTAAAGAGATTCGGTATAAAGGCAGTAATGCTTATGTCGATGTTCGCNTGGTTCTTCCGTTTTGGTTTCTTCGGTATAGGAAATCCGTCGGATGGNGTGTACCTTTTTATCCTGTCGATGATCGTATATGGTATCGCATTTGATTTCTTTAATGTTTCAGGTTCACTCTATGTGGATATGCAAACCGATGCATCAATGCGTAGCAGNGCACAAGGNCTGTTTATGGTCATGACCAACGGTCTGGGAGCTACTGCTGGCACACTTGCCGCAGGCTGGGTGGTGAATAATCTTGTNTTTACACAACCTGAGGGAANCGCACAGATTGAGGGNTGGCATACATCATGGCTGATCTTTGCCGGATATGCACTACTGGTAGGTATTCTGTTCTGGATAATATTCCCGTCGGTGAATCATTCGCGCCATAAGCTTACGNTGGACGAAACGTTTGAGCTGGAAGCTGATGCCGAGGTCAGCATTGCCAAGGAAATAGAGCATAAGAAGTAGACACACACCTGAAAGATGATACGTTTTTACGCTCCTGATATTGCTGTAGATCCCCGTCTGCCAGAAACAGAGTCGGGGCACTGCATACGTGTACTTCGCCATAAAGANGGTGACGAAGTGGAAGTAATCGATGGCAAAGGAAATCTCTACAAGTGCATGATAGCTGACGCACGTCCCAAAGGTGTGCTTCTTGAAATTGTCAGGCAAGAGCTGATTCCTTCTCCATGGACTAATAGTATCACAATAGCTGTCGCTCCTACAAAAAATGTCGACCGTATGGAGTGGATGATCGAGAAACTGACAGAAATCGGCATAAATCGTTTCGTGCCCGTGAGATGCGAACGTTCGGAACGCAAAGATCTTAAAATTGAACGAATAGAGAAGATCGCTGTGTCGGCCATGAAGCAGTCACTGAAAACCATGATGCCGACAATTGAACAAGTAACACCACTGCGGCGTTTCATAGAGACATTGCCCTCGACGGTGACAGGACGTTACATAGCGTATTGCAACGATGAGATTTATGAGCGTCGTCTACTTGCATCCACGATAAATCCGGATGCTGA
>JAAVGC010000058.1 GCA_014800445.1 Bacteroidales bacterium | reverse complement strand
GTGGTCTGATATAGATTTTGACAACAATATGATTCGGCATTTGATTGTCAAGAATCATACAAAGAGACCTATTCTGTTGGAAGTACCAATCAATAAAGGTATGTTGGAAATCTTGAACAAGTACAAAGATGTAAATGAAAACTTTGTTTTTGGTCAGCTCGATTGTGAGTTTAACCTTGACAATGAAGTTAAGTTGAAGGGAGCTATTAACTGTAGGAACAAGGTTATGAATACCTCACTCAAATGTATGGGTGAGAAAATGGAGCTCCCTTTCAGATTACATTTTCACGTAGCCCGGCATACATTTGCTGTTTTAGCTCTAAACAAAGGTGTTGATATAAAAACTATCGCACAGTTAATGGGGCACACAACAACTTGGACAACGGAAAAAGTTTATGCAAAGTTCTTGCCCTCTACTCTCAAGGCAAGAGTTAATGAACTATTGAATTTCAATCTTAGGGAGGAAGAAACAAGAAAATAACCTTTTTCCATTATAACGATTTTAACTTTGAGGTATGTTAAAACCACTACCCCCCCCATTTGCTATCCACTACACTGTTGGTGGATAGTTTTGTTTTAGTGTGTTGGATAATTTGTTAGATATTAATAAATTAGACATNTACTATCCTCCTGTNTGAAATTTANAGGTTTTAATCGTTAAAATTTTAGAAGAAGATGAGCAGAAAACGTGAGGTGCTNTTACTTNCTAATAGGGNTAATTTGTTGATTANATTTATATTATGNTTGATGTTANCAACATAAANATGTTAATTACTATTCCATAATCAAGGGGGATATTTTGGAAAAAGAGGATAGTGAGAAGGATAGTGAGCGTGTAAAAATACAGATTAAATTGATACTTTTGAGTGCTTAAAACATGAAAAATCCACCCCGGNTTTGAGGTGGATTTTGTGCTAAGTGCTTAGTTGTAAGCACTTGTNAATGAAGTTGTACTTTAGTATTCNTCNTCGTTGAACAGGAAGTCGTCTTTGGAGGGGTAGTCGGGCCAGATGTCTTCGATCGATTCGTAGGCTTCGCCTTCATCTTCGATTTCCTGCAGGTTCTCGATCACTTCCATCGGAGCTCCGCTGCGCATTGCGTAGTCGATGAGTTCTTCGCGGGTTGCGGGCCAGGGTGCNTCCTCGAGTTTCGAGGCAAGTTCAAGTGTCCAGTACATTGGTGTATATCAGTTTTATGTTGTTATTATTTAGCGTCTTTTTGCCAGAATATTTCAGGCGTGTCATTAGTCACGTTGAAGTAGCGCGACAGNACGAACANGAAGTCGCTCAGTCGGTTGATGAAACGCAGNGTGTCGGGGTCGAGCCANGACTGTTCGGCGAGTTCCACCATGCGGCGTTCGGCACGGCGGCACACCGCNCGNGCTATGTTGGCTTGNGCAGCAGCAGTGCAACCGCCGGGAAGCACAAACTGGGTCAATGCCGGCACGGCGTCGTCAAGGCGGTCAATCTNNTGCTCGAGNCGCGACACGGTCTGCTGTCCGAATCCNGGAGCCTGTGTCATCTCATCCACCGGGTCGGTGGCGAGGTACGAGCCGAGGTCAAACANCTTGTTCTGTATCCACTGCAGTTCGCCGCGTGTCATTGCGTCGAGTTTCGGGTCGGCAGCCACGAGACCTATCCACGAGTTNAGTTCATCGACTGTGCCGTAAGTTTCGACACGCAGCGCCGATTTCCTCACGCGTTGTCCGCCCACCAGAGCCGTTGTGCCCAGGTCGCCNGTGCGGGTATATACGATGCTTTTTTTCATATCATTTAAGCGCCGGTTATTATGGGAGCGCAAAAATATAACAANTACCGCGGCATACAAGTCGTATTTACGCAAAAACTTTCAAAAAAACTATGTAGCCCATGNGNCCTATAAGTAATTGTAAGAAATTTAGGAGAAAAATATGTTGTATAACATATTCTCTCCCAAGATTGAATTTGATGTTTTTATTTGGAATTTAAGATTTTTTGATACTAAATTTGCGNTATATTTTCGTTAGAGCCAAGAAATACGCTCTCCCTGCACTGATATTAAGTTAATAAAGGTTAACGGGGGGGGGTAATTTTCCCCTCTCTTTCGACCAACTTTCAAGACCGGATAACCAAATATTAACACAAATATCACTTAATGAAAACATCGCTGCAAGATTCTGTGGGACGGTTACGTGTCCCCGGCAGATGCCTTATTTCTTTGGTTCTTCTGCTGATTGCGATGCTGTGTCCCGTTTGGGCCGCCGCGTCAATCAAGATTTCAGGTACGGTGACCGACTCCAACAATGAGCCCCTTGTGGGAGCATCGGTTATTGAGGTCGGTACAAACAATGGTACAATGACCGACATTGACGGCAACTTCTTTCTTGACGTNGCCAACAAAATGTCGACTCTGAAGGTGACCTATGTCGGCTTCAAGGATAAGGAGGTGAAGGTGGGTAACAGCACCATGTTCCGCATTGTTCTTGAGGAAGATATCACCGAACTTGAGGAGGCTGTGGTAGTGGGCTTCGGCACTCAGCAGAGAGCATCGGTTGTCGGCTCGATCACGACCATTTCCCCGGAGTTGCTTCAGACCAACGCCAACCGCTCGATGACGGGTAATCTGGCCGGTCAGCTTGCCGGTATTATAGCTTACCGCCCTACCGGCGAACCGGGCTATGATTCATCAAGTTTCTGGATCCGCGGTATCTCGTCGTTCAGTGGCGGTACGTCGCCCCTGGTGCTCATCGATGGTGTGGAGCGTAGCCTCGACGACGTTGATCCTGCTGAAATTGAGTCGTTTTCGATTCTTAAGGATGCATCGGCATCGGCCATGTATGGTGTGCGCGGTGCCAATGGTGTGATTCTTGTGAACACAAAGCGTGGTAAAATCGGCGCCCCCACAGTCACATTCAGGGTAGAACAGTCATTCCGCAGCCCGACTAAACTTCCTGAGTTTGTCGGCGCAGCCGAGCACATGTCGCTTATCAATAATCTTGCCGGAAAAGAGATCTTCGCGCAGGAGCGCATCGACCGCACCCTGTCAGGCTATGACCCCGATCTCTACCCAGATATTGACTGGATCGACGCAATCACAAAGGACATGTCGGAAAATACCCGTGCCAACCTCGGTATCTCAGGTGGTTCCGACTTCCTCCGTTATGCACTGACAGGCTCTTTCTTCCGTGAGACCGGTAACATGAACCGCGATGAGAACCTTCCCTACGACACTTCCACAGGACTTCAAAAATATAATGTCCGTGCCAATGTCGACATGGATCTTACAAAGACCACCGTGGTTCGCTTCAATGTGGGCGGTTACATGCAGTCGCTGCGCAAGAACAGTAGTTCGACCGAGGAGGTCTTTAACTCTGCGTTTGAGACCACTCCGTTTGTGCATCCGGCCATCTACTCCGACGGTAGAATCCCTCTTGACTCCGGACGTGTCAACCCTTGGGCGATGCTGACCCAGACAGGCTACACCAAGCAGACCAAGTCGCAGATCCAGGCTCTCGTGAGTGTCGATCAGGATCTTAAGTTCTGGCTCGAAGGCTTGAAAGCGCGCGTGCTTTTCTCCTTCGACGTGTATAATGAGAAAATCCACTATGCCGACCGTACGCCCGTGTACTACGGTATCGCACGTGGCCGTGACCTCGAGGGTAACCTCATTCACACCGAGCCTAATAATACCAACGGTTCCGACTTCCTGAATCACCATAACGATTCAAGCTACGGTGATGCACGCACTTATCTTGAGGCTGCGGTGAACTACAACCGCATTTTCAATGACGTTCACCGTGTGGATGCTATGTTCCTTTTCAATCGCGACAGCTATGACAACGGCGGCATACAGCCCTATCGTCATCAGGGTATCGCAGGCCGTGCATCCTACACTTTTGATTCGCGCTATGTTGCCGAGTTCAACTTCGGTTACAACGGTTCCGAGAACTTTGCTCCCGGCAAGCGTTACGGCTTCTTTCCTTCGGTAGCTGTGGGCTGGGTTATGTCAAACGAGAAGTTTATGGAGAACTTCTCCCCGAACCTCAACAAACTGAAAATACGTGTATCGGCCGGTAAGGTTGGTAACGATGACATTGGCAGCAGCCGTCGTTTCGCCTACATCACAACGATCAACTCAAATGTATCGGGCTATAAGTTCGGACCGACATCTAATTACAACACATTGGCTCAAACGGGTATCCGTGAAGGCGATGTGGGTGTGTCGAACCTTACGTGGGAAACTGTGACAAAATACAATCTCGGTCTGGAGCTTGGTCTGTGGAACTCGCTTGACATTCAGCTCGACGTGTTCCAGGAAGACCGTAACAACATCTTCATGCAGCGACGTATTATCCCCACTCAGATCGGTTTCGCTACCACCCCCTACGCCAATTTTGGCAAGGTGCGAAACAAAGGTGCTGAAGCACAGATTTATTACAATCACAACTTCGGACAGGACTGGTCGATAGGCGGACGTGCGACATTCACCTATGCAAAGAACAAGGTACTGGAATACGATGATCCGGAATCAGTGAGAGGCACTTACCGCGCCCTTACCGGTAACTCGATCGGTTCGCTTTACGGATATTGGGATGACGGACTTTACACAGCAGATGATTTCGATGCCAACGGCAACCTGTTGCCCGGCCTGCCGGTTTCTGAGCTCAGTAATGATGTNCGTCCCGGTGATATCAAGTACAAGGATATGAATGGCGACGGTGTAATCAACTCCCGTGACCAAGGCTATATCGGTGGAGTCAGCACTCCCCGCATCATCTACGGTTTCGGTGGAAANCTNCGNTTCAANAATGCCGATCTCAACTTNTTCTTCCAGGGCACAGGCGACTCGCATCGCATGATGTCGGTAGGNAGCAACATTATCCCGGGTGCNGGCATGGGTACTATGTACAATATCTTCGCCAACTATACCGACTCATGGGATGACGAGATGCAGTCACAGGATGTGTTCTGGCCCCGTCTCACCTATGGCAAGAACACTCAGAACCAGGTAAGTTCTACATGGTGGAGGAAAGACATGAGCTTCCTTCGACTCAAGACCATTGAACTTGGTTATACTCTCCCCAAGAGCTTTACCCGCAAGTACGGTTCGTCGAATACCCGTGTGTACATAAGCGGCAACGACCTCTTCTACATCTCGAAGTTCAAGCTTTGGGATCCCGAGCTCGACACCAATACCGGTCTGAAATATCCGACGATGCGTTCCGTAATGTTCGGTGTCGACTTCAAGTTCTGATCTCTCAACAACCAATCTGATAATTTAGATGAAAAAAGTATTTATATTTTTCGCGGCACTCATCGGGCTCTGCTCGTGTGAGAGCTATCTTGACAAGGAAGAAGATACTGAGCTGACAATGGATCAGGTCTTCGACAACAAGACCCTTACCTTGCGATGGCTTGGAGGAGTCTACTCTTGTATCCCTGATCCTTANTGGGGATGGGTGAATAGCGAGGGCTGGGATGTCCTTGCCGANGACCTTTATGCNTCNGANCGCTGGCAGCAGTGGGGATGGAACACTATTCCATGGCTCAGAGGTAATGTCAATCCTCAGACCGGATGGTCAGGCGACCACTGGGCAAAGATGCCTAAATGTATCCGTCAGGCCAACATATTCATGCAGAATGTGAAACCGCTGCCGGCAGAAGGCCTTTCAAGCGATGAGGTAGCACTGATGAAACTTGAGTGCCGTTTTCTCAAGTGCTATGCCTACTGGCAGATGATGAATACCTATGGCCCAATTCCTTTTGAACCGGAATATCTTGCTTCCACAGAGGCAAGTGCTGCAGAACTTATGTTTGGTCCGTCGCCTTATGACGAAATTGTTGACTGGCTTGACAAAGAACTTAAGTACCTGTCACAGGAATTGCCGGCAACATATACCGATATGGCTAAATATGGCCGTGCGACATCGATCATGTGTCTGGCCGTGCGCGCCCGTATGCTTCTCTATGCTGCCAGCCCGCTCGTCAACGGTAACCCCGACTACGCCAACTTCACCGACCGCGAGGGCAACCACCTGTTCAGCACCTCCTACGACGCAACGAAATGGACAAAGGCTGCCGAGGCTTGCCGCGAACTTATNGAGGCAGCACATGCCGCCGGTCACAAGCTCTATATTGAGTACAATGAAGACGGTTCGATTGATCCTTTCAGCTCCTATCAGAACCTGTTTTTGCCGACCAATGCCAACGACTGTCCCGAGATTCTGTTTGCACGTCCCGACAGCGACTACGGCCAATATGAGTCACACACCTACTCCAAGGGTGAAGGTGGCAACGGTGGTCTCGGCGTTTATCAGGAGTTTGTGGATGCATTCTTCATGGAGAATGGCTTGCTGATCGATGATCCCAATTCGGGCTATGTAGAGGACGGTTTCTCAACAGAAGATGAAGTGCGTTACACGGCATGGAAAGGGCGAAAGCAGGTTGACAAGCAGAACATGATNATCAACGATGCCGGAACCTATAACATGTACACACATCGTGAGCCTCGCTTCTATGTGACTGTCAACTACCAGAATGCTTACTTCTATTGCAAGAAACGCAACTTTGACATGATGTATCTGCATCAGGACAACATCGGTACACATGATGCACCGCAGACCGGTTATCTGCTTCGCAAGCGCGTGTCGCCCGACTTTGAGCAGAATGTNAGTGGTCATCCCTACCGTCCCGGTATCGTCTATCGTCTTGGNGAGGCTTACCTCAACTATGCCGAGGCGCTCAATGAGGCAAATGGTGACCGCACTGAGATGCTAAAGTATCTCAATGAGATCAGAAAGCGTGCCGGCCTGCGCACTTACACCTCNGGTGCTACTGATAGCGAGAACATCCATGTGAATGTCAATGATCAGGAGGAGATGCGNCGTCTCATATGGGCAGAGCGTCGCATTGAGCTTGGTTGCGAGGGCTTACGTTATCACGACATACGTCGCTGGAAGAAAGGCGAAGAGTGGCTCAACGGCTCATATACGGGAATGAATGCTATGGATCCGGCAACGGAGAATGACGCATCGAAATTCTATCAGCGTGTAGAGATTATTCCTCGCGTTTATCGTAAATCATTCTATTGGATTCCAATCTACCAGGATGAGATCGACAAGAATCCTAACCTTGTGCAGGCTCCTTACTGGGATGCAACTGATCAGTAATTCAGGGTTCAATCGTTAAAACTTACGACAACACATGATGAAAACATATAAATATCTTGCCGCCCTTCTGCTGCCGGCACTTGCTTCGTGCGGCTCCGATGATGTGCAGTATCATATCGAGACTCCCGAGGATCAGATGTTCATATCTGCATCTGTCGAGGAACTGGTACTTGAGGCTGCCGATGCAGAAAAAGAGGTGCTGACTTTCTCGTGGAACGCTCCTGCTGATCGCGGAGCCGGCTCAGAGATCACGTCATATTTCCGCATGGATATTGCCGACAATAACTTTGCATCGGCAACTGAGCTGATGGAGATTCAGCCGGGACAGACTTCTGTTTCCTTCACTGCCGACGAACTTAACGATTACCTGCTCGGTTGGGGAATAAGTCCTGAGACTATGGTGCGCATCGAGGCTGAGATTGTTGCGTCAGTCGACAATGAGGCAATCTACATGAAGCCTGAAGTGAGCACAACCACAGTGTTACTCACGGGCTATCGTGCCGTTGCGCGCCCTCTCTACATCGTGAATGCCGCAATGGACGAGGGTACCGATGTGCAGATGAATGAACCTGTGCTCAGCAAACAGTACAACTGGAGCGGATGGTTCGACAAGAACACCGGCGTGAAGTTTGTCTATGACATAGATGGGCAGGGCACCGCAATAACCAAGGGTTCTGACAATAATACTCTTGTCAAGACAGAAGGCGATACCGGCGAACTCTTCATGGTGGAAGAGAGCGGTTATTATACCGTGCATCTCAACCTCAAGAACATGACATGCACATGGGAGTTACTTGAGCCTGTTTATGAGAATCTTTGGATGGTTGGTGATGCTGTTCCCTGTGGCTGGAACATCGATGACCCTACGCCTATGTCAAAGAGTGAGGATACTCCTTGGGTGTTTGTTTACACCGGTTATCTTGGGCAGGGTGAGATTAAGATGCCTCTTGCTGTCGGCGCCGGTTGGGGATGTGATTACCTGATGCCGCTCATCCACTATTCCGATCAGGACGGTGATGACAATGTGAAGTTTGTTCAGGGGGGTAATCCTGACGACAAATGGAATATCACACGTGAGGGTAACTACCGTGTAGAAGTCAACACATTCACAATGAAGATTAAGTTTGCTCAGNTAGATAATTGATGGCTTATAGGTAAAATTGCTGATGCAATTATTGGTTATGAATGGCCCGGTCGGTGTTGGATAACATCGACCGGTTTTTTTAGAATGATGACGCGTATGTCACACAAATAAAGAAATGAGGACGTGCAATTCATTCTCGCACGCCCTCATTGACTGCTATTTTTGTGATCTTACTTCTGTTGCTCAAACTGGAAGTCGATTGCGTACCAGCCCGGAGCGAAACCTTCTTTCAGGTGGTTNGAAACGACCAGACGGAACGGATGCACGCCTTTCTCGAGCGCGATCTGTGTCTTTTTCTCGTAGAAGCGCGACGATGTGGGGTTGTAGACCAGACGTGAATCGCCCACCCACAATTCGTCGGCAAGNGACTTGAAGGTGTAGATNCCNGTTTCTGGNACGTTGAAGAATCCCGTATAGACGGCAAGGCTCGGCTTCTTGTAGTCGAAATTGCTCTTGTTGTAGTCAGAGATCGCGCCGATCACAGTGTCGGTGTGGAACACCGCTTTGCCATACTCACTGTCGTTGCGGAAAAGGCCGTCGGCGAGTTGCAGACGCACCTTGGTTGTGTCACCTGCCACAGCCGGNACATAATCCTGCTTCTCGATGGCAAGCGTGCGCACCGGGCTCAGTCGGCCACCAGCGGTCACCGTGGCCACTTTAAGCGTGCACGGNTCGCTCAGCACGAGGCTGTCGGGTAGGGGAGTCGACTTCAGGCCTGGCTCAGTCCCGTCGGTTGTGTACACCATCGGGAGCGAGCGGCTGTTGGTGAACGCCATCACCACCGAGTCACCCGTAAACACGCGGTTGGTCGTCAGTTCCCCCTCGGGGATCGGTATGTGGTAGCCTATGCCTCTCTCATCGAGTCGCACCTGCATGTTGTCAAGTCGGCGCTGGAAGTCCTCCCAGTCCTTCTTCTCGGGAGCTGTCCATGCCACTTCTGCCAGAGCCATGAGGCGCGGATAGAGCAGATACTCGAGCATCTCCACGTCGGGTGTCCATTCGCTCCACAGGCANGCCTGAGTGCCTATAATNTATTTGTGCATCTCCGGGTCAAGCTCNTTGGGAAGNGGCTCGAAGGCATACACATCCTTCAGATACGACTGGCCACCCATCGCAGCCGGCTCAACCTCGTCGGCACCCTGTGCCGAGCATAGNTAGAGACCGTCGGCCATCGAAGCCATCACCACGTTGTGAGCCGTCGAAGCCGCNTNTGCGCCGCACTCCGTTCCCTTCCAGCTCATCACCGTAGCCTCGTCAGGCAGTCCGCCCTCCAGTATTTCCTCCCAGCCTATCATGCGTTTGCCCAGCTCTTGCGAGATGAAGCGTTCCATGCGCTTGATGCCGTAGCTCTGCANCTGNTCNTCCACCGAATGCTCGGGCGTGGCCTTGATGCCGAGACGCTTCGCCAGACCCTGACAGCGCGGGCATTCATGCCAGCGGCTCTTCACACACTCGTCGCCGCCGATGTGCAGATACTCCGACGGGAACATGGCNGCCACTTCGCGCAGCACATCCTCCATGAGCGTGAACACCGAATCGTTGCCGATGCAGAACACATTTTCCTCGTAGCCGAACACCTGTTCGCTCTCAAACGGNCCTCCCGTGCACGACAGTTCCGGGAAAGCCACGAGCGCACCCAGGCTGTGACCCGGGAACTCGATTTCAGGTATCACATCTATGTGCAGGCTGTCGGCATACTCCACCAGCTCCTTGATATCCTCCTTCGTGTAGTAGTAGGGGCCATATTTCTCGCCGTTGTAGGTCTCCTGCACGGCCGAGCACTCCACAAGCTGCGGATACTTATCGATAGCGATGCGCCATCCCTGATTGTCNGTGAGATGCAGATGCAGNGTGTTCATCTTCAGCATCGACATCACATCGAGCTGACGTTTCAGTTCATCCACGCTGAAGAAGTGGCGGCANGGGTCGATCATAAGTCCGCGGTAGCTGAAACGCGGGCTGTCGGCGATGCTCACGCAAGGGATCGACATGTCGATGCGCGAAGCCTCGGCGATCTCCACTTCGGCCGGGAGCAGTTGCAGCAGAGTCTGCACGGCGTAGAACATCCCCTTCTCGCTCGAGGCCGTCAGCGTCACCATGCTGTCGGTCACGTCCACTTTGTACTCCTCTTCGCCCAGGTTGTCATCTTTCTTGAGTAAGATGCAGTTGAATGTCTCCCCTTCGGGCATCGGGTCGATAGTCAGTCCGCTTGCCTTTTCAAGTTTTCCTTTCAGCAGAGCCACCTCGTCGGTCCACTCAGCCCCCTCGGTACCTATAGTGGTCGAGCCGTTGATCTCAAAAGCTCCCTCACCCGTGGTCATTTCGTTGGGCTGCGGTATGACATGAATGCCTGCGTTATAGGTTTTGTCGTCCACGTTCACGCGGCACGACATTGCCGAGCACAGCGCCAGTGCCGTCAGGCAACCTGTTATTGTTCTGTTTATGATCATTGTTTCTGTACTTCTGATAAGTTACTGCTCGTCGGGGCATCCCATTGTCTCCCAGAACTTGGCTCTCATCTTTGGAGCGTCGATGCTCGTGAAGAGGTCGATTTCGCGTGGAGTGGTCCAGTCCGGGGTCATCACCTTGGTCTGTGTGGCCCATTCGGGATTGGTGATAGCATAGATCATGGCGAGGTCCCAGATGATGCGGCCNGAATCCATGTTGCCACCCATCCACTGGCGCCAGCGGTCGGCAGTGAATTTGCCCGCGCTACCNAGNTTCTCGAGCTGATTCACCGAGTGTGCGGTTCTGAACCACAGCACATAGCTCACATTAGTAGGCATGATGTGGAATTCCAGCCCCTGGGTGTCGCAGAGCAGATCAAACGCATCCAGGTCGTTCGACACATTGAACTCATATTCGCCGATCCAGCGTTTTTCATTCTCCGTGTCATAAGTCTGTCCCAGCCAGTACACGGCGATCTTCGGAGCGATCGTCGCATCCTTCATCAGAGCCGCAGCCACGTTGGTCAGTGCNCCNGTGCTGATGATGGTAAGTTTCTCTCCNGCGGGCAGCGCGTGAGCCTTCTCGATGATGAAGTCGGCAGCCTCGCACTCGCGCCCCTGATTGTTGTCACTTCCTTTCTTATAGACGATCTTCTTGTCGCTTCCTTTGGGCAGCGGCAGGTCCGGACGTCCGAGCATCTGTGCCATGATGTTGTTCATCAGCCAGCTTGTGTAAGCCGACCGGCTGTTCCAGTTCGGGTCGTCGCCATCCACCACGGTGTTGTTTCTTCCGTCCCACTGCACGGCGGTCATNCCTATGATGTCCAGTTCCTCCGCTTTCAGTGCGGCCATGATCGCAATGAGGTCATCCACCTCATTGTCGGTATCGGCATCGATGATCACATTTTTCACCTTGGGGTGCTGCACTGCTGCGGCACTATCTTTGCCCCCTTCACTATTGCTGTTGCCGCATGCGGCGAGCATCACGCTCATCGCCACAGTCAGTAAGATGTATACTTTCTTCATTGCGTCTGACACATTTTTATCCGACGAACGAGAACACCGCNGACTCATTGCCCTGCGATATTCCCGTTCATTCTGTTNTGCTATATGAATTTATTGATTCTCAGAGCTGTTAGAGTTTAGCCTTTTTGACGACCCACTTATCCATTTCGGTGTTGTAGTAGTCCCAGTCTTTCTCGAGCGGATAGATTGTGAAGTGGCGNCCGTTCTCGTCGTCGGTCCACTGGTTGTCGCCCGTAGCGACATCGATTTTCAGGTTGCCGCGGCGGAAGCCGAGNTTCGTTGCGTCACCGCACGCCAGAGCACCGGCCCACACACCAAACGGATCCCATGCCGCACGGCCATCGTGCGTGCCGAACGCAAGCAGCGATCGAGTCACAACATCATTGTTTTCCTTATCGACAACCTGAAGCTCCTTGCCGCATACCATCCGGCCACCCACCTCGTTGGTGAAGAACAGGATTGGCAGAGGCCAGTTGCGGGTCACATAGTCCGCCCCCTTGCGTGCGCCGTAAGTCACATGTATGTTATTGCAGTGCCCTTTGGGGTAAGTTGTTCCCACCACATACAGCTGGCCGCACTTCTGTCTCACGAGCTCCGTGCCGTCAAGAGGAGAGTACTCGTCGGGTTCGCTTTTCAGCAGATATTCCAGATTGCTGACATACCCNGTAGTGACGATATCCACAGGGCTGTCGGCCTCGGCGAGCACCTTGCGGTAGAGCTTCACCGCGTCATACACATCAGCCTTTCCATCGTCATATTCGGCCATGATGTCCCAGTAAGGCGACTCGTGAGGCTCATTGTCCACAACGCTGCGNCCTATNGGCACATCAGGCTTCCCGTCGTAGAGCAGGAAGCCGCGCGTGGCCTCTATGTTATTTGGTCCGGTTACTGAAAGAGTGACAGCCTGAAGGTCGATGATGCTGTCATCGTCCAGAGCAGTGGCGAGGCGTATTGCACATGCATCATCGACGTCAGTGCACATGTCGAGATCTACGATCATCTTCTTTCCGGGAGCCGTGTTGAGAAAAAGATTATTCTCATCCCGGTCAGCCATCAGACTGTCGCTTTTCGGTTGGCATCCTGCAAGAAGCACGACACCGGTAACTATCGCTAATGATTTTTTCATTTTTCCACAGGATCAATTTCGACGATCGTGCCGCCGATGTAGCGGAGACCGTTCTCGTGTGTTATATAGTACACCACGAGCACGTGAGTGTCATCCATCACCACAGGCCACGAGTAGCCCACGTCAGTGCCCGGGCCATTGTCATCGCGCAGGATTATCTCCTCGGCGGTGGCGAAGTCCGTACACTCGGGATTTAGGATGCGTGCGCGCACGCCGCAGGGCTTCTCGCGGTAACCATAGGTCAGGAACACGCGGTTGTCAGGCAGACGCGTAGCCGCCAGCGGGTGGCCGTACCATCCCATAGGCTGCCAGTCGAAGGTCTTGCCTCCGTCGGTCGAGCGCGATATCACCGCACGTGTCTCCGGGTTCTCCGTGCGTATGAAAGCCACGATATCTCCGTTGGGAGTCTCGTAGGCCGAAGCCTCGTTGAAGATGTATTTGTCATGTGTGGCCACCACGCTGCCGTAGTTCCATGTCTCACCCTTGTCGTCAGAGTAGAGCAGGTGGTTCGACGTTTTAGTCAGAGGATAGTCATCCATTGAAGCCACTATCCAGAAGATGCGGCCGTCCTTACCTTCCCACAGAGCACCACGGTTGTAGGCAGGCATCGGTTTGCCGAATGGGTCTTTGTAAACCGCATCCTTGACCGGGATCGGAGTGATGGGAGCTTCCCATGTCTTACCCTTGTCGTGCGAGCGGAGCAGATAACCGCCCGTAGCCACCCAGTTACCCTCATGGCACACGGGCTGAGCTAATTTTTCTATCGCATCCTCGCGCAGATTCATCCAGCCGTAGCTTGTGCAGAGCAGAGTGCCGTCGCGCAGTGCAAGCAGGCAGGGATCCTGCGATCCGCCGAACGGGTTGGCATAGATCAGGTCTGGTTCCTCGGTCCAGTGCTCGCCGTCGGTCGAGCGCACACTTACCAGATAACTGTTCTCGTCGGTGTGGGTGGGGAAAGGCTCATTGAAGTAAACCCTGTTTTTTGCGCGGCGGAAAGCCACGATATACTCGCCGTTCACCTTCACTACTGAAGGGAAAGCGACATAAAACAGAGAATCCTCATATATCACGACATCCTTCACCTTGCGTGCTCCCGGAGTAGTGTCCTTGGCCGACACTCCCCAGCCCATAGCCACCAAAGCGAAGGCTGCTGCCATCAGTATCTTTTTCATAAAAACCATAATAAATTCTATTAACCTTGTAGGGACGCACCATGGTGCGTCCGCTTCCTTCGGGTTCTAAATAAAAAACAAAGGGGGATCCTCCGGAAAAACCGCTTTTCTCAAAGGATACCCCTTTATCAACCTATCATTTACCTAATAATTCCTTGATTAATAGTTTGACCATCCCGGGTTCTGCTCCACGAGGTGCTCTACACTGAGAGTGCCGAGNCTGATGGGGAACCACTTGAGGTAATCCTGACCCTTCTTGTCCTTGAGCGAGGGAACCTTGTCGAACACCTTGTNGAAGCGCACGAGGTCAAACCAGCGCTTGCACTCAAACGAGAACTCCTTGAGGCGCTCGTCGAGGATGACCTCGTCGTTGTACTCCTTGGAGCCTGCCACAAACTTGTGGTCCTCAAACTTATCGCCATAAGCGCGCTCGCGTATCATGTTGATCTCCTCTGTCGGGTCCATGCCGAGGGCATTCTTGGCCTCAGCCTGCATCAGGATCACGTCNGCGTAGCGGTAGAGGATCACGTGGTTCATGTAGAAGCGGCGGCCATTCTCAACCATGCCCTTACCTTTGAGCACGATGCTCGTGTTGTAGGTCTTGCTGCCGTCNTCCTCGATTGCATANACATCAAAGAGAGTGCCTGCNCTGCGGGTGTCATCGGCATCAAANGCGTTGCGCAGTGTCTCGGTAGGAGTTGCGATGCCCTGACCGTTGCAAGGATTCAGGATAGCGTCGGTCTCCTCATCGATGTGCAGGGGCACATCNCCCTGATGGCACCAGCAGTCAGAGTAGAAGTTATTTTCAGCCTCATTTTTCTGGTAGTTGATACAGAATAGAAGCTCGCCGTTAAATTTGTTGTTGTAATCGAAAATCGATGCGTAGTCGCTTGTCAGCTCGATATAGTCATCGGCTGTGAGACGTACGATCTCCTCGGTAGCTGCAAGAGCTGTGCGCAGGTCAGCTTCGCCGCCGCCGAGCACCTTTGCGCTCCACAGGTAAGCATCAGCTTTCAGGGCGATAGCAGCCGGCTTGTTCCAGAAGATGCGGCCGCTGGCGGCGGCACCCGAGCTCTCATGTGTGCCGAAAAGCTCGATAGCCTTGTCTATGTCGCTCTTGATGAGAGCCATCACCTCCTCCTTCGNAGAACGCTTTTTGTAGATAAGATCGGGNGCGTTACCCTCCACAGGCTCCGTGCGGATGATCAGGTCACCCCATGCGCGGGTCATCACGAAGTANGCCCATGCGCGCGAGATATAAGCCTGTGCAAGATAGTAATTCTTGTTGGCCTCGACTTCAAATNTTACTTTTGCGCCGTAATTGATTACGTAGTTGGCGTAGTTGACAAGTGAATAGAACACATGCCAATTCGCATCCACTGTTGCAGGGGTCAGAGTGTTGCGGTAATACATCTCCAGGCCGCCACCTGCTCCGCGCGAGTTTGGGCCGGCGGTCTCCGAGCGCAATTCACCGAGTCTGAACAATTGTCCGTCGCATGAACGCAGATAAGTGTAGAGAGCCATAGTGGCCGACTTTACATCCTCTTCAGTTTTCCAGAAAGAGGAGCCGCCGATGATACTGTCGTCAGTAACTTCGAGNACGCTGTCGCAACCGGCCATCGAAGATGCAATCACGAGGCCGAGAACAGCTTTCTTTATGATGTTGAAATTATATTTCATNTCTTCTTTGGTTTAGAATGTGAGAGCAAGTGAGCATGTGAAGTTGCGCGGCATCGGGTAGCGGCCATCGTCCACACCACCCTCCTCAGGGCTGAGACCCTTGTAGCCGGTGATATAGCAGAGGTTGCTGCCTGTCAAGGCTAACCGCACGTTGCTCAGACGCGCTTTCTTGAAGATCTCNGGGCAGAAGTTGTACGANAGAGTTACCTCACGCAGGCAAAGGAAGTCACCNTTNTCAAGNTANAGTGTGCTCTGGTAGATACCGTCGGCGCTACATGAGCACTCGTTACCTACATTATAGCGGGGCATCTTGGCGTCGTCACCCTGCTTTTGCCATGAATACTTCACGATATCCGTTGTAAAGTTGCTGTCATGGCTCATGCTGTAGTCCATGAAGTTCTTGGCCCAGTTGAAGATTGAGTGGCCGAGAGTGTAGTCGGCACGCACGTAAAGCTCGAGACCCTTCCATGAGAGAGTGGTGTTGATACCGCCNGTCCAGTCGGGAAGCGAGTTACCGGCATAGATGCGGTCAAGCTCGTCAAGGACACCGTCGCCGTTGGTATCGGCGAAAATTGCATCGCCACCATATTGTGTCTTGTTGGGATCCGANGAAAGACACAGCTTGTGGTAAGGNGCATTGGCTGCCTCTTCGTCGGTCTTGTAAACGCCCTGGAAATTATAGAGAATCAGGTGTTGGCCGATTGATCCACCCTCTTGGATGCCACCTACCCACACATTTTTACCGCTCTTCGGGTCATAGATAAGATCGCCACCCTGACGGTTGTTCTCCACTCCGTTTTCGGGGAGGGCAAGGATCTTGTTGGTTACCTTTGATGCGTTGAAACCTATGCGCCACACNCCATCCTTGTCAAAGTTGACCAGGCGAGCGTTCAGCTCGATTTCAAGACCTTTGTTCTCAAGACTACCGTTGTTGGTGTAAACTTGACCGAGACCCGTTGAGAAGGGCATTGTGAACAGGGTGATAAGATCATCGGTTCTTCTGCGGAACCAGTCTACGGTCAGGTCGATGCGGTTGTCCCAGATCTTGAAGTCGGCACCGATGTCAAATGTCTTTGAGCGTTCCCATTTCACGTCGTCGTTGGCGGGCCAACCCATGCGTATTGCCGGATTACCGAAGTGAGTCGAGCCGGCACTGTAATAACCGTAGGAAGTCCAGTCGGCAAGACCGTTGATATTACCGTTCACACCATAGCTGGCACGGATCTTTGCCTGAAGATTACGCTTCAGATCCTCAGGATAGAATTGCTCCTGATCGATACGCCAACCTATTGAAGCACCGGGGAAGAAACCGTAGCGGTTGTTCTTACCGAGGTTCGAAGCACCGTCGTAACGGGCGGTGAGAGTAAGAAGATACTTGTTCTGATAGTTGTAGTTTATACGGCCGAAGTAGCCCATCATCTTGTGGGTTGAGGTCGAGCTCGAAGCAGTAGTCTTCTCTGCGACACCACCTACAGTGGTTATGTTGTCGTTGGAACCACCCTTACCGCCTGCCGACACCCAGTCATAGTCGCGTTGCGTGTAGTTGAGACCGAGCATCACATTGAGGTTATGATCCTCNTTGAANGTCTTGATGTAGTTCAGCACAGCATCCACCTGGTAGTGNGTNTCNGTNTNTCGNNNTGCGTAGTGCNTCNCGTGTGTTGTCGATCCANCGGCCNTTGTAATGGCTCGGAATGAANTTGTCGTAATTCNGCTGAGTTCTGTACATCGAAATCGTCGGCTTGAACGAAAGTTCGGGAAGGATGTTCCAATTACCGCCGAAAGTGTAAGTCTGGTTCTGGGTTTTAGTCCGNAGTTTAGGATTGACAACGTCAAGCGCATAAAGCGGGTTAGCTTCGCCCCAGCTGGTGCCGTAGGTGAGAGAGCCGTCCTCATTGTAAATCTTTGTTGTAGGAGCGGTACCGGGGATGCGGTAGAAAGCGCCGGCCATTTCAAACGGAGAGTCGTTCTTGGTCGTCTGTGTGAAGTACATTCTGGCATTTACGCTCAGGTTCTTCAGAATGCTTACCTCACCGTTCATGTTGAATGAAAGACGGTCATAATCCGTACCTTTCAGAATACCCTCNGTGGTCATGTAGCCGAGACCGGCGAGGAATTTCGCGCGGTCAGAGCTGCCGCCCACTTCGATGTGGTGATTGTGCGAGACACCGGTACGGGTAGCAAGTTTCGACCAGTCGTTTTCCTGATAGATGAGGGTCTTTGTGGGATCTTCGGGATCGGCCATTGATTTCCANCNCTCCTGAAGNTTNTGCTTGTTGGCATCGGTGAGGTACTGAGTGGTGTACCATGAATTGTTGGAGAGATCGTTGCCGGTGCCGTAAGGCGACGACTGTGANGACCACCAGTGTTGTCCCTCGGTTATAGCGGGGCTGGTTGCAGGATTGCGGTTGACNCGCTGGAATGTGATATACTCCTCGGCNCTGGCAAAATCGTAGGTCTTGCCCATCNTCGAGAATGTGAGGTCGTAGCTGTAGTTAACCGTAGCCTTGCCTTCCTTGGCCGACTTGGTGGTGATGATCACAACACCGTTCGAGCCTTTGGCACCGTAGATCGAAGTCGAGGCAGCATCTTTAAGTACCTGAATCGACTCGATATCGTTGGCCGAGATGTGGTTGATGTTTTCACGGGTTACGCCATCGACAACATAGAGAGGCTCGGCTGTGTTGAAATTCTGGATCGAAGTACCGCCACGCACGATGATACGCGCTGCTTCGCCCGGCTGACCCGTAGTGCTCTGAACGCGCACACCTGAAACCGAACCCTGAAGGGCCTGACTCACGTTGGTGTAGGGAACGTTCTCGAGAACCTTGTTGTCGACTTTGGAGATTGAGGTGGTAAGCATCTCGCGCGACTGGCTGCCGTAACCCACGACCACAACGTCGTCGAGCTCCATAGCCATGCTGGTCATCACGATGTTGATCTCCTTGCGACCGTTCACCTTCTCCTCAACGGGCTGCATGCCGATGTAGCTGAAGGCAATTGTGCTGTTCTTGTCGGGAACAGAGATTTTGTAGTTACCGTCAATGTCGGTGGCAACAGCCATAGCGGGCTGCCCCTTCACTGAAACTGTCACACCTGCAAGAGGCTCCCCATCGGAGTCGCTTACATTACCGGTCACTTGGAATTTGCCTCCTGATTGAGCAAAAAGACTCAACGAGAATACAAAAGAAAGCAACACGGCTACATGCTTTCTGATACTCATGTTATTAAATTACTTTATGATTGGTTTTGTAGTAGTTCCTGGTAGGATTATTGCAAGTAGCTTAAGGGAATTTTCGTTAGTTAGGTGAATTGATTCTGATGGTAGTAGTGTAGTGATGGAAGTAGTGTAGTGATGCAGCATAGCTGCAAGTAGTGATTGCGGGAGAGGATTTGCGGTAGTGATTGTCGGTTTGCTTTGCAGCGGTATGATTTCTGTTTTAAGGCCTCAAAAAATATTTGAACACGAATAGCATTTGCATCGCACCGAGGCAGCGATGATCAACAGGCGATTTATGCAGTTCGTTATAAGTAGTTTCTAAAACCCAAAAGAATTCGTTGCAAATTTATACATTATTTAAGAAAATACTCTGTCGTCTCGGTTAATAAATGTTAATTAACTTCCTTCTGTTAAAAATGTTAATAACTTTTCTTCTCCAATTCCGAGTCTATTCTTCGAGTTCTATGGCTTCACAAAAATTAAGGCCGCCCTTACGGGCGACCTCAATTCGAAAGGTTAATCAGCTTATAGACGCTTCTTTATATCTGCTGTCTGCTGCTCGTAGCCGGGCTTCTCGAGGAGAGCGAACATGTTGCGCTTGTAATCCTCAACACCGGGCTGGTTAAACGGATTTACACC
>JAAVGC010000057.1:7350-13702 GCA_014800445.1 Bacteroidales bacterium | reverse complement strand
AAGCTGCCGATATCAATAAGTAAATAAGCAGGGACGCGCATGCGCGTCCCTGCTTATTTACTTATTGATATCGGCAGCTTTACCAGAGGTTGAAGCGATAGCCCACCGAAAGTTCCACCGACATCATGTTGGAGAGCATCGTCGACTCATGATCCCTTATAAGGCTTGTCGATATGCGGCCAACAAGTCCCGCAAAAAGCTTGCCGCGGTTATAGACACCCGACATGCGGAACACATTATAGGCACCAAAGGTGTTTTTTACCCTCTCTTCATTGACCACACCATGCCGCAGCCCCAGCATCGGTGACTCCGACACAGCCACAAGCCAGTGACGCCCGAGCACCCAGTTGTAGCCGTAGCCACCTTTAAGGAAGTAATTTTTCACCTTCACATGATAGGTATAGNCCNCCCAGCTGAGAGGCAATTTATCTCTGTACTGNTCCTCAAGNCCCGAGAAATTAAAATTGTACTGCTCATTGAGATAAGAAAANCCTACATACCATGAGCCCTGGCTGCGACGCTGTATCTTAGAGAAATTAAATGCNGCCGCCTGAGAATACCGNTTATTGTTGATAAAATANTACAGGTCAAGNCCNAGAGCCTTGTTATCGAGTCCTTTGAAGGGGATATCGACTTTATCGGAGTGTCCGCGCTCACCGAATTTGGTGATGGTCGTGCCTATGTTGTTGTCNTAAACATACAGATCTGCTCCAAAAAGCGCACANTTNAATGCAAAATTAAATCGCTTGCGCGATTTAGTGTTTCCGGTAACAAGACGCGATATGTTCACGTCATAGCCCATCGAGACCGCAAGATAAGTCAGGTATGCACCCATTGAGGTCGATGCGTCCGACACCATGTTGATGCGGTTATTATTTTCAAGCTCGAAAAAGTAGTGGTCGATCCAGGAATCAGTCCTGAACTTCACATTAAATTTTGTACCGGTGCCCTTGACATAGGTAGAGTCGTAGCTATTGAAAAAGCGGTCGCCCCAGCGATAAGTTTTTACGCAGAAATTGGGAAAACGCCCCCATGTGGCGATGGAGTCAAGCGATAGCGACAAAGCGTGACACAACTGGGCGGAGACTGCAAAAGCAGCCACCACACACACACGCAACAACATTTGTCGCAATTTCAGGAGTAAATCCGGGAAATTAGCGCGATCAGAAACTCTACACATATTCACATTTCGCGGTACGTCCGGCCGTTGTCATGCCCGGGGTATCGTCGCAAAGAATCACTTTGATGTAGCAGGAGAGAGCTTTTGTTATGCAAAGATATGGTTTTTTCAAGGATTGATGCTCATTTTATCGGGGTTTTGCTATATTTGTGTTTGATATGTCAGAGAATGCTGTAAAAAAATTTACTGCTCCGGAGGAGGACGCCATGATAGCCGAGGCTTTTCAGGACGTCCTGGACGGGTATCTGCGCTCAAAACACAGGAAAAAGGCTGAAATTATTGAGCGCGCATTCCGATTTGCCAAAAGTGCCCATGAGGGCATAAGGCGTCGGTCAGGTGAACCTTATATCCTGCATCCGATAGCGGTCGCCAAGATCGCCAGCCAGGAGATAGGGCTCGGATCAACTTCGATCTGTGCCGCATTGCTCCACGATGTGGTCGAAGACACCGATTACACCGTCGAAGATATCAGGCAGCACTTCGGCCCGAAGATAGCGCAGCTTGTCGAAGGGCTGACCAAAATTTCCGGAGGCATCTTCGGTGACAAAGCGTCGGCACAGGCCGAAAACTTCCGCAAGCTGCTCCTCACAATGTCGGAGGACATAAGGGTGGTGCTTCTCAAGATGGCCGACCGCCTGCACAACATGCGCACGCTTGGCAGCATGGCACCCAACAAGCAGTACAAGATCGCAGGCGAGACACTATATATCTATGCCCCGCTTGCCCACCGTCTGGGACTCTTTGCCATCAAAACCGAGCTTGAGGATCTCAGCTTCAAGTACGAGCATCCGGCTGCCTACGAAGAGATATCACGCAAGATAGCCGAGACAGAGGCAAAGCGTCAGAAAATCTACAAGGATTTCTCAACACCGATAACCGACAAGCTACGCGAACTCGGACTCACCTTTGAGGCCAAAGCACGCGTGAAATCAGTGTATTCCATCTGGAAAAAGATGGAGGCGAAGCACATCCCGTTTGAGGAAGTCTATGATCTCTACGCGATGCGCATCATCTTTGACTGCGACGATCCGGCTAAAGAAAAAAGCATCTGCTGGAACATCTACTCAGCTATCACCGATATCTATAAGCTCCATCCCGACCGCACGCGCGACTGGATCTCAGTGCCCAAAGCCAACGGCTATCAGGCTCTGCATCTCACCGTCATGGGATCAGACGGCAACTGGGTGGAGATACAGATACGATCACGCCGCATGGACGAGATAGCCGAGAAAGGATTTGCNGCNCACTGGAAATACAAGATAGGCGACAGCGACGAGGAAAGCGAGCTCAACGTGTGGCTCCACACCATCAAGGACATTCTCGACAATCCCGAGCCAAACGCCATTGACTTCCTCGACACTCTGAAGCTCAACCTCTTTTCGTCGGAGATAGTACTGTTCACCCCCAAAGGCGAACTTATCACGCTTCCCAAAGGTGCCACTGTGCTCGATGTCGCGTTTGATCTTCACAGCGAGATCGGTTCNCACTGTATAGCCGGAAAGGTCAACCACAAACTGGTGCCTCTCTCCTACAAGCTCAACAGCGGCGATCAGGTGGAGGTGCTCACTTCGCAGTCGCAGACTCCGAAACCCGAGTGGATGGATATCATGGTCACCGCCAAAGGCAAGACAAGCCTGCGCGCCGCCCTACGAAAAGAGCGACAGCCCGCCATCAACGAAGGGAAGGAAATCTTCAGTCAGTTCCTCAGCGCCAACGGTATAACCGACGATAATGTGATCCTCACCAAAGTGCTCGGATATTTCCGCATCGCCAACCGCGAGGAGCTCTATTATCAGCTCGGGCGCGACGAGGTTCTGCTTGACGATGACATAGCGAAGATGCTTAAGAAATCCGGCAAAAAGCAATCGTCCAAAACATCATCGATATTCAGGAAACTCGTCAGCTTCGGCAAGGACACCACTAATACATTGGTTGAAAGCAAGTCGACACCGTCTGAGGCAGTGCAGCCTGTCAACACTAAAAAGACCTACCGGCTCGTCAGCGATGAAAATGGCTCAAACTTCCGCCGTGCCAACTGTTGCCACCCGATTCCGGGCGACGACACCCTTGGCTTCATTGCCGACGACGGAGTGGTGGAGGTGCACGACATGACCTGCGAACGCGCCAACACACTTAAGGCGGGCTTCGGACCACGCATNGTGTCAGTGGACTGGAGCGGAGTCACAGGTTCATTCCCGGTTCACATCCACATCGAGGGCATCGACCGTCACGGTATNCTGCAGGAACTCATCTCNATGATATCATCACATCTGGGACTCGACATACGCGGAATGAACATTCAGGCAAAAGGCGAAGTTTTTGAATGTGATCTTGACGTGAGAGTCGCCGACGCCTCCACCGTAAATTCTCTCTGCTCCCGAATCAAGAAAATCGACGGGATTCAGTCGGCTGCCCGCATCCGCTGACTCCGTCACNCCCACCTTTCCCTCTTCATCTCCACCCCTCGACAACGCAATTATGAAAAAAGATATTTCGAGAGTAATGTTGGTTAGAGCGGCCGTGTTTGTGGCTGCCACGCTACTGGTCGTCATGTTTCTGCCCGGAAACGACGAGCAGCGGTTCAGCTATGAGGAGAACCGCCCATGGACCCACTCTCTGCTCACGGCACCGTTTGACATTCCTGTGTTCAGGGATTCGGCCACTGTGAGAATAATGTCCGACAGCATACGCAGCACGTTTGTTCCGGTCTACAAGCGCAATGATCAGGTGGCCGATGAACTGAAGCAGAAGATCAACTCCTTCTCTGAGCTTCCGCAGAGCGACCGCACACGCCTCCGCACCCTTGTCGACCGCCTCTATGCCGGCGGAATTGTCGACAGTAACACGGCAGGAAAGATCGCCTCCGGAAACCTCAAGAAAGTCAAGATCGTTTCCGACAACCTGATCAAGACGGTCTCCACCGGCAGTTTCCGCTCGCAGCGTGCCGCCTACTCGCTTCTCGACAGCCTTGCCCCATCCACTGAATCACGTCAGGCGATAGTGGCTCATGACCTGCCGTCGATGTTGCGCCCCAACATGGTGCTGGACACCATCGAGACCCAGCGTCTGCTTCAGGAGGCACTGCAACCCGCCACTGCAGCAATCGGAGTCGTTCAGCAGGGCGAACGCATCGTTGACCGTGGCGATATCGTCACACCTCAGCTCTATCAGGTGTTGCTTACCTTCGAGGATATGGTGGACGCACGCGACCTGTCGGATTCCTCGACGCAGATCTACCTCGAGGTTGGCCAGATACTCTACATTGCGATCCTTTTCGCTGCGATATATCTTTACTTCCTGCTCTACCGGCCTGCATGGTGGGAAAGCCGTCGGCGCCTGCTGTGCGTCATGACCCTGCTCACAGCGTTCTATATCCTGGCAGTGATTCTGTCAGCCACCTTCTCATCAGGAATCTATATCATTCCATTCACCATCCTCCCGATAATGATGGTGGTGTTCTACGATGCACGCACGGCGCTATTTGTGCATCTTATCGAAATCCTGCTGTGTATAAGCCTGTCATCGTTCCCGATGGAATTTATCTTCATCGAGTTTATCGCCGGAGTAGCATCGATCTTCTCCTTGCAGGAGCTATCGCGACGCTCGCAGCTCATCAAGACTGCCGGATACGTTTTTCTCGCCTACACCGTGGCATACCTTGCCATCGAACTAATGACCACCGGCTCGCTCACGTCATTCTCATGGAAACTTTTGGGATTCTTCATGATCAACGCCGTGCTCACATCTTTCGCCTATATCCTTATATTCTTGCTTGAGAAAGCATTTGGATTTATCTCGGTTGTCACGCTCGTCGAACTCGCCGACATCAATAACCCCATCCTGCGTGAACTCTCGGAAGAATGCCCCGGCACATTCCAGCATTCTATAGCCGTCAGCAGTCTGGCAGCCGAAGCCGCTCGCAAAATTCATGCCAACGTGCAGATTGTGAGAGCCGGTGCACTATATCACGACATTGGCAAGATTTCCAATCCCGCCTTCTTCACCGAGAACCAGCATGGAGTAAATCCTCATGACTCACTCACACCCGAGCAGAGCGCGCGCATCATTATAGGACATATAACCGACGGACTGAAACGTGCCGACAAAGCGCAGCTTCCCGACGTCATACGTGACATGATACGCCAGCATCATGGTGCAGGCAAAGCAAAGTACTTCTACATCACCGAGTGTCGCCGTAAAGGTGAGGAAAACGTGGATGCTTCGATCTATACATATCCGGGCCCGAATCCTGAGACAGCCGAGGCCTCACTGCTCATGATGGCCGACTCGGTCGAAGCCGCATCACGTTCGCTCCCGGCACCAACTGTCGAGGCGATAACCGAGCTTGTCAACCGCATCATCGACGGCCAGATCGCCGACGGACTTCACAACAACTCCCCCATCTCGTTCCGCGACATAAAATTGATCAAGGATAGCTTTATCAAGCGTTTGCGCACCATCTATCATGCCCGCATCGCCTATCCTTCTGAAACCGACAAATCAGCTCCGAAATCCTGAAACGGTTTCACNCCAAAACGATATAGATACAGCAGTCAACATCCCGTGTACCNNGAGTCACACGGGATGTTACGTATTTNATTTTTCAGATTCAGTACTTCCCTCGCTTTCTCATCTGCTTNCACTGTTCTGTAAAAAATAGCTGTCTCATAATTGTTCTATAGCGAAATAATACTATCTTTGTGCCAATAAACCAGTCCAAACAAGCAAATGTCCGTAACTGGCATTTTCAAAAACAACGTTAAACGACTATTTTTAGGGTATAATCATGGGAAATGAAAATGCGGAGCGCATTCAAACGTCCATCCTGAATAAACTTGAGAAAAAAGCGCTCATATGGCTTGCCGAGCGCCAGCCTGAATGGGTTACATCCGATCANCTTACCTACCTTGGCGTAGCCGCNGCNGTGCTGTATGCTTTATTTTGCTGGCTTGCCAATTACAACCTNAACTATTTCTGGGCTTCTTCATTCTGCCTGGTGATCAACTGGTATGGCGACAGTCTCGACGGCACGCTGGCACGAGTGCGCCAGACGCAGCGCCCGAAGTATGGATTCTTCATNGACCATTCACTTGATGCCCTCACCACTTGCCTTTTCTGCATTGGTCTGGGACTGTCACCCCTCATGCAGATGAACATCGCCCTTTTNNTTNT
>JAAVGC010000057.1:0-7344 GCA_014800445.1 Bacteroidales bacterium | reverse complement strand
TTACCTGTGCATGTCCATCTACACCTACATCTCTACCATCATCTTAGGTCAGTTCCGCCTCACCTATGCAAGCATGGGACCCACTGAGATGCGCCTGATACTGATAGCTGTTTCTATCCTTTACATCTATAATCCGTGGCCTTATCTCACCTTCAGCGTTTTGGGTCAGCAGTGGTCAGTATTTGACTGCATGGGAGCGTTGGTAGCNATGGGACTGTTCATTATATACATCGTGTCGATAGCCAAGGATCTCAAAGTTCTGTCGAAGTTAGATCCTCCAAAGAAATTCCGTAAAAACTGAAATGGAGACTCTTCCGGAATCCAATCAGAAGAAGTCCTGGATAGATTTGNCCAAAATTAAGGAGAAGATACTTCACAGCGATGATTTCTTCTTCACCTTATTGCGTTCAAGTGTATCATCGCAGATATGTGGTTGGATTGACACACTGACAGCTTTTCTGGTCTTCGCACTTCTCGATNTGTCGGCATGGCTCTCAACTGCCATNGGAGCCTTTGTCGGAGGTGTNTTCAANTACNTCATAAATTACAGNTTCACNTTTCATGCCGACAACGTGAAATGGAGAGTGGCCGTTTCTAAATTTGTGTTCGTATGGGCAGGTTCACTGCTGCTCAACAGTTTCGGCACACAGTTTGCCTACTCACTTGTATATAAATGGAAATGGCTTCAGGAGACCATAGGCGTGACTGACGACGAGATCTTCCTTGCAACAAGACTTCTCATAGCCTTGTCGGTATCACTCTGCTGGAACTTCAGGCTGCAACGCAATTTTGTGTTCAAACAGACCAAATTTGATCCCTGCATTGACAAGTTTCTCGATAAGGTTCACTTAGGTAATGCCTCTCAAAAATGACGATGATGCAGACAAAGATAAACGAGAAAGGGGAAGAAGTATATCTCTTTGATAAATACCCGGGACTCGAGGTTAGGCCCGACGTCATTAATATGAATGACATCACNGATCTTGTTCCTGCCGCCGCCCGATACCCGCGCCTTGTCAAGTGGCTCATGCACTTTTTTAAGATGGATGAGGTCAACCGCATGCACTCCACGTGGTGCAAAGATCCGGGCCCGGGCTTCCCGAANCATCTGATTGAGGACGATCTGAAGATCAAGCTCGAAGTCACAGGCATGGATATACTTGAGCGGTTCAAAGAAGGACCTTTCATCACGGTCAGCAACCATCCNTACGGATCTATCGACGGAATAGCACTGATATATCTGGTCACACGCTTCCGACCTGAATATAAGGTCATGGTNAACATGATTCTTAATAAAATCACTGCCATGCGTCCCAACTTCATTGCCGTGGATCAGTCGGCATCTGCCGNTCCTGAGAAACGCAAAGTATCGGTGGCGGGAGTACGTGAAGCCATAACCATGCTCAAGGAGGGAAAACCTGTAGGATTTTTCCCGGCAGGAGCGATAGGAAAAACCGACAAGGATGGTATAATTGTTGACCGTCCCTGGCAGCCTGTAGTGTTACAGATAATCCAGAAGGCCAAAGTACCGGTAATCCCAATCTACTTTCATGGCACCAACTCCCGTTTCTTCAACTTTCTNGGACACCATTGCATACCTCTCCGCACAGCNTGGCTTGTGCGTGAGCTTTACAGGAAAAAAGGAAAGCCNATGCACATCAGCATAGGCCAACCAATAAGCGTTGAGAAACAAGCCGAATTCGGCAAAGATTACGAAGCACTCGGATGGTACCTNCGCATGCAGACCTACGACCTCTCAGGACGCCATGTGACCACCCTCAGCACNTAATCTTTATTGTCACCGATAAAAAGAAAATCGCCCCGTAAGCCAAGTGCTTCCGGAGCGATTTTTTTTGCCACAATTACTCTACCGGCGGCGGAGAAACCACATTCCACGTAATCTCACCTTTCTCCTGATCATAGTCGAGATTGATNGTGTCACCGGCACTAAGTTTCTCGTCCATTATCATGTCGGCGAGCGCATCCTCTATGTATTTCTGCACAGCACGCTTGAGCGGACGGGCACCATACTGCGGATCATAGCCCTTTTCAGCAATAAAATCCTTGGCAGCCTGTGTCATCTCTATGCCGTAGCCCAGATCGGCAATTCTCCTGTAGAAACCGCGGAGCTCTATGTCGATAATCTTGTGAATCGACTCCTTGTCAAGCGAGTCAAACATGATTATGTCGTCAAGACGGTTAAGGAACTCCGGAGAAAAAGCCTTATTCAACGCTTTGGTCAGCACTCCATGATTGTATTCCTTATCGGCCTCACGGGTGCGGAATCCCACACCTGCGCCAAAATCCTTGAGCTGTCGTGTACCGATATTTGATGTCATTATAATCAGTGTGTTCTTGAAGTCGATGCGGCGGCCGAGACTGTCGGTCAGGCGCCCTTCATCCATCACCTGAAGCAACAGGTTGAACACGTCGGGATGCGCCTTCTCGATCTCGTCAAGAAGCACCACGCTATAAGGACGGCGACGCACCTTCTCGGTAAGCTGTCCTCCCTCCTCATAACCCACATATCCCGGAGGCGCGCCCACCAGGCGGCTGACAGTGAATTTCTCCATATACTCGCTCATGTCCACTCTGATAAGAGTGTCGGCAGAGTCAAACAGGTATTCAGCGAGCTTCTTGGCAAGATGTGTCTTGCCCACACCGGTCGGTCCAAGGAACATGAACGTGCCTATAGGCTTGTTGGGATCTTTAAGCCCGAGACGGTTTCGTTGTATGGCCTTGACGATTTTTTCAATCGCCGTGTCCTGGCCCACGATTTCACGCTTCAGTGCCGGAGTCATCTCGCGCAGACGCGCACCCTCGGCCTGTGCCACACGCTGTACCGGCACACCCGTCATCATTGCCACAACCTCGGCAACCTGCTCCTCATCCACCGTCACGCGGTCTTTGTCAAGCTGGCTGTTCCAACGCTCCTGCGCGGCCTCAAGAGCCCGGCGAAGCTCATTCACGCGGTCACGGCAGGCGGCAGCCTTCTCGAAATTCTGTTCATCGGCAGCCTTGCGCTTCTCCTCGTCCACGCCGGCGATTTCCTTCTCGATAGCTTCGATCTCGGTAGGCACCGTCATGTTTGTGATATGGGAGCGCGCACCGGCTTCATCCATCGCGTCGATTGCCTTATCAGGGAAGTTGCGGTCAGCCACATAGCGTTCAGTGAGAGTCACGCAGGCACGCAAAGCCTCGTCCGTGTAATTCACATTATGGTGATTCTCGTATTTTTCCTTGATATTATTGAGGATCACAAGAGTGTCGGCAGCCGATGTCGGCTCGACCATCACCTTCTGGAATCGACGTTCAAGAGCGCCGTCTTTCTCGATATTTTTGCGGTATTCATCGAGAGTAGTTGCGCCGATGCACTGAATCTCACCACGCGCAAGTGCCGGTTTGAGCAGATTGGCCGCATCCATAGAGCCCGATGTATTGCCGGCTCCCACAATCGTGTGTATCTCGTCGATAAACAGAATCACATTGTCATTCTTGGCAAGCTCATCAAGAATTGCCTTGATGCGCTCCTCAAACTGTCCGCGGTATTTCGTCCCTGCGACAACCGAAGCCATGTCGAGCGAGATCAAACGCTTGTCAAAAAGCACACGCGAAACCTTGCGCTCGACTATGCGCAAGGCGAGCCCTTCGACAATCGCACTTTTACCCACACCCGGCTCACCTATAAGCACAGGGTTGTTTTTCTTGCGACGGCTCAATATCTGTGCCAGACGCTCTATCTCGTTCTCACGACCGACTACCGGATCAAGACGACCCTCCTCGGCGGCACGTGTCATATCATTGCCATAGCGGTCAAGGGCAGGAGTGTCACCCTTGCGTTTGCTGCTGTTCTTTCCCGATGCAGTAGAAGTGCGACGTGGAGTGCCATCTTCTTTGCTTGATGAAGGTGGGAATTCATCATCATCCTCATCCACCTCCTCTTCGTCAGCAGCACTGTCATTGAAATCTGGTGCGCCATTAATGCCGCGCAACACGTCCGACAGTCGTTTATACGTCACGTCTGCGGCTTTGAACGGAGTCATGAAATCCATCATCACCACTTCAGAGTTGTGGAACACTGCCATGAGAAGATGCTCCACATCTATCACGTCGCTACCGGCAAGGCGCGACTCGAGGGCACTCAGCTTCACGATGCGGTTGGCGATATCACTCACCGAAATCTCCCGTACAGAATCACTGTTTTTATCAAACAGCATACCGTCGAGAGTCTCAAGAAGCTGATAAGCCGACACATCATCGGCTGCCTTTTCTATCATCTTGAAAGGACGGCCCTGAGTGTCACGCATCAGAGCCAGCAGGAAATGTGCGGGAGTGACAAGGCGGTTGTTATGCCTTATAGCCTCGCGCTGAGACTCCTCCAGCACTCGCTTGAATTGATCTGTATATATAGTGTTCATCTTTATTCTCTTAGTTTTAATAGAGCAATGCGTCATGGATGCCTTTTCACCGGAAGTAAGGGACGCATGTACCATGACGTCCTCTTTAAGCTCAGTACTCCGATACCTGACATGACATCTGTATTTCTGANAATACAATTATGACACTGCCACTATTCATATCCAATAACAAGAACCATGCCAAATGCACTTAGGTTCTATATATTTTTTATTTTTTTAGATATTGTCTAAATTTGAGGCATGAAAATTTCAAGATTAATCACATTCCTGACGTTTATCGTTGCGACATATCTGTGCGCGTGTGCCGAAACGCGACTTCCCAAACTGCCTGATGACATGAAATCCCCGGCTCAGCGTGCGGCCTACATCATGTTGCATATCTGGGACTTTCCCGAAAATCTCTCCTCATCTGAAAATGCAGAGCAGGCACTCTCTGATTTCCTGTCGGTTGCCGATGCACGTGTTGCGCCCNCCGAAGCCTACGTCACTGCTGTCAACACCCTTACCACCAAAGCACAGGCAGCGGGCATCGACATCCTGACACTGGCTGCCAAATACACAGCCGATCCTTATGCACCCTTTTTCGACGACGAACTTTACCTCCCCTTTGTCGATGCGGCACTTGCATCAAAGAAACTTCTCGACANCACNCCGGGNCTCAANGAGCGNCTTACCTACGACCGTGCATGCATCCTGAAGAACCGCGTAGGCGATCCCGCAGCTTCATTCAACGTCCAGTTGCGGTCAGGCGACACGATGCCGGTCGAAAAGCTGTTCACTGCTCCCCTNAATCTGCTCGTCCTTTTCGATCCGTTCTGCGACCACTGCCGCGAAATCCTCACCGGACTTTCTGAATCATCCTCATTAGCCAAAGCCATTGCTGATGGAAACGTCAGCGTCACAGCCGTGTGGATCGAAGCGCAGGACTCTGCCGACGCTCTTGCATTCCCCTCGGTCAAGGAGTGGAACGTTGCTGCTGACCGCACCGGTGTTATGGATAAAGAACTCTACGAATTTCCTATTATGCCATCGGTCTACGTCATCGACAATAAAGGCATAGTTGTAGATAAAAATCTTGTCGAAGTGGCAAAGATCCTCGCTGCGCTTGGCATTACCGACTGACATGACACCCAATCCCAAATTCCTGACATATCTGACCGATGCTGTCGGCACTGAGGACTCGCAGCGACTCATCGACGAAATTTCACAAGGCACTCCCTCCACCTCTGTCCGCATCAATCCTGCAAAACCTGCGGTACTCGACATCCTTACCGCTTCATCGGCATCTGTGGCGTGGAATCCGGCCGGACGCTACCTTGACACGCGTCCAAGGTTTACATTTGACCCGGCATTGCATCAAGGACTCTACTACGTGCAGGAAGCGTCATCAATGTTTGCGGGCTATGCAGCAAAGGCAATCATTGATATTTTGGGAAATGCTCCGGTCAACGTCCTCGATGCATGTGCGGCTCCTGGAGGTAAAACCACAGCCGTGGCCGACGTGCTTCCGCAAGGCTCTACGGTAATAGCCAACGAGTACGATCGCTCCCGATCGGCCGTGCTTGCCGAGAACATCGCCAANTGGGGAAATCCGGCAATTATTGTCACACAAGGCGACACCGCCGGATTCCGCAAGATGCGCGGTGCATTCGACATCGTCCTTGTTGACGCACCTTGTTCTGGCGAAGGCATGATGCGCAAGGATCCCAAAGCCATNGAGCAGTGGACTCCCGCACTTGTTTCGCAGTGCGTGGAACGGCAGAAAGAGATTCTCGGAAATCTTGTCGCTACGATCACACCCGGCGGATTTCTCATCTACAGCACTTGCACCTTCAACCGGCACGAGAATGAGGAGATTATTGACTGGCTTGTCGACAACTACTCATTCCTGCCCGTTTCGTTACCTATTGATCCGGCATGGGGTATCGTCACTACTACGGCATCAGGAGTATCGTGCTATCGATTCATGCCGTCACGTATGCGCGGCGAAGGGCTGTTCATGGCAGTTATGCGTCGGCCTGGCGACTTTAATCCTCGCAACTCTAAACTTCTTTCTTCACGCCGCAGCGACAAATCCATTCAGCAGATCGCCCAGTGGGCACCATCACTTGTAATGCGCCGTGAGGCCGACACTGTTTTCGGCCTTCCTGCCACATCGTTGCCGCTACTGAACGACGTTGTAAAAAACGGCATCAACACCATCACACAAGGTGTTGCTGTCGCCACGGTGAAAGGCCGTGATTTCATCCCCGAGACGGCACTCGCGCTTTCAACAGCACTCAATCCCGGTGCTTTCCCCACAGTCACGGTTGACCGTGACGAAGCGATCGCCTACCTGCGCCGCGAAGCCGTCGCACTCCCCTCCTCCACTCCACGCGGCCATGTCATGCTCACCTACTCCGGCTATCCGCTCGGTTTTGTCAAGAACCTCGGCAACCGCGCCAACAACCTCTATCCACAGCATTGGCGCATCCGATCTTCAGCTACTGACTGACCACTACGATTTTTTTTAAATTTTATCAATTTCACTGTGCAAAACTGCGCTGTGTAGCGTTATATAGATAGTGACGTTCCCGTCACCGCTCTTGCCATGCTTGGCATCAAACCATTTTTATTTGCACAGATGATTAAGCAAAAAAAAGATACTCAGGAAGCAAGCATTTTTGACATTTTGCTTGCTCTGCCACTGTTTGCCGGTGTCAGCCGGGCCAGGTTGTCAGAGATTGTAGGCAACACCCGGTTCCACTTCCTGAAATACGATACCGGTGAGAAGATAGTAAACGTAGGGGATGCATGCACACATGTGAAATTCATCATCTCGGGCTCGACGCGCTTGTCGGTAGCCAACGCCAATGATCGCTTCATCGTCAGCCAGACTATTGAGGCGCCGGGAGTGATTGCCCCTGAATATCTCTTCGGGCGTCAC
>JAAVGC010000056.1 GCA_014800445.1 Bacteroidales bacterium | reverse complement strand
GGGATAGATATACATATCCATGAACATCTACCATTGCTACCGCCTTGACTGCGATTTGAAACTGCCAGATTTCAGGGCGTCAAGAACGGAAACGCTGATAAACGTTTTCCTATTTTTTTCACATCCCACCCGCATTGCCCACTCATGGGCTCTGCAAATGTTATGTATGACAAAATTAGGAATAAATATTTAAACATGAAAGATTTTTAAAATGCAGAGTATACCTGATCTCATCAAAGTTTAATGAATCTTAAAAAATAGAGCAGGCCTTAACTTTATTTCGGTGGCAGACGTTTTAGGTACATAAGATTTGAAAAACATATTAAACTATTTATTCTAAACTACTATGGAAACAGCACCTCTTCAGGGTATTAAAGTCGTTGACTTTACAGAAGTACAATCAGGTCCGTCATGCACACAGATGCTTGCATGGCTCGGTGCCGATGTGATCAAGATCGAGCGTCCCGGTGTTGGTGACGCAACACGTAAGGAACTGCAGTTTGATCCTAACGAACCGAGCTACTACTTCCTTCAGCTNAACAGCGACAAGAAGTCNCTTAGCCTCGACGCCAAGACTCCCGACGGCAAGGCTATTCTTACCAAACTTATTCAGCAGTGCGATATCTTCGTCGAAAATCTGCACCCGGGAGCTATGGACAAACTCGGCTTCAGCTGGGAGGTCGTGCATAAGCTCAACCNGAAGTGTATCTACGGTACCATCAAGGGGTTCCCTGTTTCGTCAAAGTATAAGGANCTGAANGCCTATGAGCCTATCGCTCAGGTGACCGCTGCCGCTGCATCGACAACCGGNTGGTTCTCGGGNGAGGACAACATCCCTACTCAGTCGGGTGCCGCACTCGGTGACTCAAACACCGGTATGCACCTGCTCATCGGTCTGCTTGCAGCATTGCAGCAGCGTNACCGCACGGGCGAGGGTTGCTACGTCTATCAGTCGATGCACAACGCATGTCTTAACCTGTGCCGTATCAAGACACGTGACCAGCTCACACTCGACAAGATCGGTTATCTGACGCAGTTCCCGCAGTACCCCGACGGAAAGTTCGGTGACTGTGTTCCACGTTCGGGCAACATCGAGGGTGGTGGCGTACTTGGNTGGACTTATAAGTGTAAGCCTGCCGGTGCCATGGATTCAGAAGTAGATGCCAACAACTACGTTTACATTATCCTTCAGCGCGGTGCCAAGGACTTTGAGGCTGCATGTAAGGCTATGGGCTTCGAGGATTGGCTCACAAATCCCGACTTCAACACTGCCGACGCACGTGACCGCCACAAACAGGAAATTTATGCCCGCATCGGTGCATGGACTGCCGATAAGACCAAGTTTGAGGTGACCTCGATTCTCGGTCCTGCCGGAGTACCTGTTGGTCCTGTTCTTTCGACCAAGGAGGTTATGTCAGATGAGACTCTTTACGATGGCAACACCCTCGTCAAGATCAATCAGGGTGGCAACATCGGTGAGTTTGTAACTGTAGGTTGTCCTTTCACCATGAGTTCATTCCAGCCTACCTACGGCCCGTGTCCTACTCTCGGCGGTAACACTGATGAGATCCTTAAATCACTCGGATATTCCGATACCGATATCCAGTCTTTTGCTAAGAACGGTACAACTGCACCGGTAGCCGAAGCAAAATAATCCACGTTTAACTTTTTATTGAATAATTATGGCTACTACAAACGAAAATACAAAACCTCAGTTTCCCGCACAGGTTACCGGCATGTATATCCTTGCCGAGTCACTGCGCCGCCTGGGACTGATGGATGTGTATGGACTCGTTGGCATACCTGTAACTGAGGCTGCCTACGCCATGCAGAAAGTAGGGATAAATTATTATGGTTTCCGTTTTGAGCAGCAGGCCGGCATGGCCGCTGCCACCCACGGCTACCTCACCAAACAGCCGGGCGTGTTGCTCACCGTTTCGTCGCTCGGATTCATGAATGGCCTGACTGCAACGGCAAATGCGACAGTCAACTGTTACCCGATGATTCAGATTTCGGGTGCATCAGATCCCACGATGGTCGATATGAATGTCGGTACTTATGAGCAGATGGATCAGCTTAACACGGCACGTCCTCTTGTCAAGGCTGCATTCCGTTGCTCACATGCCAAAGACATTCCTGCGGCAGTGGCACGCGCTTATCGTGCCGCCGTGAGCGGCCGTCCAGGTGGCGTCTATATCGACATGACCACCCCCGCATTGGGTGAGGTCATGGATGCTGCCGATGCCGAGAAACTCTTTTACACTCCTGTGGATGTTGCTTCTACCGTTGCGCCCACTCAGGCTGCCGTAGATCGTGCCGTGGAGATTCTCGCTTCCGCAAAACGTCCGGCTATCCTTCTCGGTAAAGGAGCGGCCTATGCTCAGGTCGACGACAAGATNCGCACACTTGTGGAGACTTACAAGATTCCTTATCTCGCCATGTCGATGGCAAAGGGACTTATGCCCGATGCCGGACCTTACAGTGCACTAAGTTGCCGATCGACGATCATGGAGCAGGCTGATGCAGTGGTTGTGATAGGTGCACGCATCAACTGGATGCTTTCGTTCGGTCGTGGCAAGTGGAATCCCGATGTGAAATTCATTCAGCTCGACGTTGAGCCCACCGAGATCGACCGCAATGTCCCCATTGCAGCTCCTGTAGTTGGCGACATGGGACAGAGCCTCGATATGATTCTCGAGGGATTGAAAGGCAAGACCATGAGTGCCGATCCCGCATGGCTCACATCGCTTCAGGCCGAGTCAAAGGAGAAGAATGCAAAGTTTGAGGCTCGCCTGACTGATGCAGCAAAGGCACAGCCTATGAATCACTGGAGTGCACTCTCTGTGGTCAAGCCTATCCTTGAGAGCAATCCTGATATTATACTTGTCAACGAGGGCGCCAACACTCTTGACGATACCCGTGATTCGGTGGATATGTCGCTTCCGCGCCACCGCATCGACTGCGCTTCATGGTCGATCATGGGCATGGGCATGGGCTCATGTATCGGTGCCGCNGTAGCCACCGGCAAGAGTGTGGTGGCTGTCGAGGGTGACTCGGCATTCGGCTTCTCCGGAATGGACTTCGCAACAATCTGCCGTTACAAACTTCCTGTTACGGTGGTTGTGTTCAACAANGGCGGTATCTATAATGGTGTGGGTGTCAATCCCTCGGGATCCGACGCACCTGCTCCTACCACGCTTGATATCAACGCTCAGTACAACCTNATCGGTGAGGCTTTCGGAGCAAAGGGNTATCGCGTGAGTGATACNGCATCGCTGAAAGCTGCCCTTGAGGAAGCAATAGCATCAAAAGCTCCTGCACTTATCGATGTGCAGCTCGGTGCAGATTCCGGTAAGGAATCCGGACATATCGGTTATCTCAATCCTACCCCTCTCATTGACTACACAGTCTGAGACCGGCATAATTCACTAACTCTACCTTGTCTCTCCNTTGATGGAGAGGCAAGGTAAATAAATTTACTACTATGGGTTTAAGTCATGTAATACTCTATGCCATAGTCCCGANCANAGTGGTGATGCTTGCCGGCTACATTTCGGGTAAGAAAGGCGCGTTCACAGGCGACGATGCAAAGAAATTCAACAAGGTCGTGCTGGATTTCGCACTTCCTGCCGCTCTGTTTGTCTCTATTGTTCAGGCAAGCAGAGANGATCTGGCACGTGACGCAAAACTGACCATNGTGTCTACCGTAGGCATCATGGCATGTTTTATGATCGTCTANTATGTGTTCAAATATTGTTTNAAGAAANACACCGGTGCCGATGCNGCTATATCGGCATTGATCAGTGGATCACCAACAATCGGATTCCTCGGATTTGCGGTATTGGAGCCTATTTTTGGCACAAGCCCGTCTGTCGCACTGGTTGTAGCCATTGTAGGCATTGTGGTGAATGCAATAGGTATTCCTGTAGGACTTTCACTGATGAATGCCTCGCTTGAAAAGCAGAATCCTGGAAGCACAAAAAAGGANAGNGCATGGAAGCCTGTGCTTCATGCTCTTGCCCAGCCTGTGGCATGGGCGCCTATTCTGGCAGTNGTCTGGGTGCTTGTAGGTATACCTTGGCCTAAGGANCTGAGTCCGTCGTTCGAACTGATTGCCAAGGCCAATGCTTCGATGGCTGTATTNTCAGCNGGTATNACCCTGTCGGCAATTAAGTTCACCATCAACTGGCAGGCCGTGCTTGGCTCGATCATGAAGATGATCATGATGCCTGCTGTGGTGCTGATTCTTGGTCTGCTTTTCCACATGGATCCGCTCAACCTTAAGATGCTTGTGGTTGCAGCCGCTCTGCCCCCTGCCTTCTCCGGTATAATTATTGCCGATGAGTACAACACTTATGTAGCTACGGGCACATCGTCACTGACACTTAGTGTCATCCTGTTTATCGGTTTCTGTCCTCTTTGGATATGGCTTACCGATGTTGCACTCAGGATGTTCTGAATATAACGTTACAACAGGTTTAAAGCGAAGCCGCAACGGGAGTGTGTTCCCGCTGCGGCTTTTGGATTTCAGTTAGTCGTCCCCCCTCCGTCTGCTATGGAAACAGACGTCGGTATTCGCTTTCAAAATTCGGAGTAAGCACATTCTTTCCCATGGCATCCAGNATCTCCTCGCGACTCCAGAAGCGGCCGCCGTCCAGTTCGTCGCTTGGCACCGGCACAGCNTCGACNGTGGTTTTAAACACATTGACGAGNTCCCGTTCGCGCTCTGACTCAAACACGTAGGAATCCATATATTCAGGCTCGAAATCGGTCAGTCCGAGTTCTTCCCGCGCTTCGCGGCGCAGGGCATCGCCGGTGCATTCGCCCAGATCTATGTGGCCTCCCACGGCGGTATCCCATTTTCCTGGTTGTATGTCCTTCCATTCGGGACGCTTCTGCAAGTAAAGACGACCTTCGCGGTCAAACACATGCAGATGCACCACAGGATGAAGTATTTTCGACCCGTTGTGGCACTCGCCGCGTGTCGCGGCTCCTGTTATGTTTCCTGCTTCATCAACAATAGGAAACATCTCTTCTGAATTGTCTTTCATCATGGATGGATAGGGGAGTGGTCATTTTGCCGACGGTGGAACGGCATCAGGTGATGCGCCCCAGGTCTTGTTGGGGTGGCGTCCCATCTGTAGCACAAGAGTTCCGCCGTTCACTATATCATCATGGCTGATCCAGGGCTTGTCCCAGACTTTGCCGTTAAGAGTGGCACTTTGTATGTATTTGTTTTCATCCGAACAATCATTGGCGATCACTCTGAATGTCTTTCCGCCGGGAACTTTCACACTTATGTCATTGAAAAGGGGGCTGCCGATGTTGTAAATCGGGAAGCCGGGTGTCACAGGATAGAACCCGAGTGATGAGAACACCACGAAGCTCGTAAGGCCACCGCCGTCTTCATCGCCTGGTATACCCATAAGGTCATTGCGGAACCAGGTGTCGAGACATTGCCTGATGCGCTTCTGTGTCTTCCACGGCGCACCCGCATAATTGTAGATATAAGGGATGTGGAGCGACGGCTCGTTGGCCATGGTGAACTGACCTATGTTGCCGGTCTGGTCAGGGAGCTGCTCGTAAAACTCGCGTTTGCCACGGCCCATAGGTTCCGCAAAGGTCTGATCGAGATTCTTTATTAGCTCCTCGCGGCCGCCCATGAGTTCGCACAGATCGGCGAAATTGTGCTGTACATCCCATCGGTAGGTCCAGCCGTTGTTTTCATCGTAAGCCTCTCGTGCGCCTATACCGCCGCTGAAGCGGTAATCAAACGGTTCAATAAAGTTACCATCCTTGTCTTTCGGGTGGAAGAACTTTGTTTCGGGGTTCCACACCGTGCGGTAGTTGTAGCTTTTGTCAAGATACTTGTCGGCATCNTCCTTCTTTCCGAGATAAGAGGCAATGCGGCTCAGGCACCATTGGTCGTAGGCTGTGCCAAGTGTCACTGCTATAGGCTGTCGTTTCTCAAAACCTGTCACAGCCGGATCGGTTTCTTTCTCGCCTTCGCGCAGAGCAGGTATGTAGCCGTGGGTTTTGTAAAACTCATCAATTTCGCTTGCCGGTTTTCCGCTCCAGGGTGCAAGTGTCTTTTCTTCGATACCTTTGCGGCAGTAGAGATACGCGCGTTCGGCATCCACGTCGAGACCCTTGTAGAGCGCATCGGCTACCATAGCTACACCGTGATTGGAATTCATGCGCCGNGTGTCGCCTGTGATTTCTGGGAAAGTAGGCATCCATTCCGTACCCATCTGCTCGGCCATGCGCAGATACGATTCGATAATATCCTCCTCCTTTTCCGGATCAATGAGAGCGCGGAGCGGATGTGCTGCGCGGTAGGTGTCCCATATCCAGTCATCAGAGTAGAAGTGATGCCCGTTATCGTCATGTACCTTGCCGTCGAATGCGCTATAGTAGCGGCCATCTTCACTCAGGCACACNGGGCGTTCAAACGTGCGGTAGTACGACGTGTANAGNACCGTTTTCTGATCCTCAGTGCCACCCTGTACCATTATGTTAGAGAGAGTGTTGTTCCACTCGTCACGCCCGGCTTTGGCCACTCCGTCACGATCGAATGCGCCGGGCTGCTCGCGTTTCAGATTCTTTAGAGCCTGTTCGGAGCTGATAAATGACACACCATATCTTAGATTCACGGTGGAGGTTCCTTTGGGGTATTCCACCGCTATGCAGGCGTTACGTCCTTCGGCGTGCGTTGAATTTCCTATCTTTCCGTCCTCAAGCACACCGGTCTTTGAAGGTTTTTCGGCAAGTTCGATTGCGAGATACACTTTTGTACGACGGTCAAGCGACTGGTATCCCATTATTTTGCCATCCTCCTCCCACATCTCTCCGTTTGCCGAATTAATTGTGAGATAAACCGGCGCCTTGGTGTCATAGAATGTCAGCTCATATATTGCGCTTTGATGCTCCACGGCAAGTTGTGCGCGCATGGTGTTGTCATTCAGCTCCACATCCCATGAGTATGGAGTAAGTTTCTCCTGGTCCCATGTCAGAGATGCGACCGGTTCAAGCGGAGTAGTTTGCCAGGGCGAAATGCTGAATGCCGATCGCTCGCGATGATTGGTGACGATAACCGGCAGGCCGCTCATGCGTTCGGTCGTGTAATCCTGTCGCGCCGGATATATGCGCATCATGCTGTGGGGCAACTGTATCGTCGCAAACGTTGGCACAAGCAGATGACTGATGTTGCCGATATAGGGATTAACATAGTCAACAGGTTCTTTTTCCGATCCGGCCGACGAGAGTACCGATAGTGCAAGAGCCATTANCGGAAGGAGAATCTTTTTCATGTCAGAAACGTGTATAAACTTAAATGTGGTTGTATTTGGATTATTGGATNTTCTGATTTTATTGCAGTACACAAAAATAATCAACTTTTGCCAACTTTATTGACAAAACCGCTTGTCCTCTCTGCAAAAAAANCAGTTGCGTCCACGTCTTCCCAATCATAGACATGGACGCAATCTGAATAAAGCTTGTTTTCTCCGGTCAGAAAGCCGACGGTTTGAGNTTAAGACCCGTCTTCTCCTGAAGNCCGAAAAGCAGATTCATGTTATGGACTGCCGTACCCGACGCGCCTTTCAGAAGGTTGTCGATAACCGAGGTGATCAGCAGCTTGCCATCGATCTTATCAAGATGTATGATACATTTGTTGGTATTTACTACGTCTTTTAGATCTGGCGACTTCGTGGTCACAAACGTGAAATTGTGGTCGGAATAGTAGTCCTCATACAGTTTCACGACCTCGTCGATTTTCAGAGGGCAGTCAAGATATACAGCCGCCATGATGCCGCGGCTGAAACATCCTCTCACAGGCAGGAAATTGATNTCTTTGTCAAAACTGGTCTGGAGGGTTTTCAGCGACTGTTTNATTTCAGCGAGATGCTGGTGCTTGAACGGTTTGTANATCGACACATTGTCGTTACGCCANGAGTAGTGGGTTGTAGCGCCGGGCTTNACTCCCGCACCAGTGCTGCCGGTGATTGCTGTTACATGCACATCGCTGTTGAGGAGNAGATTGCGTGCGAGCGGAAGCAATGCAAGCTGAATTGCNGTGGCAAAGCAACCGGGATTGGCAACGTGTTTGGCACCNCGCACAATGCNTNTGCGATTCAGCTCCGGCAGACCGTACACAAAATCATGTGTTCCGTCCTCGATGCGGTAGTCGGTCGANAGATCGACTATGCGCAGATCTTCTGGAATAGTGTTCCCGAACTGCTCCATCCACTTGCGCGTCTGTCCGTGGGGGGTGCAGAAGAAAACCACATCCACCTTGTCGAGCGGAGTCTCCGATGTGAAGTACATTCCGTCGGCCTCGCCTATCAGTCCCTGGTGTACGTCCGATATAGGATTACCGGCATTNGATGTNGAATTTACCCAAGTAAGTTCAACATCGGGGTGATTGATAAGCANTCTGATGAGTTCACCGGCGGTATAGCCTGCGCCTCCTATGATTCCGGCTCTNATCATTTTGTTTCTCCTAAGTCGGCCTGGCCGTTGCGGCGCTGCACGTCATGATAGATTTTCTGCTGGTTGCCGAGAATCTTGGTGAATCCTTTGACATCATCAGCTGTCCATGCGCGGCTGAGCTCACCGTATTCACCNAATGAAGTCTTCATCAGGTCAAACGGGCTGTCTACGCCGACNATAACATAGTGATAGGGCTTGAGGTCAATGATCACGCGGCCTGTCACATTGCGCTGCGACTCCAGAAGGTAAGCCTCGATATCACGCATTACGGGCTCGAGATACTGTGCTTCGTGGAGGAACATGCCGTACCAAGTGCCGAGCTGATCCTTCCAGTACTGCTGCCATTTGGTCAGTGTGTGCTTCTCAAGCACCTTGTGGGCGTTGATGATGAGCAGGGGAGCGGCAGCTTCGAAACCAACGCGTCCCTTGATNCCGNNGATGGTATCACCCACGTGCATGTCGCGGCCTATGGCGTANGGGCCGGCCAGCTCCTCGATGCGCTGGATTGCAGCCACTTTGTCATCAAAACGCTCNCCGTTCACAGCCACGATCTCACCCTTTTCGAAGTCGATTGTCATCTGTGAGTTCTCGGTAGCGGTCATCTGAGTGGGATAAGCCTCCTCGGGGAGAGTCTGATCGCTGTGAAGTGTCTCTTTTCCGCCTACGCTTGTTCCCCAGAGCCCCTTGTTGATNGAGTATTCGAGCTTCTTGAAATCAGCCTCTACACCATGCTTTTTCAGGTATTCGATCTCATACTCGCGTGTCAGGTTCATGTCACGTGTTGGAGTGATGATCTCGATTTCGGGAGCCATGATCTCAAACGTCAGGTCAAACCTTATCTGGTCGTTACCTGCGCTGGTCGAGCCGTGAGCCACGGCATCTGCACCGATCTTTTTGGCGTAGTCGATGATTGCGAGAGCTTGGAAGATACGCTCCGAGCTCACCGAGATAGGATAGGTGCCGTTGCGGAGCACGTTACCCATGATCATGTACTTGATCGAGCGGTCATAGTACTCGTGGGTAATATCCAGTGTGGCATGCTCTTTTGCACCGAGAGCCAGAGCACGCTCCTCGATCTTTTTCAGATCCTCGGCCGAGAATCCGCCGGTGTTGGCTATGGCTGTATAAACCTCATAACCGCAGTCTTCCGAGAGATATTTTACTGCAAACGACGTGTCAAGGCCGCCGCTGAAGGCGAGCACTACTTTCCTTTTTTCCATATGGCAAGGAGATGTTCAAGTTCTTCTATAAGCTTCTCATCGGGTACTTCCTGCTTTACAGGANTCTCCGANTGAGCCGCGTTGTTAAATCGGTTTTCTGAATGGAATTTCTCGTCGGCGGGATCATAGAGCAGACCCACNCACAGACACTTGTGGCCGCCGTTGCGCTGNAGTATATCGTAGTTCACGCAGCTTTCGCATCCTTTCCAGAATGCAGCGTCATCCGTAAGCTGGTCAAACGTCACAGGACGATANCCGAGNTCTGAATTCATTTTCATTACTGCGGCACCGGTAGTGAGCGAGAAAATCTTTGCTGCCGGGAACATCTCGCGCGACAGCTGGAAAATTCGTCGTTTGATGCGGGTTGCCAACCCGATGCCCCTGAACTTATTAGCAACTATGAGACCAGAGTTGGCTACAAACTGCTTGTTACTCCAGCTCTCGATATAACTGAAACCTGCAAATTCACCCTCTTTGCTTAGGGCGATTACAGCTTTCCGCTCACGCATCTTCTGACTGACGTATTCCGGTGATCTTTTCGCGATACCAGTTCCGCGTACTTTCGCCGCACGATTAATCGTGTCAAGAATTTCGTCAACGTATTTGATGTGCTCCTCTGAAGCAACAATAACCTCTACATCCTCTGCACGAAGCTGCTCGGCCGACGATGAAGTGATGTCAACTACGTCGTTCATTTACGTTTATAAAGAAACTTTTTCTCGTTTAATAGATGATAACTACACTGAATGCATCGGTTGCCGGCCGACTGATGACTTATCAACAGCAGGTGCATCCCGATGCAATCACGTGCAAAGATACGAATAAAATCCTATTCTCCTGTAATAGATGTGGAGTTTCTAATATTTAACGCTTAAAATTCACCGAAAAATCTGTAAGAGATTGTTTAAAAATGAATGTTAATGTATTTGATCTGTATTTTTGAGAAAATTATTGCAAATTCGTCGGTCACGCGGTGCACTTCGTTCCTTCTTCGTTTGTAGGCGTTTACCGAGAGAGACGATTAAAGACATTGACAACTAATATATATTGAATGAATGAAACCGACAGTTCTATGATTAATAATCCTACGATTGTTCTGTAAGTGATTCATTTTAATTTTCGTTTTTAAGCAGCCTCTGAACCTGTCTAAAAAGATAAAAGACGCACCTTGTGTGGCACGTCTTATTATTCTATTCCTCCTTGTGAGTCTTTTTCTTTACGGCATTTTCATGTCGGTATTACGCGGATTGTTGTTGAGAGTGCATGTACGCTCCTTCTCAAGCTTTGTAGTATCCTTCTCCTGGTCTGCCATGTTCACGGCTGCACCCGGATATTCGCGGGCGGCCTGTTCCATTTGTTCTTTCTTATTCATAGTGCAGTTGTGTTAGATTAATAAAGTTCTTTTTAAGCAAGCGGCATAGTTGTAAATCACTCCTGCCTTCTGCTTATGAAACAAACAACCCCGGGAATATGTTTGCAACATTTTTCTCGAGGTTGTGATTTGTTTTGTGAAGATATGTCAGTCCGTTTGAATCACAAGATAGTTGCTCTTATCCCAGAACCGGGCTGTGTTGGTTATTCTCAGAACTTTCTGTCCCTCCACATCCTCGATTTTATANGAGTCGGTAGGCTGGTCGGTCACAACCTTTGCCTTTGTGCTGTGAAGTTCGATGGTAGTGAGAGTGCGTTTGTCGGCGCGGTGGAAATATGACGGATCGAAGTCTTCAGGCATCACCTTGGTCTTTTTCAGGAACCCGGTCTTGATGATATCATATTGCTTGAGTTCCTTCTTACTTCCTATGGCATAATAGCAGATGTTAAGTTCATCCGATAGTTTCAGGNTCTCCTCCTCGGCAATGTCTTTAGCCTCAGTGANTGCTGCTACTGTAGTTGTGAGTGAATCCACTTTCTCGCTCAGGTCAGCAATCTTTATNTTGGCGTTCGACAGCTTGTTTTTGAGNTCATTAATGGTNCTTTCCTGATCNGCGATCTGTGTTTTGAGTGTCTCTATTGTCTTTTTCAGCGTTGAGTTGCTTGCACCGCTCGACTTAAGTTTTTTCTCAAGTTCCTCCAGACGCTCGCGCCGTTGTTGTAGAGTGGTCTGTATGGCNGCCATGTCATTGCGTATCTGTTGCCGTTTCGACGGGGAGTCGCCNCGCAGTGTGGTGGGATCGCCGAGAATCTGCTCCAACCCCTTTATAGATGCCATGTCAGTCGATATGTCGTTGATCAGCATCAGGAGTGAATCCTGATTAGCAAGAGCTGTCACCAGTGAGTCGCGCAAGGCGATTGTGGCCGTGTCGGCTGTCGCGGTGCCATCTCCTGTCTTTGTGCCGCAACTGCACAAGCTGCCGGCTATGGCTGTCACTACTGCTATGAGTGCGCTTATTTTCTTTATATTCATAGTCTTGGAGTTGTTTGAGAGATTGTAATGAACTTATTTCATGTGTTAACTGACATCGCTTACCTTACTGGTATCATCGGTGTCCTTACGGTACTTGTTGGTATGCACACGCTTCTCCTTTTTGGATACTGATGAACATCCCCCTACAACGATAACAATCTCTCCACGTGCTTGGTTCTCTTCAAAGTAGCTGGCAAGTGTTCCAAGCGTACCCCTTACCGTGGTGTCGTGCAGCTTGGAAATCTCGCGGCTCACCGATGCTGGGCGGTCGGCACCGCAGGCATCACTGAGTTCTGCAAGAGTACGTGCCAGCCGCAATGGCGACTCGTATACGATGAAGGTCGTGGGAGATGCTGCAAGTTCGCCAAGCCGTGTGCTCCGTCCCTTTTTCACAGGAAGGAATCCCTCAAAAAGAAAGCGGTCACAAGGTAACCCAGAGTTGACGAGTGCCGGCACAAACGCCGTAGGTCCCGGAAGGGTCTCCACATCGATGCCGGCGGCGGCNCACTCTCTCACGAGCATGAATCCCGGATCAGAAATAGCCGGTGTCCCTGCGTCCGATACCAGTGCGATGGTCTCGCCCCCTTTAAGGCGTTCGGCAATGCGTCCCACGGTAGCATGTTCGTTGAACTTATGGTGACTGGCCATCGGAGTAGTGATACCAAAGTTCTTCATCAGTGTTCCGCTTGTGCGCGTGTCTTCGGCAAGTATAAGATCACTCTGCTTAAGCACCTCTATAGCTCGGGGCGACATATCCCCGAGATTACCCACAGGGGTAGGCACAACATATAGTTTTCCGGCCATCGGGTCACTTGTAGTAGGGCGCGATTATCTCGAAGAAATAGCTCACCTCCTCGCTCTCGGGATCCATCCCTTGATCTTCTGTCAGGTAGCGTTTGGCATCATCGAGCGTAGGCATGGTGGCGATTACGGCGAGAATAGCTTTCATGGCGGTGTCGCTGCCACCGAAGAGCTCACGACGGAATCTGAAGCGGTCATTGAGCGTAAACAGCTTAAGCATCTTGGCACCTGCCTCCTCGCTTGCGTGTATTTCGGGACGATGTTTCTCTTGAGCAATCGCTTCCTCGGCTGCGGCACTGTCAGCTTCATCCTCCTCGGCCTGAGCCTCGTCAAGTTCTGTCTGACTTGGTGGGATATTCTCCTCCTCCTTCTCCTCATGCTTCAGCTCAGGTTCGGGCATTTCCGGTGCAGTTTCTGCAATCTCCGTTTTCACCTCCGTGATAGTTTCGGAAACCATTGGTTCTTCTTTTACCGGCTCTTTCACCTCTACCTCGGTCACAGGAGCAGGCTCCGGTTTTGGCACTGTCGGCGGGATAGGAGGCAGTGGGGCTGTCTCCTCTTTTTTATGCTCTGGTGTAGTTGCGGGAGCAGGCTTGCTCTCAACCGCGTTGAGCATTTCAGCAAGATTCTTACCCTTATCGGCGAGCAGATTGCGTATGTGCGGAGCCATTGATTCCTGTCCGCGGTCACGCAGGAGCAGGAGCAGACCTTCGATTTCGTAGGTCAGTGATATGAGTTTGTCGATGTCAGTATTCATTTTTGCTTATGGTAATGTTTCAATTAAATAACGTTCTATAGCTTTGCGTAGTTGAGTGCGTGGGCAAAAGAAATTGTTGACCATCACCACAACAGTGTGGGTTGCTTTCCCCTCGTTATCGAGCAGATACCCCGCGTAGCACTGCACNCCCCCCATGCTCCCGCTCTTCACCGCAAGTCGCCCGGCAAGTCGGCTCCCGGCGAGAAACCGCTTTACAGTGCCATCCTTACCGGCTTTCGGAAATAGTGACGTGTATGTTTCCCCCTCATTGCTTCCTGCCATGTATTTTAGCACGTTGGCGATCTGTTTGGNTGATATTGCGTTTCCGCGTGCCAGCCCGCTGCCGTCAAGTATGCGGCTGCGGTCGAGATTCACGCCGCGCGCTTTCCACATAGCCTTCTCTCGGGCGAGAGCGGTATCGGCGGGAGCGTGCGGGGCGGTTGCTCTCAGGCATCCTTCGGCAATCAGGTTCACGCTCTTTTCCATCATCACCTTCATTATCTTTTCAAGCGGTTCCGACTGATGGCTGTAAATCAGCAGNGTGTCTGGCTCCATCTCTGCGCNGGCCTGCAAAGTGGTGTCTGGTTCGGCAAACGGNCTTGTCTCACTCTCGTATGTTTCTTCCACACCTATACTCTTGCGGCCGCAGGCGGCGATCACCTCATCCACAAAGAAATCTCCCGGACTGGCTATGATATAGTCGCTGGCAAAATAATTGTCCATCCAGTTTATCGGGAAAAGCCCTGCGCCATAGCTCTCGGTGATGTCCTCCACCTCCCAGCCGGGAACGACCCCGCCCCCTTCCGGAAGCACTGAGCCGTCTATTTTCACTTCCCCCTGTATCCGGTCGATACCCAGTTCGGTGAGTCGGTTNGCTATTATATCGGGGATTGTNCCCGAAGCTTCGAAATCACGTCCTCCCATTGTCGGGTCACCGCCACCTATGATTATCATGTCGGCGGCTCCGCTCTGAGGATCTGTTCCCAGCAGTATGAAATCCGTGCGGTATTGGAAATCCTTGCCAAGTGTCAGTAATGAAGTCGCAGCTGTTAGGCTTTTCAGTATGCTTGCCGGAGTCAGAGCCACTGCACTGTTGTGATCGGCAACCACATCACCCGTTTCAAGATTCTCGATGTAGATGCCCACACTTGCAGCCTCCCGTCCCGGAAATGTGATTGGTTTCGCACCATAGGCAGTTAAAACAGCCTGTAGCGCGAACACCCATAATATGATAAATCCTTTTTTCATAGGTTGATAGTCATACCCTCGTCAGCGGCAATTATCTCCATCAGTTCCGCACCAAGTTTCAGTGCCTCTTTCTCAGCTTCCTCTATGTGACCCGACAGCCCCGGATAAGCTTTCGAATAATGCCCCATAACCAGTCGTTTGGCTCCCGCGGCGGCAGCAACTCGGGTTGCTTCGGCAGCTGTGGAGTGAAAGCGGGCTTTAGCTTTCTCTCTTTCAGTGTCGAGATATGTCGCCTCGTGGTAAACCACATCTATTCCTTGCAACCGTTTGTACAGTTCCGGCATATAGATGGTGTCTGAGCAATAGGCATAGCTCGAGGCAGGATCGGCGGCAGTAGTCAGTTTTTCATTGCTGTAGACTTTGCCGTCTGGAGTTGTGTAGTCAGCTCCATCTTTTATCGCTTTCAGTTTCGATATCGGTATCTGGAGCCACTTTATCATGTCGCCGCGCAGATGCCTCGGCTTTTGTGCCTCTCTGAATATGAATCCGGTGCATGCCACCCGGTGCTGAAGTGGAAAAGCCTCGACGGTAAGAGCTTTTTCTTCAAGCAATACTCCACCCTCGGCAGGGATAGCTTTTATTTCAAGNTCGTAAGGACGTTCGCGGCAGAACATATCCATNGTTTCCTTCAGCCATTTCACCCCCTGTTCTGGCAGATGCACCGTGACTTTTCCACCTTTGTCGTGCAGGGCAAGNGTCGACAGTAGTCCCGGAAGNCCGAAAAAATGATCACCGTGTAGGTGCGATATGAATATATGCTCGAGACGCGAGAACTTGAGTCCCAGCCGCCGCATACTCAGTTGAGCACCCTCGCCGCAGTCTATCATGTACAGACGGCCGCGGAAGTCGATCACTTGNCACGANGGNTGNTGNCGCANNGACGGNGTNGCCGATCCCACTCCTAAGTAATGTACTTTGAAATCACTCATTGCCCGAACATTTGCAGAAACATTTTTGCGATCATCACGTAGATCACGAGTCCTACGATATCGTTGGAGATCTGTATGAAAGGCCCTGTTGCGAGAGCAGGATTGATTTTCAATTTCTCAAGCGTCAGAGGCACCACTGTGCCGAGTATGGTGGCAAACATCACGACTATAAACAGCGAGCATGCCACCGATAGCGTCACACTCAGTTGGCCTGGAAGCATTATCAGATTATAGACGAGCATGACTCCTGAGATTACTGTGGCGTTTAGTAGTCCGACGAGTAATTCCTTGCAGAGTTGTTTGGAAAATTCCTTGACATCGAGCGAGCCGTTGGCGAGTGACTGAACCACGATTGCCGAGGCCTGAACACCCACATTACCACCCGTACCGCCAATGATAGGGATAAATAGTGCGAGAGCTGTCACGGCTGCAATTTGACTTTCAAACACACCGAGAATCATTGAAGCCGCTATGCCGGAGCATACACCGATAAGAAGCCATGGAATGCGTGCCTTGGTCTGCGAAAGGATGGAGTCGTCGGCGCTTACGTCGCTCGACAGACCGCTCGCAAGCTGATAGTCTCGCTCTTGCGATTCACGCACCTGATCCATCACGTCATCCACAGTGATGCGCCCCACCAACCGGCCTATGGAGTCAATGACAGGCATTGCCACGAGGTCATATTTCTCAAAGTCCAGAGCAACCTCGTCAATTGGCATGTCGGCCTTAACTGCAACCGGATCCTCATCCATCACGTGCTTGATCTTCGATACCGATGGATGAGTGATAAGAGTTTTGAGCGGAAGAATACCTTTGAGTCTGTCCTCGTTGTCAACCACATACACGTAGTAGATCTCGTCCATATCCTCGGCTTGCATCCTCATTTGCTTGATGCACTCCGGCATGCTCCAGTTCTCGTTGACGACGACCATCTCAGTACCCATCAGGCCACCCGCCGTGTCTTCATCGTATTTCAGAAGATCGATGATGTCGCCCGCTTGCTCCACATCGTCAAGGTGAGTCAGCACCTCGTCGCGGTCCTCCTCGTCGAGTTCCTGTATAAGGTCTACAGCTTCATCCGAGTCAAGGTGTTCGATGAAATGACGGGCGATATCTTCCGCATCCATGTCCGATAGAAGACGCTTTCGGTCCTCCTCCTCGAGTTCCATCAGCACATCGGCAGCGATTTCACCGTCAAGTAGATTGATGAGATACTCCGCTTCCTCAAGATCAAGCTCGCCGTAGAGCTCGGCGATATCGGCAGGGTGCATGTCTTCAAGCACCTTGCGTGCTTCATCGTCGTTGTGTGAAGCGATTATCTCACGCAACTGTTTTAGGTATTCGTCTGAAAACTCTTTCATGTTTCCTGTTTTATACCATCCCCCTTTGTTTCTTTTTCATTCAGCTCAATGCGCGGGTGAGGGCGATAAACTCCTCCACGCTAAGTTGCTCAGGGCGTTTCGACAGCAGTTCATCCCACTCTTCGCCAAGCGTCTGTCCTGGTCTGAGTAGAGGTTTCACCGAGTTGCGCAGAGTCTTTCGGCGTTGGGCGAAGGTAGTTTTGACCACATTTTTAAATCCCTGTTCGTCGCAGCCGAGATCTGTCACGCTGTTGCGCTTCATCTTTATCACGCCCGATTTTACTTTAGGCATGGGATTGAACACCGTTTCATCCACAGTGAAAAGATATTCCACGTCATACCATGCCTGAAGCAGCACGCTCAATATGCCGCGGGCTTTGGTGCCCGCCGGGGCTGCCAGGCGTTCGGCAACTTCTTTTTGCAGCATACCGCTGCACTCTTTCACTATGTCTTTGTAGTCGAGCACATGGAAAAAGATCTGCGATGAGATATTGTAAGGGTAATTACCTGTCACAGCCAGATCTTTTCCTCCGAAAAGCTCTTTTAGGTCAAGTTTCAGAAAATCCTGCTCAAGTATACGCTCTGGTGCAAGATTNTTCATGTGTGACTTCAGCCATGCGATACTTTCCGTGTCTACTTCGGCCACCGTAAGGTCATGTCCTTTGGCGAGCAGCCATTTGGTTAACACACCCATACCGGGTCCCACTTCCACTACCGGCAGTTCCGGGCAGTCGTCAAGAGTTGCGGCTATGCGTTCCGCTATGCTTTCATCGGTCAGGAAGTGCTGCCCGAGAGCNTTTTTCGGTTTTACACTTTTCATTGCCATCAGCAATAAGTTTTCATTGGTGGATAAAAGGCATCTGCGATATGTTCCAGATGCGCGCCCCCTTCCNCGTCTGGAGTAATCAGAATCAGATCAAACTGAGCCTCGAAGTTCAGGCTGTACTGTTGCATATAGCCGTTGGCGGAGTTGACCATATTTCTCATTTTCTTAGGGGTGATTGCCTCGATTGGATCGACAAATGTGGAAGTGCGTGTCTTCACCTCCACAAACACGATTCTCCTACCTTTCCGGGCAACTATGTCAAGCTCNAGATGATTCAGACGCCAGTTTCGTTCAACTATGTCATAGCCGTGAGCCACAAGGTAGTTCACGGCCATGTCTTCTCCTTTAGTGCCTGTTTCGTTNTGCGATGCCATTGTTGATACCACATTGTNGGAAAGNGTGTCATAAATGTCCTTTTCACAGAGAGTAGGGACGCACGGTTCGTGCGTCCTGTTTAANCTCAGGCAGTTACAAGATANAACCTATCTGNATTTCATCGATGAGAGCGTGATTGGTCTTTATGTTCATGTTCTCATCTTCNGGCTGCATCTTCACTTCAATCTTGTGCNGACCCTTTGTCAGATTCACTTTCACGCGGTTTGTCATCCCCCAGTCGTTCCAGTTNCCGCTTCCNCGGTGAGGCATAACCACCGTACCCACTTTCTTCCCATCGACCATGACTGATCTGATTGCACATTTGTTCTCTGTATTCACTGGGCCGTTGCCGTTGGCATAGCGCAGTGCGATCACATATTCACCGTCGTTGTCGGCAGTGTAAGCCACGCTCACCGGTTCCGACTTGTGGTCTGTCTCGACAAATCCGTTACCGTGATATCCCTTGATAGCCTCTTTGGGTTGGTACGACACCTCGGCCGATGCAAGGCGTGTTGTCTCGTTTGCNGGNTGTATCTTNGTTATAGTGCGGTTGCTTNTGGGTTCCGATGCAAATGACTCAGTGCCGTTNCCTGCAACTGTGATCACCTGATATTCNCCCGGANTTGCCGTGTCAAATGTCGTTTCGCGTGTCTCGGCTATGCGTTTGCCATCTTTTATAACTATGTAGTGGTCGCTGTACTCGATCGGGTTCCATGCCAGAGTCTTGCAACCATCCTCAAGCCATGCGATAGGAGTGATAGGAGCTTTCTCGTTCCCCTTGTGATTCACTGCCATATTCTTGAACGGCTTGTTGGCCATCTTTATCTCGATCACATTATTGACTTTTAGATCCTTGGCGGCTATATATGGTGTGTGTGGCTTGCCGTTCAAAGTGAATGAGGCTATTGAGTCACCCCAACCACTTATGTTTATGTCGATGGTCTTTCCGCGGTACGGATATCCGTTTAGTGAGCGCTCAGCCTCGAGAGCCTCAGGGATTACCGGGCGGAATAATATGCCGTCCTTTTCAGGAGTGATACCGAAAAGTATTCTGTTTGTGATAGCAAGATTACCCGAGAGTGACCAAAGCATGTTCGACGAATTGAGCTCGGTAGCTATGTCGCCGTTGTCGAGCACGAAATTCTCCTTGTTGGTGGCGAAGAGAGCTGCCGGGCGATACACACTTCCTATTGCCTCGAGAAGTCCCTGCTCATTGCCCGCTTTGGCATTTGCGAGAGCCCAGTATGATGCTACGAAAGGCCACAGGGCATTATTGTGATATGGCGGCTGATCCTTTATCTGCGGGTAGAATATAGCCACGCCGTATGGAGTGGTCGGGTTGTTCTCCGTTATTGTTACAGCTTGTTGCGGGCTTGCCANGTCAAAAAGTATCGACANTGCAAGACCGAGAGTCTCTGCTCGCGGATTGATGATAGGATTCTCGCGACCGTAGGTATACATGGCGTAATACCCCTTCTCCGGCATCCACAGCACCTTGTTGATATTATCNGCCAGCGTTTCNGCTTGTTCGGCATACTGCTTTGACAGATCCTTCTTTCCTAATAGCATTGCCATTTCCGATGCGGCATTCAGGGCNGCCACGTGTACCACCGAAGTGCCGAGAGCCTCGCTGCGGTAAATGTCGGCCGTTTGCATCCAGAGCGGATAGCTCTGTTCGCGCCAGTCGATAAACGACGTTTCACCCATNATCAGACCGTCAGGGCCGAGAGTAGTTTTTGCGTCGTTGGCAAGCGATTTTTCCACAACTGGGAAAATCTGTTCAATCCANCTCTTGTCGCCGGTGGCTTTGTAGAGTTCCCATGCGGCCACGACCCATATCATGCGGTCGGTGCTCACGGGCCATGCGCCACCCGACCCGGTGTCCTGTATGATGCGTCCGTCAGGAGTGATCTTTTTCAGAAGTGAGATGCGGGCGGCTTCCGGCTGAAGCTGTGCCATCGATAGGATGATGGAGTAGCTCACGTCACGTGTCCACACGCCGCTCCACTCCTTGCCTGTTCTGAGTGTCGTGTCTGGTTCGACGGCGTTGATCATCTCGTCGAGTCCCATGTTGTAGATAGCTCGGTGGAGTCGGTTTCCACCTTCTAATTTCGGATATCCCGATATATCGTTCTTGAGATTCCATTCAGCCGACACAGGCATGTAGTAACCCGGCTGAGCCTTGTAGGTCGATACGATTCTTGTGTCGCTTGGGGCGAAGGCTTTGTATTCACCTTGCGAAATAGTGTCATCTGCCCATGTATAGGCTCGTGTTTCCACGATAACCCCTTGGTTCTGACCATGCGCTGTCATCCCCGCCATGAGAGCGAGACCTGAAATGATTATCGAAATACCTTTGTTCATGGATCGAGATTGAAATATTCGTTCCTCAAAGGTAAGACAAAAAATCAGTTAATCCATGTGTTAAATGACACTTTCCGTTTTAACATTTATGAATTTCACGCAGCTTTTTAGAACGGGTAACCGATCGCGAGATGGAATGCGAGCGACTTCCCGAACGACGGCATGTTGAAATAACCGCGTTTGCCNGTCTCGTAGGGAGCATGCAGAGCTATGCCGAGATCGCCACGGATCACAAACATCGAGATGTCAACTCTCAGGCCGGCACCTGTACCAAGTGCTATATCTTTCAGGAAGGTCTTGGCTTTGAGCTGGCCACCCGGACGGTCTGGATCATTTTTAAGCAACCAGATGTTACCGGAGTCAACGAAGAAGGCACCATGCAGGATNCCGACGATAGGGAAGCGGTATTCCAGATTGGCTTCAAGTTTGAAAGTACCCGTTTGGTCGAAGTAGCCGTTGACAAGACCGCTTGGGGCNCGATAACTGCCGGGNCCGATTGATCTCACTGTAAAGGCACGTATCGAGTTGGCACCGCCTATATAGAACTGCTCTGAATAAGGCACTTGCGACGAGTTTCCGTAGGCATGGGCGGCACCTATGAGAAAGCGTCCCACAAGCCAGTCGTTTTTACGTACGCGATGGCTGTACACAACTTGCGATGTGGCCTTTACAAACTGAGAGAACGGAGTTCCAAATAGTTTTTTCTCACCGTTTCCTTTCCAGCCCAGTAAGCTCCAAACACCTGAGAATATATTGCCGGCCTCCTGCACTGTCAGGTAGTAATTAATTGTTTGATTGCGGTCTATGGCGCGGTCATACATGAAGGTGTAGGCAATCTGCGGGATAAATTGGCTCTTGAAACTCAATGCGATAGCTGGATTTTGTGTGCATATCGAGTCAAAAACTTCTGTTGTGTGCATCAGCTTCGTATAGGTCAGTTTGAAGAGAGTTAGACTGTTCGTCACATAGCGTGAAGCTTGCCAGTCATAGCTGAAACCTGCATTGAAACGAGCCAGTTTGAAGTAGTGTGGACGGTTAAGTGCGTCAGCACCGATCGAAATACGCGTCCAGTTCAGTTGGTTGCGTCGGCTGCGCGGTATGAATTTGGGGGCAAGAAGCCGCGGGAAAGCAAGCGACGCATTGATTCCGAGTTCATATGAGTTGAAGATCGAGTTGTTGGCCGCGCCGTCATGACCCGTCTGCCACTCGTATGTGCCGTTCACGTTTACCGACAGTTGTTCACCGCCGCCGAATATGTTGCGGTTGGTTATACCCGCGATAATTCCCGGCCCGATATAGCTGTTGGATTTCGATGATGCGTTCACTTCAAGCGAAGCCTCGATAGGCGCGTCAAATGTCAGATTTACCAGCACGTCAAGTTTAGGCACAGAGTCCTGCGAGATAGTGTCGCGTTGAACCGTTATGTCAATCTGATTGAATATTCCGAGTCTTGAAAAATAATTCTGCGTGCGGTTCATGCTCCTCACCGTGAAGATCGAGCCCTTGCGCATGGCAAGACACTCGTCGATAACAGCTCTGCGAAGTCTCGACGGCATCATCTGTATCAGAGTTGCTTTTCTGAGCTTTACGGTATCTGGATTGCCGTAACCTTTGTTTCGGTTAGCGATTACCGTGATGTTACCGGTGCGGTATTGGTCGAGCACAAATGACGGGATATTCTTGGCGATCGACAGTCGCATGGCGATTTTACCCCTATTTTGCATGCTGTCGGCAAGGTATTCAAGAAATTCCGGACGGAAAAAATAGTAACCTCTGTCACGCACGGCGTTAACTATGCGGTTACGTGTCACCGAGAGTGAGTCAGTGCTGTACCGGGTTCCGGGCTGTAGATATGGATCTGTTTTGGCAACAGAATCAATCAGGGCATACAACCTCACGCTGTCAGGCAGATACTCGATTGTGTCTATAGGATAGTAATCACCGGGGTCTATCTCGTAGGTGATTGTTGCCTTCTTCGGATTTTTTGCGTAATTCAACTTGTAGTTGGCGGAACCTCTGAAATATCCGTTGTTGTCGAGTAGCTCGTCAATCATCTTCACCCTCACTTCAGGGCGCACGTCCGACACAAGCACCGGTTCTTTGACCAGCTTTTTGTAAAGCCACCCCTTGAGCCCCTTTGCGTCCGGGTTCCAGTTGTTGTAGACCCAAAGTCCGAGCGGAAACGGGTATCTGATCGAGGGTGAGACAAGACAGTTGTTTGGGGCTACATTCACAGTCTGTGCCACCTGATCTTCAAGTCCGTCGGGCACAGGTTCACCTTTCTTGGCGTTCTCTTTCGGAGTATACTTCACCTCCTTCACACCGGTGTAGAGAACTTCTCCTTCAGGTATGCGTCGTGTAGTCGAGCAGCCCGCTGTAAGCATTGCTGCCAGCGTTCCGAATATTATCAGTGTCTTTTGTGCGATTTTCATTCCTTACTCGATTCTTCAAGTTGAGCTTTTTGTTGTGCCTCCTCAGCTTGTGCTTTACGCTGCTCCTCAAGGCGTTTGATCTCGCGTTTGTAACGCTTGCGCATAAACCAGAACATTTGTCCAAGCGTCGTCATGCGCTTCCTGTAGGTCAGGCCGACGCCCGTTTGCGTCACCTCTCCTTCAAGTATGCTCTCATATCCGGTATGCCTGAATAGCTTGAGCGTCATTGTGCCGGATTTGTTTATGATATACTCAAATGCGATATCGTTGATAAGATTCTGTGAGAAATTCTCATCGGTGTCCGCATCGGTGGAGTAGTTGCCGCCAACGATGATTTTGAAGCGGTCATCGAAGAGCGACTTCGACACGCGATAGCTGTAGCTTGTTGTCTGCGATGTCGATCCGTCAACAGTCGAGTCATATTGATTCACACCGAAACTAAGATCTACACCCTTGATGTTATTGGCGGCCCATGAGTTGAGCTGTGACTCAAGGAAGCTGTAGAGAGCGTTTCCGCCTATGTTGGAGGTGGCGGTAGTTCCGGGGCCGGTATACATGTTTGTGATGAGCAGATTCATGGCTGCCGATGCTCGCTGTTCGGGACTCATGGAAGAAAGCTCGTTTTCAACAGTGATATCATCTTTGGTTGATAGATCAAATTTAACGTCCATCTGCTCAAGAGTGCCGGTGACAGCGAGACCTACATTGAAGTATATCAGGCGTGATGCTTGCCCCGACTGCGATACATTGGCCTTTACATTATCCACAGCCTTGATATTCAGTATCGGGTTCATCATNTCACCGTTGAAGGCAACATAGCTNCCCTCNTGGAAGTTAAACAGCTTTTCACCCATTAGTGGGGGAGTATAGCGGGCATAACCTGAATTTATTGTNAGACGTCCGGTCACATGCTGGGCACCCATCAGATCCATTGTGTAGTCAAGATTACCTTGTGGNTGGATGGAAGCACGGTTCTTTCCGTCTGCCGACAGATACACTTGCAGTGTTGCACCGGGTTGTATCTGTAGATTTGCGTCGATNCCGAGAAGCATACCTGTTGGCTTTATAGAATCAGCCTGCTCAACCTGAATGGTATCGGCGAAGTTCACAAATTTCACAATATCCGATTGGCTGCGTGACGATAGAGTCTGGGTGGCGTCAGTCAGGATGTATGTCACATTGGTGCTACGCAGTACGTTCACGTTGGCATTTACACGCATTACCTGCATGTTTCCTTTAGCTGTGGCGTTGAAGTCAACAAATGCCTTGCCGAACACCTCTGCACCTCCACGTGCACGGTTTGTACCCACGAGCTGCATGTTAGTGGCATCCATTGAGAGATTTACTTCCGGATTAGCCATGTTGTGCATGTTCACGGTACCGTCAATTATGAGCGGGTTCTCGTTAGCTCCCATGATCGGGAATTTGTCAAACACTACCAGACCGCTGTCAACTTCGATACTGTCTTTACCAAGAGTATAGTCGGCACCGAGCATATTCACTTTGATTTTGGCATTGTCAAATGCGACAAAACCATTGAAGTCCGGTGAGGTCAGCGATCCGGTAACTTTCATGTCTCCGTCAAGTTGTCCCGAGAGTTGCAGTCCGGCATCATTCATGAATGGATTGGCGACACTAAGTGGGAAGCTGTCCACACGCAGGTCAAGCATGAAGGGTTCTGCGGCCATTGTGTCATTGATGTGGCCGTTGACTAAGATTACCGGCTCTTTGTTCACATCCAGCTCGCCGCGGGCTCTGATGTAGCCGCGGGGCATAGTCTCGATATTGGCATTCAGAGCGAAGTCACCCACGTGGCCTTTACCGTAGAAGAAATCAGTGAGGTTCAGATCCGCATCTCCGTTGATCGTGTCACCACGGTGAAACAGCGAGACATCACCCGAGACNTTACCCCTGATTGGAGGTGCGTATGGGTTGAGTGCTATCCAGTCTTGAAGTAGAATATCTTTTGCCGAGAGGTTGATGGTCTTTTTCTCGCCGAGAGAGTCACTTGCCGCTTTGGTGTAGAGTCTCACCGCACTCACGTCATTCGAGAGCGACAGGTCGGCATTAAGGCTCTTTTTGGCGAAATCAAGACTTATGAAGTTGTCTTTGTTGAATGTCCAGGGCTTGTAGCCGATGGTCGGATGTTCAGGAGTGAAGTGAACCGATACGATACTGTCGTGCCACGCCATATTAAGTCCGAAATGATACCCCGTCTGCTCTTTGAAATTCTTTTGTCTGAACTCTGCCCACATTGATGTGGGATCGATCATACCTTTAAGCGTCACATTGGCCCAGTCACCCGGAGATTCCGGGCTATTGTTGAGTTTGGCATTGAAGTTCAGCGTATCCACGCTTTGCCACATGCCTATTTGCAATGTGTCCACAATAGTTGAGGGAGTCACATAGCCNATGAGAAGCCCGTTCATGTTAAGCGATGAATCATTGGACAGCGTCATGTTCAGTGACTTCAGTGTTGTGCCGTGTTTGCCGAGAAAAGCNGTTATCAGATTTTTAGGGCCTACAGTAAGTGTGCTTGTGAACTGGGGCAGGCATTTGGTGAGACTGTCAAGTGCGATGCGCTGTTTCACTATTGAGGAATCGGCTATAGCTGCCGATGCTGAAATTCTGTTCATCAGGGAATCGAGACCGAGCGGACTGCTGAGAGTCAGTTTGAGATCCTGATTGTTAAGTGTGGCTGTTGTCTGGTCTGCTTCTGCATCAAATATGATCCCGATATTTTTTGTCCCGAATGTATTGTCATTCATTACAACATCAAGGTTCGGAATATTCAGTTGTGCGTTCACCAGCATTGAGTCGAGATTGAAGTCGGCCTTACCGTTAAAGTCAAATTTACCCCCCATGGGAGTCTCTGACATGTTGAGCTTCTTTAGATCAAGATCGTTAACCGATCCGCTGAAATTCCAGGNATAGTTTGGACCGCTNACATTTCCTTTGGCACCCAGAGTGATGTTGGCGCCCGGTACGGGAGAGTTAAGTGCGAGAGTAGCTTCACCGTGCGAGATTGCCACGTTGCCGCTGATATTGCGGTAAATTACCTTGTTGTATTCCAGGTAGCGAAGCTCAAAATCTCCATGCATTTCTGCATTTTTATCAAGAGGATTGAATTTCTCTCCGCTTGCCTTCACCGANACTGATAGATCGCGGAGACCCGATGTAGGCATGAAAGCCTGAATAGGGAAACGGCTTGAGCTGATATTGGCGTCATACTTTTCGGGGCCGATATTAACGTTACCGTCGAGTGCTATCACACCACTGTCCGAGACAACTTTCACATTTGAAGCGATAGTTCCGCGGTTCATTCTTACGTTACCGCGAACGCTCAGCGGGTGAAGTTCGATTCCCTTACCCAGTTTAGCCTCGACAACCGATGGCTTGATGAGTCGCGTATTGATGAGACGTCCGTTAAGACTCAATTCGCCGGTCATTGAGTCAAACCCTTTGTCAAAGCCTGCGGCATTGCCGCTTGCCTCGATTTGGAGCAACCTTGTGAGTTCCACTGAAAGACCGTCGACTGTTATATCATTCATCGTGCCTGAAGCATGGATATCGGCGGTCAGCTCCGTAGCAGATGGTAGCTGCGACAAAATTTCATTGGCGGCTGGGAAGGCGAGTCCGAAATCTGAGAGTGCGAACTTTGATTCTATGTCGGCAGTAATCGGGCAATCTGCTGCGCTTTTTCCAGGTGCGGTGAGACCCATAGATGCATTAATGCCGATTTCTGATGCATTTGTATTGATGGTCATGTCTTTGACCGACATGATATCATTGGCGATTTCAAATAAGCCCTTCGCATTAAGTTTCAGACCACACCTTTCCGTGGCGGCAAGTGTTCTCAGGGGGACACTTATCGAAGCACCGCGGTTATAGAAAGAATCGACATCAATGGTTATATCGCTAACTTCGATATAATTCATGTCAAATCCTTCGGTTGCCGATGCGCCGTTCACTGCATATCTGGCCTTATCACCTCTGAGTCCGATTTTGTCGGCTTTCACAGTCCACATCAATGAATCAGGAGTGGCAGTTGAGTCTTCTGAGGTGGTAGCGGTCGAGTCTGATGGGAGGGGAGTGTATATGTATGCAGCGTCCACTCCTGTCACTTCAAGAGAGTGAGCCTCGATATTTCTTTCGCCTAAGCTTACATGCCCTTTTTCAAGTACCATGTCGCCGACAGTAGCTGTCAGCGAGTCTATGGTAGACGGCATCTGCATGAAATATTTTAGGTTCTTTATCTCAAGTCGTTTGGCGACAATGTCAAGAGGTGCGCTTGCCGTTGCGGTGTCTGTTGCAGTAGTATCGCTTGAAGCGATAAGTAGTGTCACGTCACCGCCGTCGATCAGCCCGGTACCGATGCTGACATCACCGCTTTTCAGGCCGTAATCTATATCGGCCACATTCAGCTTGTCGACAATCGCGTGCATGTAGAGCGCTGAATCGGGAGTGCCCATTCTGAANTTCACATCTGCCACATTTATCCCGTCNGACTCGATATTGCCTGAAATCAATGGTATAATTGATACTCCGCCATTGATTTTNCCGACTTCGATATCCATGTCACCGGGAAGTGATGCTTTAATTGCACGACCNCTCAGACGTGCTGGGAAACCGAGGCTCAGTTTCTCATACTCGATGTGCATGCCGCTGTTTCCCTTATTGAGGGTGGTGGTGACTTTCTTGAATATGAAATCCTGAACAGGAGGNATGTAGAGGGCGGTGACTACTATAATCACGAAAATGACGATTGCTGCTATAAACCATAGCAGTATACGCGCAAGTTTTTGCAATGTCTTTTTCATATCAGTAATAGTACCCTCGTTCTGTGGTCGTTGCGACCGTGTATTTCTTAACGTTGTAAAAGCATCTTTAACTTAATAACAAAAAATTTATTAATGAGTTTATGNCACTTCATCAAATTGTTTCGATATGTTTGTAAAGATTACGGAAATCGCTCTTACGTCCGAAACAAAGTAATTGATCGCCATCATTTATTGTGCTGTTTACATCCGTTATGTCGATCTGTTCAGTTTCCTCTACTTTCAGTCCGAGAAGGTTTGTCTTTTGTATAGGGCGTGTTGCCGCTATGAGCTTCAGACCTGATAATCCATCCTCGGCGAGCTTGACGTATGGAGTGCCAATGATAAATTGTGGCGCTTTGAACCGAATGACATAACTCTCTCTGTCCACTTGCATTGATTTGACTTCGCTCCCGAGACCGAGTTCACTCACAAGATCACTGGCGGCGCGTTGCTCAGGTTTGAGTATGCGTTGCACATTAAGACCTTCGAGTATCGACTGATGTAATGGATCTATGGCGCGGGCATATATGCACTTCACGCCATGTTTCTTCAGTATGGCAACCGTTTT
>JAAVGC010000055.1 GCA_014800445.1 Bacteroidales bacterium | reverse complement strand
AATGCCACCTCCATATCAATGTCTATTTTCTCTGGCATCTTCAACCTGGGGATAGGATGTGGCACATTGTTGGGCGGCTATGTATGCACCTATATTTCCATAGACAAAATTGGTTATGTAGGAGGAGTAGTAGCGGTAATGGCTTTCGTGTATTGGTATATGAGGGTAAAAAAGCTCCTACAAGCCAAAACAGATTAAGTGTACCTAAGAATTGAAGAAAACTATGGAGAATCAAAAAATTAGCTATAGGCACGTTTGCATTAGGTGTTGCAGAATTTGGCATGAAGGTAATTTGAGAAATGTAGCAAAAGGTATCGGGGTATCGATTGTTAAAGCGAGCAATTTTATATTTCTATAATATTACAATGAGCACTCAGAGTACTCTGAGATACATAAAATCATCAGGGAGGCGCAGTTGAACTGCGTCTCCCTGATTTTTATTTGGTTATCGGAGGATTATTTCAGGCGGAACATGTAGCCGAGGGTGAGGGAGAGGTTCATGCAGCGTGAACCGTGGAAGGTGTCGGTGCGCGCTGATGGAAACACATTTCCAATGCCGAAATAATAACGAACTTCAAGCTGAATGCTGTTGCGACGGTTTAATTTATACTCACCTCCTAAACCCGCCGTGATACCATAGTCAAATTTATTGGCAACATCAAGCGTCAGCTGATCAGTGTGGCGCGTCCGCGGATATCCCTCAACCGAGCCGACATCGTGATAGTCAAAGTTTGATGAGATGCTTTCGCCAAGCATATAGGAGACAACCGGACCGAGATTGGCTATAAACTTCATCTTGCGTCCGCCAAAGACGATGTGAGTCATCAAGGGGACTGACAGGTAGGTGAACTTACGCGAATACTCAAACGGCAGTTCCTCATAGTTTTCAGCCCATCCACGCTGGGTGAGATTCAGCTCCGCCCGAAGCCCTACGTGGCGCTCCTCAGCATAGGTAAACGCTGCTCCCATCGTGACTCCAGGATTGAATGACTGCTTCACTCCCGGCGAAAATGCCATCATCGACATNGTGGCACCTCCGTGGGCTCCCACCGAAATGTGGGCTTTATAATGCTCGGCCATCGCAGGCAAACATGCCGTGAGTACGGCAAGAATTAAAGCATACAGATGTTTCACTTCCTGGCAGGGATAATTGTTTTATTTGGAACGGTAACAATCTCATGCTGTGTGCGACCTCCTTCACCAAAAGTGATGAAGTAAAGAGCATGGTTGGTCCAACCTTTGTCGCCGGGCTCGAGCTGCGGCCTGAACGAGCTCTGCAATCCATCGTAGACAATCTCATCGCCATCGGGATCGGGAACGACCAGAGCACCGTCATTTTCACGAAGCGAATTGATCGTGTACATCGCCACATCAAATCCAAGCAATGCCTGATTAGGAATGGCATCGGTCATGTCCTCGCCAAACCAGCGCGCGTAGTCGGTGGCGACATGGCGGGCGAGATAGTCACCCGTCGGGCTGTAGAAACGGGAATATATGGTGGCNTTGAGTTCGCCAAGCTGATCAGCATANTCACCACGGAAGGTGATCCACTCAGGATAACCGAACATCGCCACCTGTCCTCCCTGCGAGAGCGACTGGTTGCGGAAGTCGCGCAATGCAGGCGAGAACTTGGAGAACTCATTGCGGGACGACGACATGGGTATAAACACCGTCGTAGTGTCNGTGCGCAGGTCCTGAAGCTCCTCAGATGTGAGAACGCTATGAAACGCTATGACCTTATAATCCTTGCCGTTCTTTTCAAGCGCGGCTTTAAGCTGCTCGGTAAACGGTGCTTTATCGGCAGTTCCGTCGACACGTCCGACAAAAACAGGCACGCAATCCTTGAACTGCTCCATGAAACGGTCAATCGCTCCGTCGTACATCTCATTGTGGGGGATATTTGCCTGTAGAAGTCTTGGAACGGTGGTCTGCTGCGCGTCCTTTACAGCGAACGGGTTTATGATCCACGCACTGTCGGACTGCGCCTTTGCCGCAAGACTTCTGATGCCCCATGAGGTTTCCGGCCCGATAAAGAGGTTGAATTTCTCCATTTCGGGGCGACGTGAAAGTACTCTCTCAAAAGCTATGGAATCAGAAGTGTCATAGAGTGTAATCTCAACCGACTGTCCGGCACGACTCAAGTTGTCGGCTCCAAGCAGGAAACCGCGGTAGAACTCCGTATAGAGACGTCCGGCACGCGAAGGCTCGGCCTTTTCTATCTCAAGGGGGAGCATGACAGCNATACGCAATGTGTCGGCGGAAATCACTTCTCTCTCANCAACGGTTTCATCGTCCTCATTGTCAGCATCGTCGGCGTTATCTTCTTCGTTCCCATCATCGCAATCGTCAATGTCTTCATCATCGTCGGGTTCGCCGGCTTTTACTTCGATCTCGATCTCCTCGGTCTCGTGTGAAGGGATAACAATAACTGTACCGGCTTTGTAGGACTTGGGATCAATGCCCGGGTTGGCAGCTATAAGCTCGTCGACACTGATATTGTTGGCGTAGGCGATACCGTAGAGCGACTGTCCTTTCTGTATCTTGTAGAGAGAACCCTCGGTCTGCAACGTNGATGGCAGGGCATCGGTTTTCTCTCGCGCAGGCGCTACGGTCTCAGGCTGAGCGGTGACGGCATCAGATGTGTTCAAAGCGGGAGAGGGTGAGGGANCATCGGCACCTGAAAAAGTATCAACGGGGAAATAGAGTGTAGCATAAGCCTTAAGACCGTCGACGGCAGCCGGGTTGTACTTTTCAATATCACTGCGCGACACNCCCAGCGAACGTGTGAGCGAGAAAAAAGTGTCCTTGGGCTTGACCTGATAATAATAGTAGAGGCGTCCGTTGACCTCCTTTGTGGGAAGATCCCTAACATCGGCACTGACGTCAAAGGAAGCAGCCAGCAGAATGAGAGCGGACAATATCAGCCTGAAAAACCGGTTCAGTGATGTTGATTTCATATTCAGTTGTGTCGTTGTCATTTTTGTCGGGAGAGAATTACGACTGATACATCAGTTTAAATCACTTCAAAGAACAAAAATAATTCAAAAAATCAAGAAACACTTAACTTTGTATTTTAAACTTATCACAAAATGAATGTCGAGATAAAAGTTGACCGTCTGAAAGTGTTTGCCCGTCATGGCGTTCTCCCTCAGGAGCGGGTCGTGGGCAATGATTTTGAGGTGACAGTGACCGCCACGACCGAGATGAATGAAGACGTGCTTGCATCGGATGATCTCGCCGGAACGGTGAGCTACGCCGGAATCGTGGATGTGATCAGGCGCGAGATGGCNGAACCGTCACAACTTATCGAGCATGTGGCATGGCGCATAGGACGCGGAATAATGCAGGATTATCCCGCCGTGGATAAGTGCCGGGTCACTGTGGCCAAACTNTTGCCGCCCATCCCGTCGGCACAGATGAAATCAGCCTCNGTCACCATCGCTTTTCCCTGACAGGAAATCGCTTCATATCAAAAGTTGTTTTATCTTTGTACCATCATTCATCCACTTCGATTCATCCACCTGAACATGGAGAAGCAGCTCGCACTTGACCGCCGTTATCTGCGCATGTCGCGCATCTGGGCCGAGAACTCCTATTGCAAGCGACGCAAGGTCGGCGCGATACTCGTAAAAGACGGAATGATAATTTCCGACGGATTCAATGGTACGCCTGCCGGATTCGAGAATGTGTGCGAAGACGATGACGGTGTGACAAAGCCCTGCGTGCTTCATGCCGAAGCAAACGCTATCACCAAAGTCGCCCGCAGCAACAATTCGAGCCAGGGTGCCACGCTCTATGTCACGGCATCGCCTTGCATGGAATGCTCCAAACTTATCATCCAGTCAGGCATAAGACGCGTTGTGTACAATGAAGAGTACAGAATCGCCGACGGNCTCGACCTACTGCGCCGCGCGGGAGTCGAAGTGGTACACATAACCGAACTTGAAAACGCATCGGATCGGGAAGCTGTTGAAAATGAGTAAAAGATTTACGGAAACCCGCCTGTGGGTTCCTTTAATTGTAGCAGTAGCCCTTGTGGCAGGAGTCATGCTGGGGCATTTCATACATAGCAGCGCNGGAGCGTCGAAAACCGAAAGAAAACTCTCGACAATCCTGCGCATGGTGAAAAGCGACTATGTGGATGAGGTGAATGTGGATTCACTTCTCGAATCGGTGCTTCCTGATCTCATGGAGGGTCTTGATCCACATTCGGCTTATATACCGGCAGAAAATCTCACCGCTTTCAACGAGGGACTCGACGGCACACTGAGCGGTGTGGGTGTCACCATCACCATGAGCAACGACACGGCTTCGATCATCGAGGTGGTGAGTGGCGGCCCGGCCCAAAAGGCGGGACTGGCTCCCGGCGACCGCATAGTGACCGTGAATGGAGAGACCGTAGCGGGCCGCGACATGGCTCTCGAGGCTATAAGCGGAATGCTGCGTGGTGAGACCGGAACACATGTGGAGGTGGGTATACGCCGCGCCTCGTCGGCACGGCTGCTTGAGTTTGATCTCGAACGCGGAGAGGTTCCCCTCAACTCGATCAGCGCGTCGTACATGCTCAACGACGATACCGGATATATCAGGGTCAGCCAGTTCAGCCGCTCGACATATGACGAATTTCTCAATGCCCTAAGCGATCTCATGGCAGAAGGCGCAAAGTCGTACGTGATAGACCTGCGCGGAAATCTGGGCGGTTACATGGAGATAGCAGTGTTCATGGCCAACGAGTTTCTGCCTGCCGGATCACCGATCACGTTCATGCGCACCCGCGATGGGAAGGATGACCGCATATACATGAGCGACACCACAGGATCATTTCACGATGCCGGAGTCGTGGTGCTCCTCGACGAGTATTCGGCAAGCTCATCGGAGGTGTTCGCAGGGGCTATACAGGACAATGACCGCGGCCTGATAATCGGGCGCCGCTCATTTGGCAAGGGGCTTGTACAACGCCAGGCTCTGCTGCCCGACAGCAGCGCTCTGCAGATGACAATAGGACGCTATTATACCCCCTCGGGACGCTGCATACAGAAGGATTACTCCAATCAGGCACGCTACCGCAACGACCTCTATGAACGCTACAGCCACGGCGAGGCGTTCAGCGCTGACTCGATCCACCAGGACACCACCGAGGTGTTCCACACGATGCACGGCCGCACCGTGTATGGCGGCGGAGGCATCATGCCCGACATATTTGTCCCCTCGGACACCGCCGGAGTGACGAGCTACTACATCAACGTGGTGAACAACAACATCTTCCCACGGTTTACATTTGACTACGTCGACACCAACCGCGACCGGCTCTCGTCGGCTTCGACTCTGGCAGAGCTGGAAGAGTTGCTGCCGTCGGATGACATGCTTCTNCGACAGTTTGTGAACTACGCCGCGCAAAACGGCATAGCTCCGCGATGGTACTATATCAACATTTCACGTGACCTCATTGTTAATCAACTGAAGGCTAACATAGCCCGGGATCTACTGGGTGTGTCGGCTTCTTATGAGATGCTCAACCGCATCGACTCTACCGTGGAGCGGGCTCTTCAGAGCCTGCTGTCGGGCGAAGCCGCCGCTCCGGTGTCTAACTGATTTAATACTTGATTAACAATGAAAAAAGATGAAATAAGGCGTCGCGTGAAGGCTCAAAAAAGCCTACTGACCGTGAAGGAACGGAAAGATGCCGCCGAGAGTGTGTTCCGCCAGCTCGAGCGCACAGCCGCATTCCTGCTCGCCGACAACATTCTGCTCTACCANTCACTGCCCGACGAACTGTCGACNCTCGAATTTATCGACCGCTGGCACACGCGCAAACACTTCTTCCTGCCGCGCGTCAACGGATTGAATCTGGAAATACTACCTTACGACCGCTCGCGGCTCGCACTCGGCTCATTTCACATCGAGGAGCCACAAGGCGATGAAATCTGCGACATATCGCAGATCGAGCTGATCGTGGTTCCTGCCGTCGGGTTTGACCGTCAAGGTAACCGCGTTGGGCGCGGAAAAGGCTACTATGACCGCCTTCTTTCAGGAGCTAAAGCGGTNACCGTGGGCGTAGGCTACGACTTCCAGCTAATCGACGACGGCATAGAAACTGAACCTCACGATGTAGGTGTGGATGTGGTCATCACTCAGTCACGCGCAATTGTGACACGCCGGCGCTGAACCTAAATCCCTCTTCGTGTGTTCTAACTACAAAGGGAGACTTATATTTGGTTGTCGCCCGCTATAATTCATCACACGCTTCGAGGGATTTTTTATGTACGCACGCAATTATTATAAGGTCGATAGCGACCGTAGGATCATCTGGCGCATGATTGGCGTCGGGACATTTGTCGCATTGTTGTGGATCGGTTTATTTGTGCTGACCGCTTTGCCGGCACATGCCGTGGAACCTAAAGATATTCCCGCCAAACTTCGCGGACTCGCCGATGCGCACATCCATGCCACTGTGGAGGTATCGCTCCCGATGGCAGCCGATGACCGCGACCAGATCAATTATGATATTGTGGCACTGAGTTGCGCTACTCCCGACACACTTCTTCCCGTAGACTATCTGGTTGAATGGAAACTTCCCGCGGCCTCGGGCACAAGCGAGGGGTTCACGTCGTACTTCGACGGTAATCTCTACAGATTCCGCGACTCGCGTCTGCGTGAATATCATTTCGATGATAATCCGGACCCGTTTATCAGCGGTAACGGTGGCGTACAGCGGAGCACCCAGTTCATGGATGTACTTCCCTACTTCCTCGCCGATGAAGTCAATAGCGTGGTTANTGATCCGACATATACTTTCAAGTGGAATGAGAACGTGATGACCGACGGTGTTCCAGCCGCAGTGTTGCGTGCCGATCGCGAGATGAATGGCGAAGTTGTGGCAGAACTAACCTATGTATTTGATCCCGCAACCATGATGCCCCGCAAAATCATCAGGGAGATGAGCCCCGGCAACATAAGCGAGCAGACAATACTTGTGCGCTATGCCGAGCCTTCNGACAGCATCATGTCGCGCAGTGTTCCCCGTAGCGAGGATGAGGTTATGGCGCTCTACCCTGAGGTGTTCGAGCGTTTCCGCGAAAAGAACTACCGCCTGACCAGCCTGCCGGGACAACCCGTTCCGAATATCGCATTGCCTTCGGCTGCCGGCGGACGCTACACGCATCCGCGTGGNGANAAATTCACTGCACCGACGGTAATCGTTTTCCTTGACGAGACTGTAGCCACCACTCCNGAGGCAGTGAAAGCCGTGAGATCGGGTGTGGCATCCATGCCGTTCACTGCCGATATTATCTGGATCTTCCTCTCGCCGCGCATCGAGGATGCAACAGGGGTTTTACCCGATGGCATTCAGGCCGGAGAGACCTTGCTCACCGGCGGCCGTAACTCCCTGCGTGAGTTCGGTGTGACCGAAACNCCCTCGATCATCTTTGCCAATCCGTCCGGACTGGTTTCAGATGTCATAGTCGGTTACAACAAAGATCTTGAGTCAAGTGTTATACATAAGGTGGCACTGGCCAAGTGACATCTATGTGAGAGATGCGGCAGTGCCGCGCACTGACAAAAANATTTAAACGAAAATAAATACTATGGAAACAATCTACTTCAAAGATCAAGAATGCCACACCTATGGCAGTCTGCCCACAGTGGGAGAGAAAGCTCCNGAATTCAAGCTCGTGACTCCCACCCTTAAAGAGGTGAAGAACTCTGACTATGCAGGCCGCCGCGTGGTACTCAACATATTCCCGAGCCTTGACACGGAGGTGTGTGCCGCCAGCGTGCGACGCTTCAACAAGGAGGCCGCCTCGATGCCCGACACTGATGTGCTCTGCGTTTCGATGGANCTGCCGTTTGCAGCCGGTCGCTTCTGCACCGCCGAAGGACTCGACAAAGTAACTCCCGCTTCGGCCTTCCGCTCGCCCGAGTTTGTNAAGAACTATGGNATTCAGATCGTCGACGGACCTCTCGCCGGACTTCTCGCCCGTGCCGTTGTCGTGATTGACCGCGACGGCAAAGTGATCTACCGCGACCTTGTGGAGAACATCACTGATGAACCTCGCTACAAGGAGGTGATCGACGTGCTCCGCCAGTAATCAGAGGTCATTAAGAAGGAGGTATGAAAAAAATCTTGAAAAAACTGATAGAAAAGAGTAGGCAAGCAAAATAAAATGTGTAAATTTGCAAGCCATTACTACAACCCCGCCTTACCAGCGGATGTAAAATACTCAACTGCAAGAAAATAATCAAGACGATATAACGATGAAAAAAGACATCCATCCCTCCTCCTACCGCGAAGTGGTGTTCAAGGACATGTCCAATGATGAAATCTTCATCACCCGCAGCACAGTAGCTACCCGTGAGACAATCGAAGTTGACGGCGTGACTTATCCTCTGGTAAAGCTTGAAATCACCAGCGCTTCACACCCCTTCTTCACCGGTAAGCAGAAGCTCGTCGACACCGCCGGTCGCGTCGACAAGTTCATGAGCCGCTACGGCAACCGCAAGAAAAACAACTAAGTTGCGCGCGGTGCCAATAGCGCACTTGACTTATAAAATCTTAAAAAGGCGTGCACCTCTTTATGGTGTGCGCCTTTCTTTTTTCGATATCACTACCCTGCCACCTTTTTTTGAACTTATTGCGACATCATAATTATATCCATGAGAATCCCTAAAATTACCACCTATTGCACCGGCATGGCCGCCGCACTATCGGTTCTCGCGTCGTGTGCGGGAAGCAGCNGCCGCCCCGATGGTCTCACCCGCCTGGCCGCCGAAGAGTACACCGTAGCCGTCCGCCCCGGAGGNAATGGAAATCCCTTCTGGAACGTACAGGCAAAGCGTTTTATCTACGCGCCAGTATTCGACATACCTGAAACTTCCGGCGCCTCAAACTACCGCTTTACACTCACCCAGCCCGACGGCGGAAAATGGGAGTTTACGGCCACGTCACCGCTCCAGTCACTCGCAAGCGTGTGGAATGACATACCGGTGGGTGAAACCGAACTTACCGTGCAGCCGCTCGATGCCTCCGGCGCAACCGTGGGCGAGCCTTACAAGCGCAACTTCATGCGCGATTTTCCTTATGTGAACAACGAAGCCGCTCCCGACCGCGACTACCGTGAGGCCGCACTTAAGGCGATCTACAACATACACAAATGGGGGCCGACGCAACATTGGCTAAATGCCAAGGAGCCTGACATGACGTTTGAGAACAATGTCTATGCCTGCAAAATCGTCGGGTCGACCATCGCATTGGAGTGTCTGGTGGCAGAAAACATACCTCAGGAACGCGAGGAAGCTCTGACAATAGCCCGCAACGCAGCGCAGTATCTCATTGACAACTCGCGCCCCGCCGACGCACCCCTCGCTTATTTCCCGCCAACTTATAATCTCACGCCCGCCGACACAGCCCAGTACACCTACGGTGTCGTGCGCGACAACAAAGGCAAGACCATGTTTATGGAAGCCGTGATCCCCGCCGATGCATTTCTCGATCTCTACGACATCACAGGCGACTCACTCTATTTAAATCACGCCGTGGGCATAGCTGACACCTACAGCCGCACACAGGCTTCCGACGGATCATGGCCCATAAAGGTCGACTACAACACCGGGGAGAGCATCGTGAACATGAAGAGCACCCCCTCGACCCTGCTGTCGCTTTTCTCCCGTCTGCGCGAGAATTACGGCATCGACCGTTACGCCGACAACATCCGCGCCGCCGAGCAGTGGATGGACTCGGTAGCACTCCCCCGTTTTGACCTCACCGGCCAGTTTGAGGATCAACCCATGGACAAGGATCAGAAACCTTACATGAACCTCACAAGCTGCCCTCCGACGGAGTATGCCTGCTATCTACTTGGCAAACCTGTGGTCACCGACAAAGAAATCGCCGATGCGACCGATCTCATAAGGCTTGTCGAAGATCAGTTTGTGCATTGGGATGTACTCCCCAATGAGAGCGGCTTCAAGATGGAGCACGTGCCCTCGGTGCATGAGCAGTACTTCTACGAAGTGGGCGTCGACAATAGCGCCGCAAGCACCGCTGCAGCCATGACCGCACTCTACAACAAGACCGGCGACAAGCTTGCACTCGCAAAAGCACGCACACTCACCGATGCCATTGTAGCCTCGCAGGATCCAACCAACGGCCACATCCCCACGCTCTGGTTCTACTCCCCCACCGGCGAGTACCAGTCCACATGGCCCAACTGCACCCTCATGAGCGCCCGTCAGCTCCTGCGCATGGCCGCCATGAACGACTGAACTGAGATAGATATNTAGTCAAAAAAAGAATCTCGTGCATGATTGTGCCCGAGATTCTTTTTTTATAGAAGTGGTTTTTACTTTCTGTACCACTTAATAAAAACGATCCCCGACCCAATGGGCCGGGAATCGAACTAAAGGGATGAGAGAGGAGAACGAGTCGGGTGTACTTAATCGTTGTCGACAAGGTCGACTGCGTAGTACATCTTCTTGCCGGTGGGATAGAGTCCGGTGATAAACATCACCTTGTCATAGCCGTCGGAGCTCTTCATGATGGCGTCGTAGATCTTCTCCACGTCGTCGGCCGACGACACACGGCTGTTGTTGATGTCGGTAATGATGAAACCGTCCTTGATTCCGGCACGTTTGAAACGTCCGTTCTGCAAACCGCTTACCTGCACACCCGACGAGATGCCGAGCTGACGCATGGTTTCGGGAGTGAGTGCTTTGAAAGCACAGCCCAGATCGGTCACACTACCTGCTTTAGTAACACTGGTGTTGCCCTGATTGTTGCGCAGGGTCACAGTGACTGTCTGCATCTTGTTGTCACGGTAGAAGGTCACCTTAGCCTTGTCGCCGGGGCGAAGCTTGGCCATTGCCTCCTGAAGCTGACCGGTGGATGTGGTGGGATGACCGTCGATAGCCACGATCACATCACCCTCCTTCAAGCCAGCCTCCATAGCTGCACTGCGCTCCTGAACCTCGCCTACATAAAGGCCACTGTTGACTGCNGTGATATTCTTNTCCTTGGCGAGCTGCGGGGTGAGNTCCGAGAACAGGACTCCCAGGAATGCGCGCTGCACCGTGCCGTACTGCTTGATATCGGTCACCACCTTCTTCACGATCGATGTGGGCACAGCAAACGAGTAGCCTGCGAAATTGCCTGTCTGTGAGTAGATGGCGGTGTTGATACCCACAAGCTCACCGGCGAGATTCACGAGCGCGCCGCCCGAGTTACCGGGATTCACAGCGGCATCGGTCTGAATGTACGACTCGATACCGGTGCTTCCGCTGCGGGTGATCGAAGAGATATTACGTCCCTTGGCACTGACTATACCGGTCGTGACGGTCGAAGTGAAGCCAAACGGGTTGCCCACGGCAAGCACCCATTCGCCCACCTTCAGGTTCTCCGAGTCACCGATGGGGATCACNTGGAGNCTGTCGGCATCGATCTTGACAAGAGCAAGGTCGGTCGACGGGTCAGTGCCGATCACCGTCGCGTTAAACGAACGATTGTCGTTGAGTGTCACCTCAAGCATTTCGGCACCTTCGACCACATGGTTGTTGGTGACGATGTAGCCGTCGGCGCTCAGGATCACGCCCGAGCCGAGTCCCATCTGCTGAGGCTGCTGGGGCTGTTGCTGTCGACGTGGCTGCTGCTGACGCGGCGAACCGAAGAAAAACTCGTAGAACGGGTCGAAATCGCCACCCCCCTGCATGTTTCCGCCACGCTGGTGGGGTGTGGCATAGCTTTTAATCGACACAACACCGTTGACAGTGCTCTCGGCTGCCGAGGTGAAGTCAGTTGCGGGAGTCGTCACGCTACCCACTGTATAGAATTGTCCCCCGTTGCCGGAATCCTGATTTACCGAATAAATGTGGTCATTTTCACCATTGCTGGCTGCGCGCATGACCATCGCTGTGGTGAGAGAACTTGCCACTGCTACTCCGCATGCGGCAAGAAGTATCATTCCATTTTTCTTCATAAATTTTGGAACGTTGTTTAAATGTGTGATTACAAATTTTAGATTTGTCTGTGATTGGTCAAAGTTCCTTCCTTCGTCCCAATGCAAAGTTACAATAAGTAGACTACGAAATCTACTAAAAGTCAAGCGCATTAAATTAATTTAATTAAAGATGACCGGTGTAAAGATATTTTTAATCTTGGCTGCAGCGACGCTCCGAAAACTAAAGATATTTTATATTTTTGCATCAGAGTTGTTAATAAGCCCAATCTTATTCCCATAGTAATTATGCCGACATTCCGACATCTGTCAATTATATCTGTATCAATAGCGTTGCTGCTCGGGGTCGTCATGACCTCATGCGGGTCGGGGCGTCACACCGTGTCGCGCGGCAACTACCGTAACGACGATATCTACTATGCTTCCGACAGAAATCGTCCTCAGACGCGCCCTGCGCAGAGCACGACAACCAAAAGAGGCGAGAAGGCTTCATCCGCCACTATCGGCGACATCGACGACATGTCGCCTGTGGTGACCGAAGCCCAAAAGTGGATCGGAACAAAATACCGCTCGGGAGGCAACTCGCGTGCAGGCACTGACTGTTCGGGACTTGTGTGGGCAATCTACGGCGACATCATGTCAATCAAGATGCCCCGAACGGCATGGGAGCAGCAAATCTTCTGCAAGCCGGTCAACCGTTCCGCCCTCATGCCAGGCGATCTGGTGTTTTTCTCCTCAGGCAAAAACGGCCGTGTATCGCACGTGGGCATCTACATCGGCAAGGGAGAGATGATNCACGCCTCCACAAGTAGCGGAGTCATAAGAAGCGCACTTAACGAGAACTACTATCAGCGCCATTACCATTCGGCCGGACGCGTAGGCAATTATAAGGGCGCACCCACCGTTCAACCCAAGAAGATNGTCGACTCCCGTGCCGCGCTCGAAGANCTTGATGACACTATCACTGAAATGACCGACTCCATCCTGTCGTCATATCTCGACTGATGATGACCTGGAGAAATATTGTCATAGTAATCATCTCAGCAGCATTGTCAGCAACCTCGACCTCATGCCGAAGCACCAGTACAGCCACAGCCGACGCACAGCTTGAGCGCGGCGAATACTACGAAGCTCAGCGATCCTACCGCAAANTCTACAATAAGCTCACCGGACGGAATCAGCGGCAACAGCGAGCCGACATTGCCGTCAGGATAGCGCGATGCCACATGAAGCTGAATCAGCCCGCGCGTGCCTCGCAGATGCTCCNCAATGCCATGCGCTATCGCACCGACGATACCGGCCTGCGCCTCATGCTGGCGAAGTCATTGCAGCAGGAAGGGAAGCATGCCGACGCACTGAAAGCATATAAGGATTACATCGAAGCCGGAGGTAACGTGAAAGAAGCCGCTACAGGCATGGCAGGATGCCGCCTCGCACTCGCCGACGGCACAGCCACCCGCTACCGNGTGACCCGGGCAAAGACTCTCAACATGAACCGCAGNGACTATTCACCTGCCTTCGCGGGGCACGATTTCGACAGAATATATTTCACCTCGACCAACCGATATTCGGNCGGAACAGCCGCAAGCGGAATCACCGGTCAGAAAAACGGCGACATCTGGATGGCCGACCGCAACGANCGNGGNGAATGGACTCGCCCCGAGCCGGCNGANGGGANCATCAACAGCATCAACGACGAGGGNACGCCGTCATTCAGCCCCGACGGGCAGACGATGTATTTCACCCGCGCACGTCAGGAAGCCACGGAGCACACCGGGCTCGAGATATGGGTGTCGCACCGCAGCGATGCCCGCTGGAGCGAACCAGAACCGCTTGAAATCGTGGAAACCGATTCTCTATACAACTTCGCGCATCCGGCNGTGTCGCCCGATGGACGCTGGCTCTACTTTGCAAGCGATATGCCTGGCGGCTACGGTGGCTACGATCTGTGGCGCGTCAACCTTGACCGAGGCGGCAAGCCGATGAACCTCGGCGACCGCGTCAACACACCGGCCGATGAGGTATTCCCCTACGTGCGCGACGACAGCACATTCTATTTCTCCTCCGACGGTCACCCGGGACTCGGCGGACTCGACATATTCAAGGCTTCGAAAACCGATACCGGAAACTGGACCGTCAGCAACATGCTTGCACCCCTCAACTCGCCCGCCGATGACTTCAGCATCGTTTTTGGTGATGGCGAAAGCGGCTTTTTCAGTTCGGGACGCGGCGACACCCGCGGCTATGACCACATATACGAGTTTGAGCTCCCCGAACTGCACATAACCCTCGCAGGCTATGTAACCGACACCGAGGAATACGCTGTGGCAGGCGCGGTTCTGCGGCTCGTCGGCGATGACGGAACCGACCGGCGCATCCGCACCCGCGATGACGGTTCTTTTGATTTCACACTCAACCGCGGGGTGAGGTATGCCATGCTCGCCGCGGCCGAGGGTTTTCTAAATGCCCGACAGGAATTCACAACCGACACCACTGCGGAGGATGCACTCTATGAAGTGGCTTTCACCCTCGCTCCGGTAAACCGCCCGATGGTTGTCGAAAACATCTTCTACGACTACAACAAGGCTACCCTGCGCCCTGAATCGCGCCTCGCGCTCGACAGCCTTGCCACTGTGATGCGCGAGAACCCGACAATCACGGTNGAGCTCAGCGCGCACACCGACCGCATCGGGAGCGACAGCTACAATCTCCCCCTTTCAGANCGTCGCGCCCGTGCTGTGACCGATTATCTTATAAACGAAGCGGGCATTGACTCGCGGCGACTTTCATCAAAAGGCTACGGCAAGGCGCGCCCGATGACCGTCACGCCCCGNCTTGCACGACTGTTNCCGCAGTTTCAGGAAGGCACGTCGCTCACTCCTGAATTCATTGTGAGCCTTGATAACGACGATGACCGCAACGCGGCCGATCAGATCAACCGTCGCACAGAGTTTGAGATAACATCAGTTGACTTCTATTAAGCCCAAAGTGATTTCATGGAGTTTGTGACGAAAGTAAATATCGACCGTCCGGCATTTCTGCTATCCCACGGCAACCCGATCGTTTCCGTCGGATCATGCTTTGCTGCCGAAATGGGATGCCGCCTGCGCGACCGTCTCTTTGATATTGATATAAACCCCACGGGGACGATGTTTAACCCCGCAAGCATAGCCGACACGCTCACCCGCATCCTCGACCGTGATGCCTACCGTCCCGACGAGCTTGTGAAGGATCAGGGAGGTGTGTGGCACCTGATGAGCCATCACTCCATTTTCTCTTCATCGGATCCCGATGCGGTGATAGGCGTTGCCAACGCCCGGCAGTCGGCTGCTGCAGCCATGTTGCAGGAAGAATGTGCCGTGCTCATAGTCACCTTCGGGTCGGCACGGGCATTCCGCTATCTCGCCACCGGGAAGGTGGCGGGCAACTGCCACAAGCTTCCCGCCCGGGAGTTTGCACTTGCCGATTTATCATTGGAAGAAATCCTCGCTGAATGGAACTCACTCATAACGCGACTTAAATCCTGCAATCCGTCGCTTAGGATCATCATCACCGTGAGCCCGGTAAGGCATAAGGCTTACGGACTTGTGGCCGACCGCCTGTCGAAATCAACCCTAATCCTTGCGTGTCATCGACTGAAAGCCATGCACCCCGGAATCGTCGAATATTTCCCCGCCTATGAGATTTTCACCGACGAATTGCGCGATTACCGCTTCTATGCCGCCGACATGGTGCACCCATCTGACGTTGGTGCAGATTATGTTTTCGAACGGTTTGCCGATACCTATCTCAACCCAGGTGAACAGGATCTGTGCCGCCGCTGTCTGTCACTAACCCGCCGGCTCAGCCACCGGAGACTCGGAGAACGCAACGCACAGGCTATCGAATTTGAAGAAGAAACTACCCGCCAGGCCGAAGCACTTGCCGCACTCTCACCACGCATCACAAAGGCCATACAACTATTGAAAAAAGAGAAGTAATGAACAATATACTTGCCGGATCTACAATCATACTCACCGACAGTCGCGCACTCACACGCCCTGCCGAAACCACTTTCATTGCGCTTGTCACTCCGTCGGGCGACGGGCATGATTTTGTGGGCGAACTTTTCGAAAAAGGTGTCAGGCAGTTTATTGTCAGCCGCACCGTCAATNGCGAGGANAAGATGGAAGCCGCCGGCGCGAAGTTTATTCATACATCTGACACAACACAATATCTGCGACAGCTTGGAGCAGAAGCCCGCGANCTGTTTGGCGGNCATATAGTCGCAGTGACAGGTTCGCGTGGCAAGACTATNGTNAAAGAGTGGCTTGCCGCGTTGCTCGGCAACGGCACTGCCAGGAGTNCGCGCAGCTTCAATTCACANATAGGCGTGCCCCTCTCGCTCATAGGTGCCGACAAGAATGCCGCCTACGGAATATTNGAGGCCGGAGTATCGGAAACAGGCGACATGGCGCATCTTGAAAAGATCTTGCGTCCCGACACCGTCATCATCACAAACATAACCGATGAGCACGACAGCGGATTTACCGATCNACAGGAAAAGACATGGGAGAAACTTAAGCTCGCCCGCAAAGCCAAGACTATTGTTTATAGCATCGACGATTCTTTAATCGCCAAAAATATCGCCCNCATAAAAAATCCCCGACTTCGCGGAGTCACATGGTCGTCCAAAGGTAATAACGCCGATGTTGTCCTCCATTCAGTAGAACTTACCGACAGNCTGACCGCACTCGACATCTCGATTGGCTCCNATCGCCGCACGGTAAAAACCGGAGCATTGTCATCAGATGCCGACATCAAAAACCTTGTCACAGTGCTTACCGCTCTCTATGCGCTGAAAGGNGANTCCATTCACTCAATGCCGTGGGANACTATGGCCGCCTCNCTCCGNCACATCAANAANCGCCTGACGGTGCTGGAGGGAGTCAACAACTGCAAAGTAATCGCTGACCGCTTCACGCGTGATGCTCTCTCGTTGCGTCCNGCACTTGATTTCGTGCGACGCACCGCACGCACCGGTCAGCCACTGACCACTATACTCAATTGCGACGAAGGTGGCTACGGTGATATAGCATCCACTTTCGATCTGCTGCAAGAATATGGTGTGCGCCGCGTTATCGTCACCGGTCTCGGCGATACCCCGCTTCCCGACACCACCGGCATGACCATAGAGCGTTTCGATACATTCTCTTCGCTTATCGCTGCTATAGGTGATATGCAATTTTCCGACGAAACAATCTATATCAATTCCTCCGGACTGACCCCCGAAGCTATGACACTTCTGCTCGGAAAGCTTGAAGCACGTCAGCACGAAACCGTGCTTGAAGTCAACCTCGATGCAATAGTCAGAAACTACAATTATTTCCGCTCGCATCTGCATCCAGGCACCGGAATGATATGTATGCTTAAAGCCGACGGCTACGGTGCCGGAGCGACCGAGATAGCGCATACTCTCGAACAGCAGGGAGTCGAGGCCGTTGCAGTAGCGGTAGCCGACGAGGGACAGCAGTTGCGCGAACACGGCGTGAAATGCCGCATAATGGTGCTGAACCCCCGCGGGCACGATCTGGACGGAATGCTGCGGATGAATCTTGAGCCGGTTGTCTACGATCTGCGCTTTCTCGACGAGATTGCTGCCGCAGCCGCAACAGCGCGCCGCAGAGCCGTTGTACACATAAAACTCGAGACCGGAATGCGTCGCCTCGGTTTCACCGAAGATTCTCTCCCATCGCTCATGACGCGCCTCCGCGAGATTCCAACTGATCTCATTGAAGTTCGCTCGGCATTTTCACATCTTGCCACTGCCGACTGCATCGGGATGGACGACTACACACATGAACAGATTTCCACATTCTGCCGAATGTGCGACAAACTCGCCACCGGTTTACCGGATCGCCCCTTCCGCCGTCACATACTCAACACTGCCGGCATACTCCGTTTCCCTGAAGCACAAATGGACGCATGCCGCCTCGGTATCGGACTGTACGGCATCCCCACGCTTCCACAGGAAATCGAGGACGGACTGACACCCGTGTCAGCACTGTATACCACTGTTATATCGGTGAAGCGGTGGCCGGCAGGCGCTACAGTAGGGTATGGAAGAAAGGGAGTATTGACACGTGATTCTATCATAGCAACGCTCCCCATAGGCTATGCCGACGGCATTGACCGTCATTTCGGCAACGGCGCGGCATCGATGATGGTTCGCGGCATCATGTGTCCGACCGTCGGAAACATCTGCATGGATCTCTGCATGATCGATGTGACCGACTGTCCCGGATGCATTCCCGGTGACCGCGTAGAGATCTTTGGTCCCGAAGTGCCGGTAGAAAAACTCTCCGACACCCTCGGCACCATCCCTTACGAGATACTCACCTCCGTCTCACGCCGTGTCAAGCGCGTCTACTTCCGCGAATAATCCATCCAATGTTTGTTTTTGTTATATATATGATATATCTTTGAAAGCAAAATGATATCATCATGGAAGCCTCCATACAGAAAAGAGCCACATTATTCCGGCTCAATCCGGAACTGATTGACCGTCTGAAAGAGATGGCCAAACGTGAGCATCGCAGCCTCAACAATTTTGTTGAGTGCATCCTACTTGATGTTGCTTATAATGAGCCGAATGAGATTACNAAAGCGGCAATCGAGGAAGCAAGAAGCGGTAAACTCAGAGACACNCCCTCCATCGACACGTCATCGGCCGAAGCAATGTTCAGGTCTATGGGATTATGAAAAAACTNAAACCTTCAACCCAGTACAAAAANGACGTTAAGCGCATCAGAAACAATCCACGCAAAGTTGAAGCGCTGCTCCAGATACTCAGGCTATTGGAAAACGGTATCCCGATACCTGAACAATACAAGCCACACACNCTTCTAAGTGACTATGCCGGATGTATGGAATGTCATATTCAGGGTGATTTCCTCCTGATATGGTTTGATCCCGATTCCGACAACATTGACCTCATCCGACTTGGATCACACTCCGAACTTTTTGGAAAAGGTGCCAAGAAATAAAATGCAGGGCCGACTTCACAATTGAGTCAGCCCTGTTACGCATTTTTACTCTGCTCTTATTTCGGCATCTGCATCTGCGAAGCGATCTCTTTAGCTGGTCCCTCGCCAAGAGTAGCGGCCACAATAGCAAGCGAGAACGGCAGTGCGGCTGCAGGGCCGTTGCCTGTGACCACATTTTCAGCCGACACTACGGGCACAGGCACATGGAAACACTTTTCGCCAAGCATCCCCTCGAAACCGGGATAGCAGGTNGCCTCCTTACCCTCAAGCAGTCCGAGCTGACCAAGCACCACACCNGGCGAAGCACATATAGCGGCAATCTTGCCACCATCGGCGGCATGACGACGCAGAAGCTCTGCGAGAGGCTTGCAGTTGTAGAGGTTCTCGGCACCGGGCATACCGCCGGGAAGCACAAGCCACTGAATATCGGCCGCCGGAACATCGCTCATNAGCATATCAGCAGTATATTTCACGCCATGTGCACCGGTAACCACATGTGAGTCGTTGATCGAAACGGTCTTCACATCGAGTCCGGCACGACGCATCACATCCACAGGCGTGACAGCTTCAATTTCTTCGAACCCGTCAGCCAGAAAAACAAATGAGTGTTTCATATTATTCTTATTTTTTTGTTCTTAATTTACGCCACTAATGTATAAAACAACACTTGTAATAACAACTGCCACTACAAAAAAGCGCAAAAAAAGAGCAATTAACATATTTTTACCCCCCCCCCTGAAAAATTCCTGTTTTTCTGGGGATTTCTATTATATTTGCGAATCTAAAGTTTGTATTTCCTAACGTTTCAATTTTTTACTGACCAGAATGTCACGTTTCATCACAAAAGCTTTTCTACTGTTGATCTCTGCATTTACAGTCTTTGTCGCCGAAGCACAAAATTATTCAGTAAAAGGTAACGCTATCGATGCCGATGGCGAGCCGGAAATCTACGCCACAGTGCGTATTTTCTCACAGGCCGATTCNGTNAAACCTGTAAGCGTGAGCGTGACCGATACAGAAGGTGCATTCTCTGCCACGCTGAAAAATTCAGGAAACTACCGACTGATGATCATATCGGTCGGAAAGACACCCGCAATCAAAGAATTTGAAGTGACCGAAGCCACTCCGGCCGTGGATCTCGGCACAATCACAACACAGACCGACGAGAACCTTCTCAGCGAAGTGGTGGTCGAGGCAGCCAAGCCACTTGTGTCGGTTCAGATCGACCGCATCAGCTACGANGTGACNAGCGATGTGGAGTCATCCACATCCATGCTCAGCGAGACGCTCAACAAGGTGCCTCTCGTAAGCGTCGACCCCGACGGAACAATCAAGGTCAACGGATCAACCAGTTTCAAAATCTACAAAAACGGCCGTCCCAACAACACCTACAGCAACAACGCCAAGGAGATATTCAAGGCACTTCCTGCATCGATGATACAGAAGATCGAGGTTATCACCGATCCCGGCGCACGCGAGGATGCAGAAGGCACGACCGCGATTCTCAACATCATCACCGTCAAAAATGTCATAACCAAGGGAGCGATGGGCAATATAGGGCTAAATTATAGCTCTACCGACAATTTCCCAACCCCCAATCTCTTCCTGTCAGCACAGTACGATAAATTTTCCCTGTCATTCTACGGAGGCGGCTCATACACCACACGACGCGCATCAAAAAACCGTTCCGAGTCTGAGACCAATTATCTACAGACCGGCAACCGCCTAACATCGGAAAATACCGGAAGTTCCAAAGGCGTCATGGGCTACTATGGACTTGAGAGCAGTCTTGACCTCGACAAATACAATCTTATCACTCTCGAGTTCGGCGGATTCTTCATGTCCAACAACAGCGACACTTATTCATCGACCGCAATGTACGATGCCGCAGGTAACCGCCTCTACAGCTACAACACAATCGCCCGCACAGATCCCACACGCTGGAGCGACCTCAACGGAAGTTTCAATTATCAGCGATCCACCGACCGCGAGGGTGAGACCATAATCCTATCCTACCGTGTGTCGGGAAATCACAATACCTCAGTTTCTGAGACAGAGTACACCGACGGCGAGAACATGCCTATACCCTACACCGGTATCAATGCCGACAACCGGGAGAGCGGCATGGAGCACACCGTGCAGCTCGACTGGACGCGCCCCATCAACAAAGCCAACTCATTCGACATAGGCGGTAAATATATCCACCGCGACAACCACAGCAACACCACGCGCGAGTATGTCGGCGTCAATACCGACCACACCGACTTCAAACACCTCACCGACATCGGAGCGCTATTTGCCGACTACCGTCTGAATGTCGGCAAGTTCGGAGCACGCGCCGGTGTGCGATATGAGTATTCGCGTCTGGCGGCAAAATTCCCCGACGGATCTGAAGAGCCGTTTTCCGCCAACCTCAACGACTGGGTCCCCAACGCCTCGGTGATGTATAACGTCAATCAGCGCAACACGCTCAAACTATCCTTCGGCTCTCGCATACAGCGTCCCGGCATCTACTACCTGAATCCGGCTGTCAACACTTCCCCCAACGAGACATCCGAGGGTAATCCCGACCTCACCAGCGTGCGCGTCAATTCGCTCGGACTGAACTACAATCTCATGGGAGCGAAAATTTCGGCAAGCATCAACTCCAGTTTTGACTTTGCCGACAACGAAATCATTAGCGTGCAGTATTCTACGAGTGACCACACCTACTCCAATTACGCCAACGCCGGCCGACGCCGCAACGTCAGCCTCGGCGGATATATAAGCTGGCGTCCTACAGCCAAGACTTCACTGATGTTCAACGCACGCGCCAACTACAGTTATGTGAAGAATCCATCAAGTGGCGACAAGGCATCGGGATGGGGACAGATGATCTACGGCAGCATCACCCAGCGCCTCCCGTGGAACATGCACCTCTCTGCCTACGGCAACTATTGGGTATCCACACCCGGCATGTACTCACGCATGTATGCCTACGGCCTGTCCGATTTGTACTGGGGGCTCAATCTCCGCCGCTCTTTCCTCAAAGAAGACCGCCTGAGCGTGCGCATCTACGTGTCAAACCCCATTCACACCCGTCACCCCGGCTACATCACCCGCACATGGAACGAAGGCATGACATCGCGCTCGCGCAGCTATCGTTACAACATGACCACTTTTGGTTTAGGCATCAGTTACCGCTTTGGCAGCCTGAACACATCGGTTAAGAAAGTAGCCAAGAGCATCACCAACGATGACATTGTAGGCGGTTCGTCGGGCGGCGCATCATCATCGGGCGGCGAAGGCGGAGGAGGTGGAAACTGAATCTGACACTTTCGCACAGAAAACTGAAACTTTCGCAACACAATTTTTTCGGCACAATTTCATGCCACAACTTTTGATTAATCATTTTATAATCTAAATTTGTGGTATGAAAGTCGTGTTGAGGTTTATCGTGGCATTTTGCGCCGTTGCGACGCTTTCGGCGTGCGGCGGTGACCGCTGGCGCGACTATCATGCACTCACATGTGGCACAGCCTGCAACATCACCTACCGGTCAACGGTCGACCTGTCAGATTCAATTACGGTTCTGCTCAACGCGATCGAGAGTGAAATCTCGGTATTCGATACCCAAAGCTCCGTTTCGGCACTCAACCGGGGGGAGGATATTGTGGCGGGTGAAATCCTGCGGCGTCTGATAATAGCATCAAAGGAAGTCTCCGGGATAAGCGGAGGTGCGTTTGATCCCACCGTCGGTCCGCTTGTCGAGCTATGGGGTTTCGGCTCATCCGGCGAGCACCCTGTTCCTGATGAAGCAGCTATAGATTCGGCGCTTTCNTCAGTCGGAATATCTAATTGCGACGTTCTCCCCGACGGACACNTCACAAAAAAAGCGCCCTCGACATCCTTCAACTTCGGCGCGATAGGCAAAGGATTCGCCGCACAGGNAGTCGCTGNTATGCTCAGGCGTAACGGCGTTACCGACTGCATGGTCGAAGTGGGAGGCGATCTTGCACTTATGGGAGAAAATGCCCGCCGCACAAAGTGGTTGCTGCAAGTCGATGCNCCCGTCGAGGACTCTCCCNGCCATGAACAGCTGACGACAATAAGCTTGTCGGANTGCGGNATAGCCACGTCAGGCAATTACCGCAACTTCCGCGATAATGCCGCCACAGGACGCTACGGACACACCATAAGCCCCCTCACCGGGCGACCGGTTGCAACCGACGTTCTTAGCGCCACAGTAATTGCCCCCGATGCAGCAATGGCCGACGGACTCGCCACCGCATGCATGGTGCTCGGCTCTGAAGCATCGCTACTCATGGCATCGCGTCACCCCGGCATAGAAATCATGCTTGTCACCGCCGACTCTGTCAGCGNCAATCCNTGGCGCATAATTTCCACCCCGACCTTCCCNTTGTCAANTCAAAANACAAACCAATAAACTTATAAATCATGAAACTTACTGCATTTCTTGCCGCAGCTCTGATCGGCCTCTCAGCTGTAGCTCAGCCCAAGATCGTGGCACACCGTGGCTACTGGCGTGCTCCCGGATCCGCACAGAACTCTATCGCATCATGGAACAAAGCCGACTCAGTCAAAGTCTATGGTTCAGAGATGGACGTGTGGATGAACGCCGATGGCGGTCTCGTCGTGAATCACGACCAGACTTTCAAGGGTGTCAACATGGTGACCGCAAAGTTCAACGAGGCAACTGCCGTNATACTTGACAACGGTGAGAACCTCCCCTCNCTCGATAAGTACCTTGCTACCGTTGCCGCCACNCCCGGCGACACACGTCTTGTGCTTGAGATGAAATCACTCCCCGACCTCAAGCGTGAGGACGAGGCNGCAGCCAAGATCGTCGACGCACTCAAATATTATCACCTCCTTGATCGCACCGACATCATNGCNTTCTCAATCAACGCATGCATCGCGTTCAAGAAGCTCCTCCCTCCCGACGTTCCCGTCTACTACCTCGANGGTGACCTCACCCCCCGCAANCTCAAAGCTCTNGGACTCGACGGTGCCGACTACCACTACAACGTCATCTACAAGAACCCCGAGTGGGTGCAGCAGGCNCACGACCTCGGTCTTAAAGTCAACGTTTGGACTGTTGATAAAGTCGANGACATGAAGAAACTCATCGACATGAATGTCGACTTCATCACAACCAACGAGCCAGTGCTCCTTCAGGAGGTGCTCGACGGAAAGAAATAATCAAATCTGATCAATCGATGCGCAGCGGGCCGGCTCCTCCATTGGACCCGGCCCGCTTCCTTTATCCTGTTTATTTAACTTGCTTCCATCCCATCTACCGTCGAAGACGGCTAATGATACCAAGCCCCACATCGAGCCGAAGGCGATGGTGTGGGGGGGCTCAATGCACCTTCCATTTCGGCCTCGAAGAGGTCGACTATTCCTTCCCCGGAGTAGTGACGCACGGTTCGTGCGTCCTCCTGATTATCAGCACGCGACTTGCACGTCAACGACTATTTGATCACCTCACGTCGCAGCCACTCCTCAAGTTCACCCTTCCATAGATCCTTATAAGGGAAGCTGTCATAATACCCCCAACCGTGCCCTCCGGTCGGATAAACGTGCAGTGCCGAGATCACACCGTTGCGGGTCAGAGCATCGAAATAACGAAGACTGTTCGCCACAGGCACCGCACCGTCATCCGCCGACACCATAATGAACGCCTTAGGCGTATCAGGCGTAACCTGAAGCTCGTTGCTGAAATTCCGCAGTTGCTCCTCCGTCGGTGTCTTGCCACACAGATTGTCCACCGAACCCTGATGCGTCACACCTTTCTCCGTTGTCACAACCGGATAAAATAGCACCTGAAAGTCAGGACGCGTATCAGTATCCGAATAGTGCGTGGCGAGCGTCGTGGCGAGATGCCCTCCCGCCGAAGCACCGGCAATACCCACTGAATTGGGATTCACTCTCCATTCCCCACCCCGCGAGCGCATGATGCGCATAGCCTGCTCTGCATCGGCCAAAGGCACATTGTCGTGACCGTTAGGCATCCTGTATTTCAGCACAGCCAACGTCACTCCCTGCGCGTTCAGCCAGTCGGCCATATCAGTGCCCTCATGCGCCATAGCCAAACCGGCATACGCCCCACCCGGGCACATCACTATAGCCGTCCCATTGGGCTTTGCGGCCGGATAGACATACAGAACCGGATGGCTCACATTGTTGACGCACACACCGGCCATTCCCTCCGGGCCGGTAAGTTCATTAGTGTTAGGCGCCCCGTCGGGCCAAAGATCGATCTCAATCATTTTCGACTGAACATTTAATACCGTCATTGCAAGCAACGATAGCACGCAAAGCATTTTTCTCATATTCAAATCCCAATTAATATATCGTTAATCCGTCTCATGATGAATCCGCCATTATCTCCCCTAAAACATCATAAGCCGCTTCGCGCTGGCACTATCCCCCTCCTTCGATGCAAAATCGGCAAGCATCTTCAGAGCCGGAGCATACACACGCACATGACCGCCCAGACTAAGCACCGCATCCCCCGCCAGCTCCGCCGCGCGCCCTTCGTCACCAGCCTCCATCGCAAGCAGCGCACCAACGTAACCCAGGTGCCCCATCCACACCCCGTCAGGCTGCAGCTCCTTCAGGCACTCCTCAATCTCATTTCGCAGCCCCTGACGCGCCTCTTCACCCTCTGTAGTAAAATACCTCAACCAAAGCATCACATTGCCGTCAGCGTTATTTTTAAGCAAATTTTGAAGCCTTCGCGCCCGGTCAGCAGTATCGTCATTCACACCGCTCCCACCGTCTGCCGCACGCCACTCCACCTGCTCTGACTCATCCTCGACTACAGCCAGCATCGAATCCACAAGTGCATATAGCTCCCCGTGCGCCGACACACCCTTACCGCTTCCCGCATCCCGGTTGCCACATGAGATCCCAAGTACCGGTAACACCGCTACCAACAATCCCATCCACAACCAAACGACATACCTTCTCATATCAACCCCACCTTTCCCGCTAATATACAACATCCCCCCGACATCCTCAACCCTCACCCCACATTTCAAATAAAGTCGTCCAACATTCCTCAGAAATATCCGACACATCTCCGTCATGCTTCCGAGAACTCCGATATCTCCGAGTGCTCAGAGAACTCCATCCCACCATAAGTATAAAAAAGCAGTGTCCCCTGAGGATCATCTCTGATCTTCAGGGGACACTCTCCTTGATAGGGGGCGGTTACCTACTCTCCCACTTTCGCAGTACCATCGGCGTGGCGGGGTTTAACTTCTCT
>JAAVGC010000054.1 GCA_014800445.1 Bacteroidales bacterium | reverse complement strand
AGGCTTGGTGCATTAGAGTCGTCCATCAGATGATGGTTGCCGAATCCGTCAACCTCAAAAGCATAGATCTTGCCGAATTCGGGGTGATCGTAGACTGCATACTTGTCGAGAGCCGTCTGCACTTCATTGGCAAGAGCTGTGCAACGGTCGGCTGTGGCCTGATCCTTATTTACTGTCGAGAGTATCTCGGCAGCCTTGCGCAGTGACGATACTGCGAAGAAGTTGGACGGAACGAGGAACTGGAGAGTGGTTGCATCGTCAGAGGGGCGGAAGCAGCTCACAATAAGTCCCACGGGTTTCACCGGTGCACCGTTGCCACCATTGTTGAGAGTGTCAAGCTGGCGCTCGGTCCTGCGCTGGAAGCGGTAGGGGCCTACACCATCTTTGCGCTGTTGCTCGGTGAAAGTCGTCAGTATGTTGTTTATGGCTTTCAGCCACTCGTTGTCAAATATTGAATCATCTCCGGTGACCTTCCAGTACTCATAGGCGAGGCGGATAGGGTAGCAGAGCGAGTCGATCTCCCATTTGCGCTCATGCACTTCAGGCTTCATGTCGGTTAGATCCTTCGACCATTCGCCTCCGGTGGGACCGTCGTTGAATGCGTTAGCATAAGGATCAATATTGATAAGCTTGAACTGCTGGCGTATTACCCCCTCGACAAGTGCCTTCAACTGCTCGTCGGTGTTGGCGAGCTGAACGTAAGGCCATACCTGGGCGCCTGAATCGCGCAGCCACATTGCATGGATGTCGCCGGTATATACAAAGGTCTCGTTCTTTCCATCTTTGTCCTTGCGGTAATGCACCGTGGTGTCAAGGGTGTTTGGAAAACAATTCTCAAACATCCATGCGAGCTTGGGATTCGTGAGAAGTCCCTTCACTCGTGCAATCTGTGCCTCCACAGCTTCAGAGCGGAAAAGTCGGTCAGATTTGGCCGGACGCTTCGTAGCGTTATAGCGTGAGCCGGTGGTGGCAACCGCTGCCACCATGTCGGCCGGACACTCAGGAACCGCCGAAGCGGCCATTGCGGCCGGAATCACGCCAAGCGCTATCGAGAGAGTTATTTTAATTCCGTTGTTCATCTTTATTTATAAGAGGAAGGATTTTCTATGGTTTTGTCGGGGGGAGGGGAGAATCAGGTCTTTTAAACTATAAGAGTACGTGAGCTGTTTTGCTCAAAAATGCTCACGCACTCTTATACGATCAATAAACCTAATCAATAAACCTAATCACTAATAACTAAACCTCGGGTCATCGTCGTGTAATCAGATGCCGGTAGCTTTTTCAACTTTCTTCATCTCCGCCGAGTGTGGAAAGTCAGTGTTGTATTCGTGCCTCCAAGGTCTCGGTTTGTGTCGCCGTTCACTTTTTGGCTCGGATGCGAGTCTTGGTTTTCCCGTCTCCTTTCGTGCCGCTAAAGTAATATGAGAAATTTCATGTGTCAAATTTTGTTTGTACTAATTTCGTGACAAAATAGTATAGAATGATGTATATTTTTCGTGTGTGTACGCAATTTTGCACATGGTGTATAAATTTATACACTATTGTCGTAAAAATATACATAAAATATCTTTGCTGTTGAGACTACGTGTAAGAAAATAGTCTATCTTTGAAAAGGACATTATTGAAGTGATTTAAACTTGTGACATTTTAAGATCTTAGTCAGCTTTGGGGTTCTGAGATAGTACAAAGCTGGATGGAAGATAAAATATCATGGCTCATCTCACTTCTTGACTTTTAGTCAGAATTACGTTTAAATCAATTCTTTACATAAACATCACATGAAAAATCTATTTGTGTTAATTGCTGTCATGCTTCTTGCCGTGGCTGGAGCTGATGCTAAGTCCTACGATGTGACTTCGCCCGACGGCAAAATTGCGGTAACTGTCAATGTTGGTGAGAGCATCGGTTATTCGGTGACGATGGACGGTGTGACTTTGCTCGACAAGGGTGAGATTGCTCTTACATTGGATGACAGGAAGTTGGGGGAGAAGCCTGTGGTTGCTTCTGTTGCACGTCGTGAAGTTGACGTGAAGCTGCATCCGGTTGTGCCTTTTAAATTCTCAGAAATCGATAATCACTATAATCAGCTGTTGATTAAATTCAAAGGTGGATATTCGGTTGAATGGCGAGTGTTTGACGACGGGGCGGCTTATCGTCTGATTACTGACGTTAAGGGGGATGTGGATGTGTTTGACGAGACATTCAGTGTCTCTCTTCCTGCCGATTTTAAAATGCACGTGCAGCAATCGGGAAGGTTTAAGACATCCTATGAGGAACGCTATACTCATCTGGATGCTCAGGGGTGGAATGAGTCGGGTGATAAATACACACTTCTCCCTGTGTTGATTGATGCCGGAAACGATCGCAAGATACTTATAAGTGAGTCGGCTCTAAATGATTATCCTGCTATGTTTCTCACTCCCGGCGAAGAAGGGGGTATGCTTAAAGCGGTCTTCCCCAAAGCTCCGTTGAAATTTGGTGACGATGGAGACCGCAGTGTGAAAATTGTTGAGGAGGCTGATTATATTGCACGTACGTCAGGTAGGCGCGCCTTCCCATGGCGTTATTTTGTGATTACCGACAATGACGGTAAGATTATCGAGAATACCATGACGGCTAAGCTTGCCGACGAAAATCAGATCGCTGATACATCGTAGATTAAACCTGGTACGACCACATGGGAATGGTGGAACGGTGCTACACCTTATGGCACTGATGTGGATTTTGTTGCCGGATGCAATACTTCCACTTACAAGTATTTTATTGACTTTGCATCAAAGTATGGTGTTGACTATGTGCTTCTCGACGAAGGTTGGGGAAAATCGACACGTGATCCTTTTACTCCCAATGATAATCTTGATCTGGAGTATCTTATATCTTATGGTAAGGAGAAAAATGTGGGTGTGATTCTTTGGCTGACATGGCTTGCGGTTGAGAATAATTTTGACGAATTGTTTAAGAGATATGCCGATATGGGCGTGGCTGGTGTCAAGATTGACTTCATGGATCGCAGTGACCAGTGGATGGTTGATTATTATGAGCGTGTGGCAAAGGCGGCTGCTGACAATAAGCTGTTTGTGGACTTTCACGGTGCATTCAAGCCGGCAGGCCTTGAATATAAATATCCAAACGTGCTTTCCTATGAAGGTGTGAGAGGTATGGAACAGATGGGGGGATGTCAGCCTGACAACAGTGTCTATCTGCCGTTTATGCGTAATGCTGTAGGTCCTATGGACTATACTCCCGGTGCCATGCTTAGCTATCAGCCCGATAAGTTGCATTGTGATCGCCCGAACTCAGGTTCGACCGGAACACGTGCTTACCAGATGGCACTATANGTGCTGTTTGAGACAGGGNTGCAGATGCTTGCCGATAATCCTACTCTTTATTATGCAAATGATGATGTGACCCGCTTTATNGCGGGAGTGCCGGTTGANACCGACGAAACTCTTGCTCTTGATGCCAAAGTTGGTGAGTATGCGCTCGTAGCTAAGCGGAAGGGTGACCGCTGGTACATTGGCGGCATGACCAATAATGAACAGAAATGGCGTGACTTTGAGATCACTCTTGACTTTCTGGGTGATGGTGAGTACACATTGACTTCCTATGAGGATGGTGTGAATGCTCCACGTCAAGCGATGCACTATGTGAAAAATGTGCGCAAAGTGCGCAAGGGTGATACTGTAAAGGTGCGCATGGCGCGCAATGGTGGATATGCTGCGGTGATTGAGTAACCGGAGCGAACAGCTCTACGACTTTTTCAGAGCGGAAACGATACTTGAGATCGTGTCCGCTCTGCTTTTTTATCCTGTCATGGNAACTAAAAGCCGACAGAACGAATTTATGTCACTTTTTTGAAGTGGTTTTGTGGATATGTCAGAAAAATGTACTACCTTGCAGTGTCGTTAAAACCAGTCAGAGTTTATATGTGTCACAAAATAATTCGTGCGATTCTCTGTCTNGCCCTTGGTGCTTTCATGCCGGGTAGAGGAGAAGCGAGCACTTTGCGTTATATCACCACCACCGATGGACTTTCATTTGGTTCGGTGACCAGCATTATGCAGGATCCCACGGGCATGATGTGGTTNGGTACTATCGACGGACTTAATTTGTTTGGNGGACATAGACTCTACAACTTTAGTGACAACTATGTCGGGCATGACCTCAACGGCTCNATGGTGTCGGCTCTATGCACCACTTCCGACGGAAGCACGTGGATTCAGACAAACGAGGGTCTTCATCGTTTCTTGGCTTCAGAGGATCTTTTTGAGTTTTATCCTGAGTTTTCTGAATATAAGGGTAAATCCGAGCATTCGCTCATGTATTCGTGNGACAACCGTTTTTATCTTGTAGCCTCCGACGGTGCNATACACTATANTGAGGACGGATTCACTAACGGTTTCTATACTTTGCAAGATGTTGANGCCCCTTTGGGCAGGGNNGTGGGTGTGGATTGGAGCAATCCTGACCGCATAGTGGTGTTCTGCACTGACTCGGTGATAATCTATGGTGTCAGGAGATACGACGGTCATTATGAACTTACGGGCGACAGGGCTGTCTATGAGACTGAGATTGCCGACTGTTTCCCCGACGGTGATCATCTGTGGATAGTGAATAGGAAAGGGGAGTTNCAGAACTACAATCCATCGATTCACACTTTTACCACTGTGGCCGATCTCTCGGAAGAGATCGTGCGTCGNAATGTGGTGACCGATGTGTGTGCCGACCGTCATGGCAACATCCTTGTCGGTTTTAAGTCNGAAGGTGTCGTNAAGATTTCGTCAGGCGGGAAGAATATAGAAGATACCGGCATCCGCTCGGCTGTGTTCGACATGATGCANGATCTTTACCAGGATATAATATGGATCGGCACNGATGGTCAGGGTGTCATCCAGTGGATCAACGACACATTCTCGGTATATACCTGTATGTATTCCGATCTGTTGCACAGTATATTTGCTCCCACGCGATCACTCTACCTTGACCGCAGCGACAATACTTTGTATCTCGGAACCAAAGGCGATGGCATTCTGCGCATTGANAGGTTTGCGCCNCATCATGCGATAACGCCCAAGCAGCTGAGNTATATAACGACGCGCAATACNGCTCTGTCGGGAAACTCCGTCTATGTGATGACTCCGGGGCATGATGGCATTGTGTGGATCGGTTCCGAGGGAGGGCTTGATTATCTGTCGAAGTCCGATAAGAGCATCCACAAGGTGNCCGACACTCCTCCGNTGCTTCGATACATACATGCTATTATCGAGGAAAACGACAGTATCATGTGGGCNGCCACGACTGGTCTTGGTATTTTCAGGCTTGTGATAGACCGCAACGCACAGGGAGTGCGGGTTGTGTCGCATGACTGTTTCTCGCTTCCGGGTGGTGCGGCCAACTATTTCTTTACCATCATACGTGGCGTAGACGGTTGTATATATGCAGGTAACCGCGGTGAAGGTGTGTTCCGCGTGACGAGGCAAGGGTTGGAACGTTTTGCTGTCGGTACAGGTGAGAAAGGACAGCTGATAAACAATGAGGTGTTCTCACTGGAAATGACCCCTGATTCGGCGTTGTGGATAGGCACCTCCAAAGGCGTGCTCCGTCATAACCCCGACGGCAGCGAGGTGCTTTATAACGCTGAAACCGGTTTCCCGAGTTCTTATATTCACTCCATGTATTTCGACGGTGAGAACTTGTGGTTTTCCACCAATGCCGGACTTATAAGATTCGTTCCGTCCAACGAGACGTTTCAGGTCTACGGACGCCAGAATGGCATGTATATGGTCGAATTTAGTGACGGAGCTTTGTCGGAGAGTAATGGTACGCTGCTGTTTGGTGGAAGCAGTGGTTTTG
>JAAVGC010000053.1 GCA_014800445.1 Bacteroidales bacterium | reverse complement strand
TGCAGCATCGGGCACACTGAAGCTCCTTGACCCCAAGGAAGTGTCGAAACGCGGTCTTGATGCGATCTTCTATTACGTTCTCGGCGATACACTCCCCTACGATAATCACTACGATAACCTCATGGCTGCACGGTCATGGGGATTCCGTATTTCCGAACATGTGCGTCTGCTCAACTCGCTTGAGCAGGTAAACGAATATATCTCCTACTGGGACACAGAGCGCAAAGCACTGCCGGTAGCCACCGATGGACTTGTATTNAANGTTAATTCTCTCAAGCAGCAGCTTAATCTNGGCTTTACCGCCAAGTCGCCGCGTTGGGCCATAGCCTACAAATTCCCTGCCGAGAGAGCTCTCACGCGGCTGCGCTACGTGTCATTTGAAGTCGGGCGCATGGGNCTGATAACGCCAGTCTCCAANCTNGAGCCNGTACTTCTATCGGGCACCGTCGTGAAGCGTGCCTCGCTCCACAANCAGGACATAATGCAACGTCTCGACCTGCATGAGCATGACATGCTCTGGGTGGAAAAAGGAGGCGAGATAATCCCGAAAATAACAGGCGTGGATGAATCTCAGCGTCNGCCCGANGCAAAGCGCGTGGAGTTTGTCACTCAATGCCCGTCATGTGNCACACCGCTCGTGAGAATCGAGGGAGAAGCTGCATGGGTATGCCCNAACAAATCAGGGTGTATTCCACAGATTGCCGGACGTATCGAACACTTTGTGGGCCGACGCATGATGAACATCGAAGGCATAGGCGAAGAGATGGTGATGCAGCTTGTCACAACCGGGCTTGTCAAAGATATCGCCGANATATATGANCTCACGGTNGANAANCTNACANCNCTNGAAGGNGTNGCCGACAANGGNGCCAACCGCATCATCAAGGGGATTGATGAAAGCCGTCAGNTGCCATTTGAGCGCGTGGTCTATGCTCTATCCATCCCCTACGTTGGTGAAACAGGATCAAAGAAACTTGCACGCGCACTTGGCGACATTGACTCAATTGCCAACGCTCCCTACGAGCGTCTGGTCGAAATCGAGGATATAGGCCCCCGTATCGCCGAAAGCATCATCCAGTATTTCGGTAATCAGGAAAANCGCACTATAGTCGACAGATTGCGTCAGGCAGGCGTACAGATGGCTATGCCCGACGGACATGATACCGNACTTTCCGACACCTTTGCCGGTAAAACAATCGTCATAAGCGGCACATTCACTCACCACTCGCGCGACGAGTACAAAGCCATCATTGAAGCGCACGGTGGCAAAAACGGTAGCGGAGTATCAAAGAAGACCGACTTTATACTTGCCGGTGACAACATGGGGCCTTCCAAGCTTCAGAAAGCTGAAAAACTCGGAGTACCGGTTATCGACGAGGAAGCCTTCCTCGCCATGCTACCGCACTGATCTCCCCCTCTCGCCGACGCCACAGCTCCCACGCACACTGATCCTCCCCACTGAGGTGCGAAAGTGTGACACTTCCCTGTATTCAGGCAACTCCAACTTACTGTCACAAGTAATAGTCATTTAAATAAAAATTTGAATGATTACTTGTGTCATTTCATCGTAATTTCTAATTTTGCTTTGCAAATCGCTTGCAGAAGCCCTCTTCGGGTTAGAGCGGCGGGATGCTGAATAAGAGAACAGCGGTTCTCTAAACTTTGGAAAGCGTCTATCTGCGCTATTTCTTGGCTTTCTGAAACTTCGCAACTTTCGTGGTATAGTCAAGGATGTAGCAAACAGTAGATGTCTATGTGGATATGTATACAGCACCGTTAGTAATCGCGTAAAAGCGTACTGATGGTGTGTCTACGCATATTCTGCGTGAGGCTTCTGCAAGTTTGCTCGTTCTACTATACCGGGCAATGCGAAGGCCTCAGAAAGCGGAACGGGCAACGGTACGGCTCTCACGCTTTTCATTTTTAATCATTTTATAATCAACGAGGTGAGCCCGGAGATGTCATGATACGACAGTATGAAGATTATACTCTTATCCGGGGGAGCCGGAAAGCGTCTTTGGCCGATATCCAACAGTATCAGGTCAAAGCAGTTCATTAAGCTTCTTACATCGCCTTCCGGAGATAAGGAATCAATGCTGCAACGTGCCGTCCGGCAGATTAAGGACGTCGGTCTCTCCGACGACATAATCGTAATGACAGGTATAGACCAGAAAGGCTTGATTGAAAACCAGGTGGGCGACAAACTCACGATAATCACCGAGCCCGCCCGACGCAACACATTTCCTGCTATNTATCTGGCTTGTGCATACTTATATTCCCAAGGAACGCCAACTGACGAGACGGTCATAGTTCTGCCGTGTGATTCTTTTGCTTCCGACGAGTATTTTTCGTTACTGNGGAATATTGATGAGGCCGTCNGNAGAAACTCAGCCGATCTGGTGCTCATGGGCATAACGCCCACCTACCCCTCCTCCAAATATGGATATATCGTTCCTGCAAATGACAGGCAGGCGTCACAATCCGGTATAAGCCCGATTAAGGAATTTGTTGAGAAACCCGAAGTCNCCGATGCCGACAACCTGATTAAAATGGGTGCCCTGTGGAATGGAGGCGTTTATGGCTTNAAACTGGGATATATGATNGATCTNGGNTTTTGCACATTCGGGAGCAAAGATTTTCAATCACTGGTCAACAAATACTCCGATTTACCCAATTCAAATTTTTCATACGAAGTGCTTGAAAAGGCCGACTGCAGTAAAGCTGTCATCTCGTATGCAGGCGACTGGAAGGACATCGGCACATGGGATGCACTTACATCCGAGATTAACGCCCCCACGCATGGCAATGTGAAGTCTCTGGATTGCAATAGGACATATATTGTCAACGAGCTCGACAAGCCGCTTGTATGTATGGGATGCAATAATATGATTGTCGCCGCATCACACGATGGTATTCTGGTGGCCGATCTTGACGATAGCGAAAACATCAAGCATCTTATCGGTGACCTNCCCGCCGAACCTAAGTATAGGGAATACCGCTGGGGCATTTCCAAAACCATAGGTGAAACTGTACCGACAGAAGACGGGCTCCTGACCCAAATTCAACAGCTCGAAATAAAGAGCGGATNTGCTACCGATTATCAAAGTAATCATATCTCTGATGAGATCTGGCTTATAGCCNCGGGAAAGGGTGAAATTGCCATTGACGGCAGCATAAAGCCGGTTGAACAGAATTTCACGACTNTTATCCCCAAAGGAGCATTNCATGCTGTCCGTGCCACTTCCCCGATGACGATAATTGTGATACGGCAAAACAGGCCAAATTCTGAAAACATCTGCGAGACTTCAGAATTTGCGTGGTAACCATGCATCGCCCTAAGTCACAGATAACTGCTTCACGTTTACAACAATCACAAGAATAACAATAAAATTATATTATATGGGAAATGAAAATGCAGAGCGTATTCAGACGTCGCTGCTTAACAGGCTTGAAAAGAAAGCGTTGGTGTGGTTTGCCGAACATATGCCTGAATGGGTTACATCCGACATGTTGACTTGGCTCGGGTTGGCTGCAGCAATTGCTTACACAGCATTTTGCTGGCTTGCCAATCAGAACGTACATTATCTTTGGCTTTCCTCCTTTTGCCTGGTGCTTAATTGGTTCGGGGATGCCTTAGACGGTACACTGGCACGTGTGCGGTCGCTGCAACGTCCGAAATATGGATTCTACATCGATCACTCGGTCGATGCACTCACCACATGCCTTTTCTGCATAGGACTGGGCCTCTCTCCGTTCATGAACATGACCATCGCGTTGTTTATCATGCTCGGCTACCTTTGCATGTCGCTCTACACCTACCTGTGTACTCTTGTTTTAGCCGAATTCCGCCTCACCTATGCAAGTCTTGGCCCCACTGAAGTCCGACTGATTCTTATTGCCGTAAGCATCTTGTATATCTACAATCCTTTTGGATCGTGGGCAATTAACATCTTTGGCTACCCATGGTCAGTATATGATCTGATGGGAGCAGCCGTAGCGATAACGCTCTTCACGATCTATATAACATCNACGATCAGCGACGTGCGCAAGTTAAGAAGATCTGAATCCTGAATCCGGTTAACCTCCGGCAAGGTTAAAACCGATAAAAATAACAGGCTCCCGTTACCTTTACAGAGGAAAGCGGGAGCCTGTTTGTTATTTGCTCTATGCGGCGGAGCCTGTCAGCCTATGGAAACGTCGCGTTTCATCGATACATCGGCATTAAAGCAGATGCGGTGACTCTCGATAGAGTCGTTGATGTCGGTGAGCAGTGCGGCATGATTTCTCATGCGTAGCGTATTGACAAAGTCGCGTATGATCTCAAGATCGGCACCCGCATGAAACGGTGTTCCCTCAAGGTCACTGAAATCATAGACCGTGGTTGTGCGGTTACGGAAATCATTGACCGTTATCTTACTTTCGTCACCATAGATCTCGCCGTGAGTCAGACACACGTGCGTGATACGATGATCTTCGAGCGTGAAGAAATCCATCGACATATTGACCGTCACATCATTCTCCATGATCATGGAAAGCACCTGATGATCCACCACATCATTGTCGCAGTGATAGACGCAACGTCCGAACACACCGCTCTCCAACTCACGATCAATAACTTCAGCAAGAGTGCTTCCTGCAGGAACGTCGAAATTCTTTGTCCACTCTCCGCGACGCTTGTAGAGATTGACAGCCGAGTAAGGGCATGTCTCCTCTATGCTGCAATTGATGCAGCGTTCAGCAGTCCCTTCAGGAGCAGCCTCGGCCGTAAACCAGCGCAGCGAACCGAACGACGACAGCCGGCGGCACTTGGAGCCGATGAGCCATACAAGGAAATCAACGTCATGACAGCACTTGGAGAGCAACACCGGATTGGTTTTCTCCTCACGGTTGAAGATGCCGCGCACATAGGAATGTGTGGCACGGTCAAGCCCTACCGAAGCACGGTGATCGACCGACACTATCTGACCGAGTTCGCCGCTGTCGACAAGCTCCTTGAATTTCCGGAAATAAGGATGGTACCTAAGCACATGACATATCCCCACGGTGAGACCGCGGCTGTTGGCTTTTTCTGCAATAGCGCGACACTCCTCGAGCGACTGCGCGATAGGCTTCTCCAGCAGCACGTGGTAACCATGATCAAGCGCGAGCATCGCAGGGCGGAAATGCGCATGCTCAGGTGTGCATATCAGAACTGCATCAGCCTTGACCGGATCAAGGAAGAATTCGTCGATATCGCGGAAGCACTGCGAGACCTTAAGCCCCGCCTCTTTCGCGACATTCTGTCGGCGCAGATCATTTATCTCTACCACACCCACAATCTTTGCCTCATCGGGNTGATTGAGNATGTAGTGAAGATATTTAGCAGTGCGGTTACCCGCTCCGATGACCACGATGGTCAAAGGAGCGGGTTTACCAATGTTTGTTGTTTCCAAGTTTTGAGCGCTCATGCGTCTTTACTGACTTTTACTTGCTCAGATCCTTNATGCGGACGTTGCGGAATTTGATTCCAGAGCCGTGACCAAGGAATCCGACGTGGCCGCTCTTGTTGAACAGGCCGGGGTGGTTAAGATGGTCGACAGTGTAGGGATTGCTCTTCTCACCTTCGGGGGCCACATTGTGACCCTGAGTAGCCTCACGGATGTTACCGTCGAGAATCACCTCACCGTTGACTGTTACTGTGATGTGGTCACCCACGGCACGGATTTCCTCGGTGTTCCATACGCCAAGGCCGGGGAACACCACACGTTTTGCGGGAATAATGCCGTAGACTGAACCATGTACCTGATAGGGACGGAGACCCTTGTAGATGGGTGCATCGTGGTCGAGCACCTGAATCTCCATGCCGTGATATGCTGCGTCGACACCCATGGGAGTGCGGATACCTATACCGTTGTTCACGCCTTCTTTCTCAAACATGAACTCAAAGCGGAGGATGAAGTCGCTGAACTCATCCACAGTGTAGAGGTTACCGCCGCTGCCATACTGAGCATTCACAAAGATTGTGCCGTCGACCGGAGTGTAGTTGACCTTGTTTCCGGTCCACTTGTGCATCGAGCGNCCGTCGAAAAGGAGTTCGAAGCCATCAGCTGCCTCCTCTGCCGAGAGCTCGGTGATAGGAGTCGAGGGCTGCTGACGTATGAAGAGCTCACGGATTTCGAGGGGCTGACCTTCGCCGATGAAGAGAATCTCACCGTTAGAGTAAGCAGGCTCACCCTCCTTATAGGGGTTGGCCATTGTCTCGTTGTTCATGACGATCTCACCGTTTTCGATCACCGTGATGCGGTCATTGTTCACCTTGATGTAAGTGGTGTTCCACTCATCGGCAGGATTAACCGCACCCTTGTGCTCGACACCGTTTCCGGCGTTGGCCGAGAATACACCCGAAGCCTCGCCGCCGAGNTTGATCTGCTCCATTGAGCGAACGCCCACAGCACCGTTGCCCTTCCACTCAAACATCATTTCGAAGTTCTCATAGTCATCAGGGAGAGCCACTACAGAGCGCTCTGTGCCGTTGTAGCTGAGGATGCCGTTGTTGTTGCTCCACGCCTTGGCGGCAGCGGTAGCAGCTGTCTCGGCTTTCTTCTTGGCAGCATTCTTAGTTGTCTTGGCAGCCTCGGGGTTCATAGCCACTGCCTTGAGAGCAGGGTTCGAAGCGAGCACATCGGTGTAGCCGTTTTCGGGCAGACGTGACTTCATGCCCTTCACATCATCGAGTGCATAGCCGGCATCGGCGGTACCTACAGCCTGGAAAGCTGCGGCAGCCTTGTCAAGTGCGTCGCTTACAGCTGCGCCACCGAAATCGGGGTTCTTTGAGACGATTGTGCGGATAGCCTCGGCAGCATACTCCTGATTGCCCGGATCTGTGGTGTAATTCTCAACCACGAGAAGAGCAGGATATGTCTGAGTGCGTGCGAGAGCCTCGATCAGGCGGTTCTTCACATGCACGTCGTTGGCAGCCTCAAGTCCCTTGCGGTAGAGCTGGTATCTTCTCACGTTATTGAAGTCCGAACGGCTGATCAGCTTGTTGTAGCGGTCGAGCGCGGCAGCTGAGTGAGCCTGATCCTTGACTGCGATATCATAGAGAATGTCGAGCATCTCGAGGTTGTCCACAGTGAGAAGAGCATCGAAAGCAGCCTGACGGTTGCCTTTTTCGTAGCCCTTGGCGAGTGTGGCGATAGCCTCTGAGTTGCCCACCTGAGCGAGCGAAGGATAGTAGAGCGAAGCATCCGACGAGCCGGTAAGCTTCGAGTTCACCATCTTGTACTGTGCATCGGCGGGAAGGTTTCTTACCGACGATTTCAGAGCTGCCTGAAGGTCGGCTGTGTGTTTGCCTCCATCCTTCTCGATGATCTTGCTCAGACGATCGAAGTCAGAAGCAGTAACGACACCGGGAAGAGCTGCATAAGCTGCATCGCTCACCTCCTTGTTGCCGGAGTTGAGAAGCGAGAACACCTTGGGAGCAGCCTCGGTCATGCGGCGCTTTGCTGCGATGCCGAGAGCGGGCACCTGCACGGCCTCATTGTCGAGAGCCTTCACGATACCGGGGTTAACCTTNCCGTTGAAAGCGAGAAGAGCGGCGGCAGCCTCCTTGGAGTGCTCACCGGCAAGCTGCGGGATGAGAGCGTTGAGAGCCTCGTCACCACCGATACGCCCGGCNGCACGCATNGCAGCCTTGGCAAGATCNCCGTCGGTCGAGTTCATGGCNGCATTCACAGTGCCGATCTGCGACGACACGTGATTTGCGCCNAACCAGTTGACGATGTCAGTCTTGGCGGGCGACGGTTTCTTGCTGTTGACAATTTCACCAAGCTTGGCATAAACAGTCTCGTCGGCCCACGGCTCGCTGTTGCGCAGAGCGTCGAAGCGTGTAGCGCGGCTGGGATTCTTCATTGCCTCAAGAAGCTGGGGCATCGAAGCACGACCGTTGACCTTAGAGATAACGCGCATAGCTGAGCTGCTCACATAGTCCTTGTTGCTATTTACAAGAGTCTTTGCGGTTTTTGCAGCAAGAGCACCTTCGCCATTGGCAGCCATGTTGTTNAGAAGGGTCAGCAANCCCTCGGTGGCATTGTTGTCGTTGCGCCACTCGAAGTTGGAAGCCTTAGCAGCTTTCAGCAAAACGGGNAGNGACTTCGNTGTNCCCACCTGACCNAGAGCATAGTAGATAGCNCCAAGAGTATTGCTGTCGGCACCGGGAATCCATGCAAGCAGGATGGGCTCGGCATCCTTCAGACCCACGTAACCTGCCACACGGGCNAGATCTACACGGGGAGCCGCGCCATTTTTCATGGCTGCGAGCAGNGAAGCACCTCCGTCGGGCACNGTCGAGAGACCGTTGAGAGCCGTCTGGCGGAGATAATTGTCGCTGAGATATTTCTCAAACACCTTTGCGTCCTCGGGAGTCGAGATGCGCTGAAGCAGCGAGAGGAGGAATGCACGGTTAGGATCNTCGCTGCACTTCTCCACGGCCTCGATNAGACCCTTGCGCACGGCAGCACGCTGAGGATTGTTTGGATCNGCGCTGACGTAGCCTACAACACCGCTGAGCGCATACTCAACGAGATTGTTCTGACCCTTGTCGGCCGGCACAAGCATAGATGCGAGCTGAAGCACTCCCTCGGTGCCTGTACCCGCGATTTCACCCATCAGGTTGTTATAGTTGTTCTGACGTGCAGCCGGAAGCTGAGCCAGAGCGTCGGCAACGATAGTCGAAGCCGCACGGTTGCGCGAGTCCTGCGCTCCCAGGGTCATACCCGGAAGCGTGAGGACTGCGAGCAAAGCCGATATGAATATTTTTCTCATAATTTCTTAGTCAAAACGTGGTGGTTGTGATTGCGGAAAATCNGTTTCAGACTTTCCACCCCTCGCGGCAAGGCTGCTCGATGAGGCGGTTAGCCTCCTCATCGTTGATGAACGTCATGGTCACAGGATCAAACTCAAGAGTGCGGTTCAGACGCAGAGCGCAAACACCCTGGTTGACGATCGTGCTGCTGCGGAAACCATTGTCCTCGTTGAGAGCGAACTTCTCGCGGTTCTTCAGACACTTCACGAAATCAGTGTTCTGAGGCTCCGGATCGGGAAGCTCTGCGATCATATTCATGATATCGGGAGCGGGCTGGCCGTTGAGCTCAACCTCAAAGCCCTGGTATACCTTACCGTTGGGGCCCTCGATATAGGGAACCTTACCCTTCGACTCGTAGCCTTCACCCTCGAGCACGATCTGGCAGCCGTCATCATATGTGTAGATGATCTTGCGCCATGTGCCCACTGCATCGGGATGTTGCTGGGGAGCGTCCACCTCGATCTTGATGGGCGAAGTCTCATCCTTGCCGAGGAAATACTGCACGGGGTCAATGTAGTGCTGACCCATGTCGGCAAGACCACCACCGTCATAATCCCAGTAACCGCGGAAGGTCTGGTGTGTACGGTGAACGTTGTAGGGCTTGTAGGGAGCCGGGCCGAGCCACATATCATAGTCGAGTTCGGCAGGTACTTTCTCAGGCACGAGATTCTCCTTACCTACCCAAAAGAATTTCCAGGCAAAACCGTTGGCACCCGAAATCGTGACCTTCAGAGGCCAGCCGAGCACACCGCTGTCAACGAGCTTCTTCAGAGGCTCTACAGTAGTGCCGAGACCATAGAAGTTATCTTTGAAGCGGAACCATGTGTTCAGGCGGAAGATGCGGTTGTTGCGCTTGATAGCCTCGCGCAGACGCTTACCCTCGCCGATGGTGCGGGTCATGGGCTTTTCACACCACACATCCTTACCGGCATTGGCGGCGTCGATAGCCATCTTTGCATGCCAGTGTGGAGGAGTGGCCACGTGTACCACATCCACGTCGGGATCCTGAATCAGATCACGGTAGTCGTGGTAAGTCTTAGGATTGACATTGAGCTTCGACTGAGCCTGCTCAAGTCCTTTCTGAAGATGATTTGCATCAACGTCACATATAGCGACAAGACGATACATGTCGTCGCTTGTGAAGTGATAGGAACTGCGGCCTATACCGCCGGTACCGATGATACCTTTGCAGAGCTGATCGCTTGGTGCAATGTGATTAGGTCCTCCGAGCACCCGACGGGGCACGATGGAGAACAAAGTGAGTAGACCGGCCGTTTTCAGGAACGTACGGCGATCTGTCTTAACATTTGCCATTTGATATATCGATTGGTTTACTTAGATTTTAAAACTGTTGAACAAGTCTCTTCGGCAGCAGCCGCCAGGCGACCATCTGCCACACACACGTACAAAACATTGTAGTCGGACGCTTCTACAGCATCCGACTACAAAGATACAAATTAGAAATTATTTTCTAATTACAGTTTCGTAATTTTAAGATTTTTCCACAATACTTTGATACCGCCGCCATCGTGGATCTGAAGAGCGATACGACCCTGGGCGTCGCCGATCTTCTCATCGGTGAAATCAACCATCGGCTCACCGTTAAGCCAGGTCTGCACGTGGTCACCCTCGACACGCAGGCGCATTGTGTTCCATTCGCCTTCCTTCAGGATATCCTCCTTGTCGTCGGGGATCTGCTGGAGCCAGCCGCGACCGTACGACTCATAGATACCGCCGCTGTCCTGACCCTTGGGAGCAACCTCACACTGCCAGCCGTGCACCTTCACCGGTGGCTCTACAAAAGAGCGGAAGAAGATACCCGAGTTACCATTGGCAAGCTGCTTGAAGTCAACAGTCAGATCAAAGTCGTTATAGTATTCGCGGGTAGCGAGGTAACCGTAAGCCTTGTCCGGACCGCTCTCACACACCATGAGATCCTCGTCGTTGACATACCAGAGCTCTGTGCCGTTGTTCTCCCAACCGGTAAGATCCTTACCGTTGAAAAGATCCTTAGCCTCGCCGGTGACTTTCTTGGGGAGCTGCTTGATCTTGATGTTACGGAACGAAGCGGGCGAACCATGATCCTGGAGACAGATCACACCGCGGTCAGCGAGACCATACTCAGGAGCGCTCTCCCACTTGCCGGAGTTCTTGCGGGCGAACCAGTCATCGGTCCAAGCTTCGAACTCAAGAATCTTGTGGCCGTTGAGGTAATGCTCAACGTGGCCGTTGTCAAACACGATGCGCGAGTTGTTCCACTCACCCTGCGGGTTAACGAACATCGAGTCTGCGTCGGGCAGGTGCATAGCGTAGTTCACACCGAGCTTCTGCCACTCCTCGAGCTTCGAGGGAGCGTTGATTTCCTCCCAGCCCTCGTTGTCGATAAGCTGATACTCCGGACCGGTCACATAAGGAACCTTGAAGTAGGGATCCTCAACAACATGATAGATCATGCCTGAGTTGCCACCCTTACCGAGCTTCCAGTCCCAGTCAAGGATAAAGTTGTCAAACTCGCGGTCGGTTACGATGTAACCTGACAGGTCT
>JAAVGC010000052.1 GCA_014800445.1 Bacteroidales bacterium | reverse complement strand
CTTCGGTTGCATCCTCGGCGATAACGTTGTTTTCGCTGTAGAGGGCGTAGAGGTTTGAGAGGTTTTCTTTCTGTATGCCGGCTGTGGCACGATACTGCTTGGTGTTGCCTGATGAGAGGTTGACGAGACGGTTGGAACGCACTTCGCTTGCAGCTATGAAACCGTACTCGGACATGTCGGTGCCGATTGCTTCCTTTGAAGCAAGTACAATAAGCGCACTGCTCACTCTGTTTTCCTCGTCCTTGCCTATCTCGATACCACCGGTTGATCCGCCACCGTTGATTGTTGAGCTACGTGAGAAACCGGTGTTTCCGTCGGGCATCTCGATGTCGAGTGACATGAAGACACCGTCGCCGTTATTGTTGTTTGAAGATGAGTTACCGGGCTCGTTGTTGAGTGCTTCGTCAGAGCATCCGGTGATCATTGCTGCAGCAAAGAGTCCGCAAAGCAGTGTTTTCAGTTTTTTCATAAAGAACTATGTGTGTATCGTTTTATTATTCGATTGTTGATGAATGGTTTTCAGTCATTAATGTCCCATCTGCTCGAGCTGCTTGAGAGCGGCGGGCGCGTCGGCGACGCGCAGGCGTGCAGCGGCCGAGAATTTCTCGCGTGCGAGGTCGTAGTTGCCCTGCAGTGCAGCGAGCACACCGGCGGCGTAGACGGCAGTGGGATCATCGCCGGCTTTGGCGAGATAGCGTGCAGCGGCCGCGTAGTCACCTCGTCCCATTGCAGCGTTTGCAGCGTTGAGGTTCGCCACCTCACTGTCGGGGTACATGCGTACGGCGGTCTCGAAGATGTCGTTGTAGATGTCGCTTCCGGGCTCCACGCTCTTTGCNGCGATGAAGAACTCGTTTAGCGATAGCTTCTGCGGACGCGTCTTGACGAGGTTGATTATCTCGTTGACGTCGGTGAACGAGCGTATGTTGTACTCGATGCGGTAGTCGGAGTGACGGAGCGCGGGGTATACCTCGGCGAGGAGGAACGCGTACTGCTGGGGATATGTGGCCTTCAGCTTGGCGTCCTTCCTGTCGGGCTCAAGCGATGAGTCGATGATCTCGAGTATGCCCTCGCGGTTTGCTATCTGGCTCTTCTCGACGTAGGCGCGCAGACCTCCCCAGTCCTCGGGGTCATAGTCGGTCTTGATGAAGTCCTTGTCGAAGTGATAGAGCTCCTCGACGTAGGTCTTCAGAGCCGCAGTACGCCCCTTGGCGAGACGGACGTTGTTGTTCCACGGTCCTTCGGGCGAAGCGTAACCCTTGATGGATAGTGCAGTGATTGTTATGTCGGGATCCTGATGCACAGAGTCGATAGTTGCACGTATCTTTGCGAGCTCGACGGTGTTTCGGCGGTATTCGGGATATATCACGATTTTGTTGACGGGGAAGTCGATGTAGGCCTGTCCGCGCAGCTCACGTGTCTTGTGCTCCTCGGGAGTAGGTGTTATCCAGTTGAATACTGGGACGAATTTTTCCACCGGCGGCTCCGCTATGATGTTTGTCAGCAGAATCTCCTGTCGGTCTATTGAGTCAGTGCAGCATCCCCGCAGTTCGAGAACGAGTTTCAGCTGTGCTCCGTGCATCCACTTCTCGTAGGGTACTGTTGCGGTGTAGGTGTATGAAGGATCCTTGTAGTTGTCGCGCAGGAGCGTGTAGTTCTCTTTTGCAGGCAGGTCGAGGCGCTGTGCCTGGAAGAAACGGTTGCGTCCGGCGAGTACCACAGTGGGGAGCAGCACGGTGTTGTCGTCGTTAACCACCTCTGGAATTATCCATAGCTCGCGGTTTGTTCCNCGGTTAATGTCCTGAATGTCGATGTCGGCACTCACGAAGAGCTTGTTTTCAGATCTTTCGACCGAAATACCAGTTGCTTTCGCGTTGAGCTGAGTTTTGTTGTAAGCGGCGAGCATAGGTGATGCCTGTGCGGCAGTTGGCAGAACCGCGGCAATCGCTATGCAGAGTCTTGAAATAATCTTGTTCATCGTTTAGTGAATTCTCTAAGCGTTTGTTTTTGGTTCAGAAAACATATACGAGGTTAAGTGCGGCCTTTGTAGGACCCACGTAGTTGTGGGGCTTGTCCTTAGCGAGGGCAGTTCCGCAGTGTGCGCACGGATACTTGTCGTATCGAGTGTATATCCATCCGAATCCAATCTCGGCTTCGAAGTTCCAGTGTCGGTTAATGATCCATGAGTAACCGTAAGCCACTCCGAGACCTCCGTACCATCCTTCGTATCTGTGATCCTTGAGTTTTCGGAAGTCAGTACCGAGGAAGTTCAGTCCGAGGTCGAAGTTTCCGACGTTGTACTGTCCTCCGAGTGCGTGNGCNCCNACGAAGTGTCCGTGNANTGCTTCGCAGAACCAGTACCGTGCCTCGGGCTGTATCATCCAGTGTTTCCATCGGTGCTGGTTGATTGTCCACGCATTGAGGTTGCCCGAGAGGTCTACTGACCAACGCGGAGCAACNCTTGTCTCTATACCGAGATTTATAGTTGCTGTAGCATCATACAGCAAGTTGGTTTTAAGATTCCAGTTCTGAGCCGACGACGACTTTGGCATAGCAAAGAACATCAAGAACAATCCCAGAAGCATGGTTGAACGCAGTGCGCTCGAGATCCGGCTGTTGTAATTCATTAGTTTTTAATGGATAATTGCTGGTGTGTGTTGATTTTATTCAAGTGGTTGAACGTTATTAAGCATGACAAGAAGTTGCTCTTGTCTACTTTTGTGGTTTGTATGCAAAAGTAGTATAATGCTAAGTAATACAATTGCAATTATTAAGAAAATTTATTGTTAATAGCGTTAAAAAATGCAAAATCGGGGGGGGGGGGTAAATATCTTAATTTAAGGAAATTATCTGAATCAATCAGGATAATATTGTGAAAGGATCGGCATTGAGATGAACAGGGAAGCGCTTGCGCAAAGTGTTAATTGTATCAAGTGAGAAAGAGACATATAGCAGCGGTGCGCGTTCGNNTGATTCGACAAGTGTGCCGAGTGCATCGGCTGCTACAGTGAGGTGAGGGGAGTATGTGCCGTAGTCATCGGTGCCCGAGCGGTTGACTCCAAGATAAATAGCCTGATTCTCGATGGCGCGTGCCACAAGGAGCGACTTCCATGCATAGGCGCGCGAGTCGGGCCAGTTGGCCGGTACTATCATCATGTCGTAGCGGCATGATGTGTTGCGCATCCACACCGGGAAACGCAGGTCATAACAGATAGTGACGGCGATATTCCATCCACGAAAATTTGTGATGGGAGGAATCTGGTCACCCGGCTTGAAAATGCGCTTTTCGTCGCTCAGAACGAAAAGGTGGTGCTTGTCGTAGTAAACGGTATCGTTGCCCTCGGGAGCGTCGGGATTGATAAAAAATGCGCGGTTACGAAGTGTTCCGTCCGACGCTCTGCAAAGATAACTGCCGGTAATGGCAAAATTTCCGTTGCGAGCCATGTGCCGCAACTCTTCCATCGTAGCACCGTCGACGGGTTCGGCAAGTGTTTCTGCCTGGTTAGGATCTATGATGAAGCCTGTCGAAAAAAGCTCTGGTAAAGCAAGCAGGTCAGTGTCGCTGTCAAGATTTGTAATGTTTTTTTTTATCTCGATTAAATTTGCGACAGGATCCGCCTGAATTATATCGAGCGGGAGCATTGCAATCTTTAAGCTGTTCACGGCAGGGATAAATTGGATGTCAGTCGACAGTAAATTTTTCAGGATAGCGTCCGGTAGCTCCGCGGTAATACTCCTTGATTCGGGACATGTCGGCTTCAAGCGTTGTTGTGTGAGGCAGAACATCGGTTACCGAAGCGGTTTTCGTGCGGAAATCTATTGTGGCTAGAACGATGGGGATGCCTGCCTGATTTGCGATATGCCAGAATCCGGTGTGCCATTTATTGGTACGGCTACGTGTGCCCTCCGGGGTTATGGCTATGGCAAGTTTCGGTGAGCGTCGGTAGAGTTCCACAAGCTGTTCCGTGAGATTTCCGCCTCCTTTACCGCGCTTGACCGGGATTCCGCCAAGTGCTCTGAACAGCAGACCGAGCGGAAAGAAAAACCATGTGGACTTCATCAGAAAACCTGCCCGGCGTCCGACGCTCCAGTAGGCAAGTTCTCCGATGATGAAGTCAAGGTTGGATGTGTGCGGGGCCACACATATTATACATTTCGGATAGTCGGGTACTGTGACCCGGACTTTCCACCCAAAAAGACCGAGCAGGTTCAATTTTTAGAGGGTAATGATTTATTGAGGTCGTGCAGGATGTCGATTACTTCCTTCTCAAAGTTTTCAGTNAATGACTTGTAGGCTTTGCGGAAGTAGTTGCGTCGTGCCTTGTTGTAAGCGNCTTTGTTCTCAAAATCCTTGGGAGTGCGGTCAAATGAGATGGAGAGGCGTTCCATGGATTCAGAGAGAAGTGCTGCTGACTTCACGATAGCTTCGGAAAGGAGTNTTTCGTCGCTTCCGGGAATATATGTTGCTGTAACCGCGCATTCAGTGGCAATGTCGTTGCAGATGGCGTGGATGTTCTTTTTCAGACGTCGTTTGTTGGCCATGATGAATTTAGTGTAAAGGATTATATTATTGAAACAACCGCCTAAGCCTAAGTGTTTGCAAGGGAGGGGCGTTTATTTCAGATTCTGTTCTCTAAGAAATTTTTTCAGGGCGGAGAGTGTGGGCGGTATGGCAAGTCGACGGGAGCCGTTGGAGCGGATGCGTTCCATGCGTTTGGGAGCCACCACATGGGTATTGGTACTCTCAAACACGATATTGCCGAATTTTGCCGGATGAACCGAGGCAAGTATCACACCTTTCTCGCCGGGTCGTAGNTGCCGTTTAAGCGCACACATTGTGGCGGCGGTGTGGGGTTCGGTGAGATAGTCATTGGTGGTAAGCATCTCGTTCATCGTGGCAACGATATCCTGGTCGGTAATTTCTTCGGCTGCTATATCCTGAGACATTGCCACAGAGGAGTTGCCATAAAGGTAGTGCAGGCGCGGGAGNTTGCCCGGATAGCTCACGTCGAGTGCNCCGGCAATCGATGGCTGCGTGTTCCCGACAATTGTCTCGCCGGTGCGCAGATAGTGAGAGAATGAATGGCGTGGACTGCATGCAACAACAAATCTTACATTCCCAAGTCCCATGCGCTTAGCTATGACGCCGGCAGTGAGCAGAGCAAGNCTTCCTGAAGGTATNGCGAACACCACAGTATCGTCGGGCTTGCAAGTCCCGTTGCGGTGCATCTGCGCTCTTGCATGGAAGAATGGCACGACCAGCGGAAGAAGACGCAGGAGGTTAAGTGTGTTGCCACAAATGAGACTGTTGGCAGAAATGAAGTCGCGGTCGGCAAGNAACTGGTGCATGATGTTCATGCACTGGTCGAGCGAACCTTTTATTTCCATAGATGTGGCGTTATCGCCAGAAAGAGAGAAGCCGGCGCGCTTGTCGCGTCCCGACACATCACGCGGATGCATGATATAGACGTGGGCTCCCGGAATCTCTTTCATAGCATCGGCAAGAGCCATGCCGGTGTCGCCGGCTGTGGCTGCAATGATGTTGAAAGGATGTTGTGCATTGGGGTCGCTCACTTGTGAGATGAGCGACGCGAGGAATCGTGTGCCTATATCGCGTACACCGAGAGTGGGACCATGGAAAAGTTCGAGAGCCATGACTGAGTCAGAGAGACGTTGCAGCGGTACATCGAAGTTGAGAGCCTTGGATGTGGCCTCTCGTATTGCCGAGGCAGATATATCCTGTCCCAGAAAGGCAGTCATGATTATGTAGGCACAATCGGTGAGCGACATGCCTTCAAGGTTCTTGAATACAGCCTCGGGAATTACCGGGATGTAGCGGGGCATGTAGATGCCTCCGTCGGGCGCAACGGGATGGCAGAACATCTCACGGAAGTTTACCGCAGGTGCTCCTGTCGATGACGTGCTTACGTATTCCATAATTCAATATTGGCTGTATTAAGAATGAAATGATGTCAGCGTATGTTGGCAATGCTGATAATGTCGGCGAATACACCGGCAGCAGTGACTTCAGCACCGGCACCGTAGCCTTTGATAATGATGGGATGCTCGTGATATCGCGAGGTTGTGAGTGATATCACATTGTTGCTTCCCTCAAGATTGTAGAACGGGTGATCGGTCGATACACTTTCCAAACTTACTGATGCGCTCGTAGTGTCGAATCGCGCGACAAACCTGAAATGACGGTTGGAAGCGAGTGCCTCTGACCGACGGTTTTCGAAGTCGTCGTCAAGCGTCTTCACGGCTTTGAAAAAGTCCTCTACAGAACCCTCGAAGAATTCATCGGGGATAAAGAGGTGCTTCTCCACGTCATCCTGCTCGAGCCGGTAGCCTGCTTCCCGGGCAAGTATGACAAGTTTTCTCACAACGTCCTTCCCCGAGAGATCAATGCGTGGATCGGGTTCGCTGTACCCCTCATTCATCGCGCGCATAATGGCATCACTGAGTTTGATTTCTTCACTCAGGACATTGAAAATGTAGTTTAAAGTACCTGAAAGCACAGCCTCGATGCGGAGGATCTTGTCGCCGGAATTGATAAGATTGTTAAGTGTGGATATTATGGGAAGACCGGCACCGACGTTAGTTTCAAAAAGGAATTTTACGTCACGCTGTTTGGCGATTTCTTTAAGACGATGGTAATCTTCGTAATTGTCAGATGCTGCGATCTTGTTGGCTGCGACGATATTTACGTTATGCTCGAGTAGCGATTGGTAAAGCGAGGCAACATCAGCGCTTGCCGTGCAGTCCACAAACACCGGATTGTAGATATTCATTCCGATGACTTGCTCAAGCACTTTCTTTGGATCGGCGGGTATGCCTTCATTGCGCAGACGTGAGCGGTAAGTGTTGAGATCAATGCCTTCACGGTCAAATATCGCGTGATGGGAGTTGGCAATACCTACTACTTTAATTTCCAATGCTTTTTCTTTGAGCAGACGCTCCTGCTGGCTGCATATCTGNGAGATGAGTCTGTTGCCTACATTGCCGATCCCGACAATGAANAGGTTGAGCTTCTGTGTCTCAGAGAGAAAAAACGAGTCGTGGATTACGTTTAGGGTCTTACGCAGATTGTGGCTGTCGATGACAAAGGAGATGTTTGTCTCAAGACTACCCTGTGCGCAGGCAATCAGGTTTATACCGTTACGGCCAAGTGTGTTGAAAAGTTTTCCGGCGATACCCGGATGATTGCGCATGTTCTCGCCGACAATTGCCACTGTGGCAAGATCTTCCTGCAAGCCGATGTCGGATATCGTGCCTGATTTCAGCTCGGCGGCAAATTCGTTGCGCAGGACTTCTATGGCACGCGACGCATCGGCACTGCGGACAGCGAATGAGGTGTTGTTCTCACTGGAAGCCTGTGAAACCATGAATACACTCACTCCGTTGTCGGCGAGTGCATTGAAAATACGTGCATTCACACCTACGATACCAACCATGCCGAGTCCCGAGATGGTCACAAGCGAAGTATCGCTTATTGACGAGATACCCTTGATGGGTTTTTCTCCATCCTCGTGCTCAGCCTTTTCAGCACTGATAAGCGTGCCGGGAAGATCAGGCCGGAAGGTGTTTTTGATGTAAATCGGGATGTTGCTGTGGAAGACAGGGTAAATTGTTGGTGGGTAGATAACCTTGGCTCCAAAATTGCACAGCTCCATTGCCTCGATAAACGACAGGCGGTTTATGACATAAGCCGTGTTTATGACTCGCGGGTCAGCAGTCATGAATCCATCGACATCAGTCCATATTTCAAGAACGCGCGCACCCAGTTCGGCTGCAAGGATTGCCGCCGTGTAGTCACTACCTCCACGTCCGAGGTTGGTAATGTCACGGGTTAAAGCGTCGGTGGATATGAAGCCCGGCACGATCGCAATTGCACCGGGTGTGGCTACAACTTCGTCAAGAGCCGCATGGATCAGTGGAGCAGAAGCAACACTGTCGAAAGTGTGCTTGTTCCACTTGGTGTTGGTTCTTATAAAGGAGCGGGCATCATAGTGCCGTGCACCGTCAATGATGTGGGCTATAATTACACTTGAAATGCGTTCACCATAGCTTACAACTATGTCGAGTGTGCGCAGCGATAGGTCATGCAGAAGAGAAAGCCCTTTGTAGATATTCGTCAGCTCGTCGAAAAGTGGATTAACAATGCTGCGAAGTTTCTGACGCCTATCTTCCGGGACGAGTCCTTCGATCACTGCGTCGTGTCGTTGCAGTATATAGTCAAGTGATTCAAGATAACCGACATCGCCTGCCGCGGCCATTCGGGCAGTAGCTATCAGACGGTCAGTTATCCCTCCGAGTGCCGACACGACCACAATCAGCGGTTCGGCTGACTCTCGTTCGATTATCTTCTTTACATTGCAGAGGCTCTCGACGGTGCCGACCGACGTGCCTCCAAATTTCAATACTTTCATTGCTTATACTGCAGGCTGTTGCTCAACCTGTTCTATGCAAATAGATGTAGATATAAATAAAACTGCTGAAACACGCACTATACTCTGCTCAGCTTTTGGGCAGATTGTGTCCCATGCGTTCTTTTTTAGTATGCATGTAGACCTTGTTGTAAGGGTTTGGAGCAATTTCCACGGGAACATTCTCAACCACTTCAAGTCCGTAGCCCTCCAGACCGATGCGTTTTACAGGATTGTTTGTCATCAGGCGCATTTTGGTAATTCCGAGCATCCTTATGATCTGCGCACCAACACCATAGTCACGCTCGTCGGCTCCGTGTCCGAGATGCAGGTTGGCATCTACCGTGTCATAACCTTCTTCCTGTAGTTTATAGGCTTTGATCTTGTCCATCAGTCCGATACCACGCCCTTCCTGACTGAGGTAAACGATTGCTCCGCGTCCTTCTTTTTCGATCATCTGCATGGCTTTGTGCAACTGTTCTCCGCAGTCGCAGCGCATAGAGCCGAAAATGTCGCCAGTAGCACAGGATGAATGCACTCTAAGCAGAACGGGCTCGGGAGTGGAGAGATCGCCTTTTATGATAGCGATGTGCTCAAGGCCGTTGTTCTTCTGCCGGAAGGGAATGAGGCGGAAATGTCCGTAGGCTGTGGGCATATCAACCTCGACTCCCATTTCTACCAGGCTATCGGTCTTCAGACGGTAGGCAATCAGGTCGTTTATCGAAATAAGTTTCATCCCCCATTCGTCGGCGCGACGGCGCAGTTCGGGCAGACGTGCCATTGTACCGTCATCGCTCATAATTTCGATAAGGGCAGCAGCGGGTTGGAGTCCGGCAAGTCGGGCAAGGTCAATGGCAGCCTCAGTGTGTCCGGTACGACGTAGAACACCGTTGTCCTGCGCGAAAAGCGGATTTATGTGTCCCGGACGACCAAATGTCTCGGGAGTGGATGCGGGATCGGCGAGGGCGTTTATTGTGGCGCATCTGTCGTGGATAGATACGCCGGTTGTGCATCCCTCGATTTTATCAACTGTGACGGTGAACGGAGTACCAAGTATTGAAGTATTCTCGTCGACCTGAGGAGGAAGTTTCAATTCATGTGCCCTTGAGATTGTAATGGGGGCGCAAAGCACACCACGACCATTCTTGAGCATGAAGTTGATCTGCTCAGGGGTAATCTTCTCGGCAGCGACAATGAAATCTCCTTCATTCTCACGGTCTTCGCTGTCAACTACAATGACCATCTTGCCTTCCTTGAAGTCGGCGATGGCTTCTTCTATCGTATTAAGTTTAATCTCACCCTTAGTTTCCATAGAATGAAGAGTATGTTTTGGTTCTTATTGATTTTGCTGTTTGCTGAATATTTCGATTAGCCTTAGCGTGGCATTCTCGATTTCCGTGCGTGATTTTTTGTTGAATCTTACATCAAACGGNTAGCGATTGAGGTAATGTATCACCTTTGTGTCATCTGAATCAGATAGGTAGGCGATAAGGCGGTTGAGTTCGGCCTCNAGTGAGGNAATTCCTCCGATGTTGCATATCCACAACCATGCACGCCGGAAGATATTTGACCGATCATAGTCGTGCATGACGGCTCTGAAGGAGGTGTCAAATGTCTGAAGCAGCTGTAGNGCGGTTTGCTGGTCAATATCGGTCATAAACACTTCCTTGAGGGTCATCTCGCGTTTCATTTTGCCAGTGAGACGCCTGAAGAAGAGCTTGTAGGCATCAGCATTGAACACTGCCGAGTCATTCACTGCTTTATAGGTCAGGAAAATTCCCAGAGGAAGCAGAACGGCTGAACTAAGCCATACACCCTGCCATACTTCCCAACGGCCGTCGCGGGCAAGTTTATATCCTGAATTATCAATAATGTAATAGGCTATGAACAGGAGAACGGAAATGACAATGGGGGTGCCGAGTCCGCCTTTGCGGATAATGGCTCCGAGCGGAGCTCCAATGAAGAAGAATATCAGGCAGGCAAATGACAATGTAAATTTCTTCATAAGTTCTATTTCATGGCGGCGGATGCTTTTACGGTCATCTTCCATTGCCATTGACTTAAACTCGTAATCCTGATAATTGCGTTTTGCCTTGGCAAGTGCCTGCTGAAGTATCGAAATTTTCAAAGTATTGTCACCTTTTCCAGTAAGGATGGAGTCGATATCAATATTTCTTGCAGCGTCAGACGGGGCCTCGGCATGATGGCGATCAGATGACTTGCGCCGACTCTCGCGGGTTGAAGGAATGTCGGTGTCAAGGCGTGTGGCGTTCAAGATCATGTCGGCATAATTGTTGCCTATGCTGTCGACACGATGGTTGATGGAATCAATGGACTGCCGCAGGCGCACAAGGTCTTTACCGACAAACTGATTTCGCATTCCCGCCTCATCCAATCGATTGAAATTGGCATCGAAAGGTACAAGAATCTCTTTTATATCAAATGATTCCCTGCGATAGGGGACACCCGCTTTACTTGCACCGCCGTTTGACTCCCGCAGGTTCTCAAATTGCTCACCATCCCATAGGCGGAGGAAAAGATGTGTTTTGTCCTCGGTAATACTCATGCGGCCTGAATCGGCAAGGATAATCCGGGCATTTTCAAAACCTTTTGACACATCATAGATCATCATTGTGTGCAGAGTGCCAGTGTCGCGATCCTTTTTCTCGACATAAAGGTTATAGCCCGGTATCTGGTCGTAGAATACTCCTTCGGGAATTTCAACTTCGGGGGATTTCTGACGTATAGAGTAAAATAGTGTCCACATCTTGGTCTGCGCAATAGGCAGAACATTGTTTTGAAAGAAGAAAGCACCTATAGCAATGAGGGCTATCGTTATAATGAGCGGCCGCATGGTTCGCAGCAGAGATATTCCGCTCGCCTTCATTGCCGTCAGTTCAAAGCGTTCTCCCAGATTGCCGAATGTCATCAGAGATGCGAGGAGTATGGCAAGAGGCAGAGCCATAGGCACAAATGTGAGTGCCGCATAAAAGAACAGTTCTCCAAGTACATCTATAGTAAGGCCCTTTCCCACCATCTGGTCGATGAATTTCCATAGAAACTGCATCAGCACAATGAATAGAGTGATGAGAAACGTCATGAGCAAAAGCGGCAGAAAAGTCTGCAGCATGAACGTGTATAGGCGTTTTATTCTAAACATTGATGCAAATATAATGATATTTGCCGAAAGTGGATAGAAGTGTGGGGTAAGGATGTTTCAGAATGCGTTTTTGTCATGTCCTGTCAGTATATCATAGGCCGTGCGTGCTACGATTTTAAGGTCAAGAAAAAAACTCCAGTGTTCAAGGTACCATAGGTCGTGTTTCAGTCTCTGTTGTATGTGTTTCAGATCATCGGCATTGCCGCGTAGTCCGTTTATTTGTGCCCAGCCGGTTATTCCGGGCTTAATGGTCTGGCGTACATTGTAGTCTGGCAGCACGGAGGCGTAACGGTCGTTCATGCTGCACATGTGTGGCCGCGGTCCGACGACAGACATATCACCAACAAGACTGTTCCAGAATTGTGGTAGTTCGTCGAGACTCAAGCGGCGCAGGATGCGTCCGAAGGGTGTGATGCGGGCATCATCACGGGTGGCACTTTGGGTGTCGCACTCGNTGTTGAGATACATGCTTCTAAACTTGATGCAATAGAATTGCCGCCCACGGTAGCCTATGCGTTTTTGTCGAAAAAAGGCNGGCCCTTCTGATGATAAGCGNACACCGATAGCTATTGGTACAAACACAGGTATTGCCAGGATAGCGAGTACAACACTTGAAAAAGTTATATCGAATATCCGTTTGACAGTCCGGTTAATTGGATTACCAAGCGCACGTCGGTAGAGAGTCATTTCAGNGAAGGATATAATGTGAGGGGACGCGTTGTGTTGATACAGACGCGTCCCCTTGATTCCATGTGATGGATGTAATTTGGTTTTACTTTGTGCTGGCGTTGTTGATTGCGTCNTTNACCAGAGCAATGCGCTGCTGTATTTCTGCAATGTCTCCCTTGATAAGATCNATCTTGTGGTAGACATCGCGTAANAGTCCGCTGGCAGCCTTGGTTTTTGCTGAGAAGAATCCAAGATTGTTTTCGTAGGTGGACAGNTCCTGACGTTTATTGTCAAGAGTGCGATTAAGTCTTTCGCGTTCCTTGATGAGACGTGATGTGTCGGCCTGTGCCATCTCGTTGACGTTCATCTCGAATTTCTCACGTGCAGCACGCTGACCGTTCAGATCGAAACGTCGACGCAATTCAGTCATGGTGTTACGGTACTGCTCGTTGAGCTTATCTTTCTCGCGGTAAGGTACGTGTCCGGTCTCTTTCCAGCGAGTCTGCAAGGCGTTTATGGCTGCCGATGCCTCCTCGCGACTCATTGACGGATCAAGTGCCTTCATCTCAGTGAGGATGNTCTTCTTGGTCTCAAGATTGTTCTGCTCCTCACTGCGTGAATTGTTGTAGTTTTTCTTTTTCTGTTCAAAGAAGTAATCACATGCACTGAGAAAGTTTTTCCAAAGCTGGTCACTGTAGCGACGTGGAACCGGTCCTATTTCTTTCCATTGCTTCTGAAGTTCGACCAGTTCATCAGAAGTACGACGCCAGTCAGTGCTGTCTTTTAGCTGCTGTGCGCGTTCGCATAGTGCGGTTTTCTTTGCGAGATTCTCAGCCTGCGAGTCTTTAAGTGTCTGGAAAAACTCAGCTTTAGCGCGGAAGAAGTCGTCGCATATACCGCGGAATTTCGTGAATATAATGTTGGAGCGGCGTGGACTGTAGCCAAGCTGTTTCCACTCGGCTTGTGCAGCAATTATCTCTTTGGTTGCAGCGTCCCACTCATTTGTTGTCGTGAGCTTGGATGTGTCAACGGCCTCTACACGCTCACAGAGTGCGATCTTTGCTGCATCGATAGCCTGCTCCCGCGCCTTGCGTTCCTCAAAGAATGTCTGGTAGCATTTGTTAATAGTGGTTGATGCTTCCTTGAATCGTAACCACAGTGGTTCACGCAGCTCTTTTGCAACCGGCCCTGTGAGTTTCCACTTCTCGTGAAGATCCTGAAGTCTGTGGAATGCCTCGACAACGTCAGTCTGTTTTGTCGTAGCTGTTTTCTCTTCTTCTGTTGTTGCTTCGGCGTTCTCGGTGGAATCGGTCGAAGTCTCAGTTGTGTCGGGCTGTTCAAGACTGGCTGCAATCAACTCAGCGATCTCGCAGATGTTGACTTTTATTTCAAGATTCTTTCGGAAATCGTAGTCACGCAATTCCTGATTGATCTTTAGCTGATCATAGAAATGCTCAACGTTTTCCTGAAAACGCTTCCAAAGATCGGTAGCCACCTCCTGTGGAACATCGCCAATTGCTTTAAATTCCTGCTGAAGATCCTTAAATTGCTGGAATGAGCGATTGACATTATCAGTGTCGTTTGCCATTTCCTGCAACTGAGCGATTATTGCTTCCTTGCGCTCCTGGTTTGCTCTCAGACTTTCTTCGCGCTCAGCGGTCCAGATGTTTTTCTTCTCTTTGACCGCAGCTAATGCAGCATGAAACTGCTCTTCCAGCGGGTCAATCGATGGAAGAAAATCCTCCGGGCTGTTGCCGGCTTCAATATATGATGCTTTCTCAGCTTCAAGCTCAGCCTTGCGGAGATTGTAGAAAGTCTGTTTCAAACGCCCGATTTCATCGCGTGAAATATCTGCCCCATCACTCTGTGCAAGTAGTGTAAGTGCGGAGATTACGCTCTCTTTTGTCGGGACAGAGTGCTGTGTCTGATCGGTTGTTTCCGAGGCTGACGATTCATTCTCGGGTGCCGTGCATTCAGAGTTTTGAGCATCTGAACAGGCCAGAGGCTGAGCCGAAGCCTGGTGAATGTCATGGTCTAACTGGTCCATAATGGATAACGCAATAAATGGGAACGTGGTCAGTAGCTGAGTCACTGTTAGTTTCGCGTAGATACTCGATTCTTCCAGTAACTATTGCAAGAATGTCATTGCCCCAAAAATAGGCAAATTCTTAAATTATTCCAAAAAATATTTCAAAATAGAAACTTTTATTGTTCTTGAGGTGTTTTTCAAATGTACCATCCAATGACAACGACTCAGTCATCAGGGGGATGAGAAAAGAAAATAAAAAAATATAGTTTCTCTAAACCTTTTTGAGTCCGCCGATGTTTAGATAGTACAAACCGACAACAAAACGGTTACAAAACAAAAAACGAAGGGCTTTTTGCCCATGCGACTATAAACANAACTNAACACACGGGTATTTTTACCCTCCATGCTATTTAACAACTATTTACTATGAAGAAAAGTATTTTAATGATGGCTCTCGTACTTGGAAGTACGACCGCTTTCGCCCAGAACATCGCAAAGAACGAGCTCAAGCAGCTTCAATCTTTCCTGGCTCAGCCTGCCGAGAAGCATGCAACTAATGCACAGGCTCTAAAGATTTCCGATATTAAGTCTCCCTCTACCTGGGAGGGTGTTACGGTCGCCAACGGTCATGTGACTGCCATCGACTGGAAAGACAAAGGTCTTGCCGGTGATCTGGATCTGTCGGGTTTCAGCGCTCTTACCACAGCGGATATCTCGCGTAACGCAATCGAGAGTGTTTCTTTTGCCGGTGACGGCGCTCTTGGCGATGTTGCCGCTTACCGCAACAAGATCAAGGATATCAAGTTTGACGGCTGTACCTCTCTAACTAAGGTTTCCGTCTACAAGAACCGCATCAACGAAATCGATCTGAGCGGTGCCGTATCGATCGAGAACCTTAACCTCTCGAACAACTACCTTGTTGCTCTCGATGTCACCAACATTCCCGCTCTTAAGACTCTTAATGTCCAGGGTAACCATCTTGAGACACTGACAGTATCAGGTTGCACCAATCTCAAGAACCTCTACTGCGGCTACAACAAGCTTACCTCTCTCAATCTGTTCGGTACCACCGGTCTTGCTAACCTCAACATCGACGACAACGAGGTTAAGAGCATGATTCTTTCGGGTCTTCCCACTCTTAGCACTTTCATCTGCTCAGACAATAATATGGAGACTCTGGCACTTCGCGACTGCAACGCTCTTCTTGATGTGGTTTGCTCCTACAATGACCTGACCTCCTTCTCGATAGAGAATTGTCCTAACGTTCAGTTCGTAGACTGCTCTTACAACGACCTTACGAACCTGAATCTTAGCAACCAGACCTTCCTTCAGCGTGTTCTTTGCAACAACAACCAGCTTACGACTCTTGACCTTTCGTTCTGCCAGGCTCTGACCTACGTAAACTGCCGCTACAACACTATCACCGACCTTCGCACAATCGGTGACAACAACCTCCAGCAGCTTGCCTGCCAGTGGAATCCCTAATATCAGCGGATCACACACACAGCGGTTTCCGAGATCTCCGATTCATTGAGACTCGGATGAAGAAAAGAAGTTTTTGAAATGTTAGTATATAGTTAACCCGCATGGGCGTAAGGGCCGGCTCTTGGGAGTCGGCCCCTACTTTTTTTGTGTTTGTATCATGGTATGCTATTTATTTGTTTTATTGCATGATGTATAAAACAATTNCGTTTTTTAAGGTGTTTTAATCATGTAATAATTTTTCTATGAANNNACATACCCTCGTTTCAACTATTGTGATGCTTCTGGCTATTGTTGCGCCCGATATAAAAGCGCAGNAAACCAGTTCAGCTGATTATTTGCGCAGATCCATGCCGGAAAACTGGAGCTACANTTCAGATGTAGAAACTGTATTGCCAAGTGATGACCAATGGTGGAAGTCATTTGATGATCCGGTGCTTGANTCNCTGATTTCAATTGGGATCGATAATAATTTTAATCTTGATCAAGCTTCACGTCGCAGAGAGATCGCCCGACTTACCATGCAGCNGGCTAAATCTGCATACTATCCTACACTACAAGTTTCTGCCGGATATGAACGTCGGCGCACTGCCGGTGTCAACAGCAATGTTTANANTCTTGGNGCAGATATGAGTTGGGAGATTGATGTGTTCGGGAAGATCAATGAAAATGTGAAGGCAAAGGAAGCCGCCTACAAAGCTTCCAGAGCTGAGTATGTGTCGGCAATGATAAGCATGACTGCGCAAATAGCCACATATTATGTGAATTTCAGAGTGCTACAGGCGCAGGAAGCTATAGCTCATGAGCACATGGAGTCGCAGACAAAAGTTTTGAAAATAGTAGAGACACGTCATGAGACGGGGTTGGTTTCGAAACTGGATGTGGCTCAGGCCAAAACTGTTTATTACCAGACTAAAGCTACTTTACCACAGATCACAGTGTCGATGCGTGAGACAATCAATGCTCTATCGATATTGTTGGGCGTTTATCCTGAAGCAATCGCTCCGATGCTTGAGAGGCCGATGCCGTTGCCCGCTTATGAGCGTATCGTTCCTGCCGGAGTTCCGATGAATCTGTTGCGGCGTCGTCCAGATATTGTTTCGGCGGAAGCTCAGTTGGCTATGTACGCTTCAGAGATCGGCATTGCAAAAAAAGACTTTCTTCCGACGCTCACCCTCGACGGGTCAATTGGATTTCAGTCGGGTGATTTCGATAAGATGTTTGGGCATCAGGGATTTTACTACACTGTAGCTCCCACGTTAAGTTGGACAATATTTGACGGGTTTGAGCGTAAATATGCTGTAGCTCAGGCAAAAGAACAGATGCAAATAGGTATTGACAATTATAATCTTGTGGTAATGACTGCTGTTTCTGAGATCAACAACGCCATGGCTGAATATCAGGCATCAGTCGAGACCTATGAGGCAGATAAGAATGTGTATGAACAGAGTACAGAGGCGTTTGACTTATCGATGGATCAGTATAAGTCGGGTCTATCAGCGTTCACTCCAGTAGTCGACGCTCAGATGGACTGGCTCACAACCGCCAATTCTATGGCTACGGCAAAAGGAAATGCTGTGATAGCTCTTATTGATTTATATAAAGCCTTAGGTGGCTCACCCGTTCAATTCTAAACTATGAAAAGCAATGTTATTCTGACTGCACTTGCAGTCTCGACACTCTCTTTGATAACAGTTTCGTGTCATAACAAGAGTCACTCANCGGCAAACGCCGNGGCTGAAAAAATNGATGTGGCTGTTCCTGAGGTGCAGTCTATAATTCTTTACAATACCTATCCCGGCACTCTCACGGCAAACAGCAGTGTCGATGTGAAGGCGAAGGTAAACGGAACAATTCAGTCAAAGAACTATGTGAGCGGAACGCCGGTGAAGAAAGGACAGTCGCTTTTTACTATTGATGCTTCGCTATACCNGGATGCGCTTAATCAGGCCGAGGCNTCGCTTGCCACAGCCAGGAGTACTCGTGATTATGCAAAAGAACATTATGAAGCTGTAAAGAAGGCTCTTGAGAGTGATGCCGTGAGCAAGATGGANGTGATTCAGGCGGAGAGTGCCTACAAGCAGGCTGAGGCTTCTATAAAAAATGCCGAAGCAGCTTTATCAACCGCACGAACGCGTCTCGCTTATTGCAATGTGACAGCTCCCATCGATGGTGATGTCACCGACAATTCAGTCTCGGTAGGTAACTATGTAAGCGGCGAAGGAGAGCCGTTTACGCTCTGTACGATCTACGATAATTCAAAAATGAAAGTGAACTTTGCAATTGCCGATGACGAGTTTCTCGATCTGTTGAACTCTATGAACCGTAACGATTCTCTTGATTTGACAAATCTTCCCGTGGAGTTCTCAGAACCGCTGCCTCACAAATACACCGCCGTGCTCGACTATATGGCTCCGGCAATGAAGACTTCGACCGGCACATTGAACCTCAAAGCAGAAATAGATAATTCTTATAAAGAATTGCGTGCTGGAATGTATGCGAAGGTGAAACTGCCCAATAGTCGTGTTGACAATGCAGTTCTGGTAAAAGATGCGTCGATAGGCACCGATCAGCTTGGAAAGTACCTGTATGTGGTGAATGATTCAAATAAAGTTGTCTANACACCGGTTGAGGTGGGTGATCTCTATTGTGACACTCTGCGTGTGATCAATAAGGGTATTAAACCAGGCGAACGATATGTTACCAAGGCACTGCTAAAGGTTCGCGACGGTATGACCGTAACTCCAAGTCTTGTGAAATAGCTGATATATCACCATCACTAAATACGACATTATATGTTTTCCAAATTTTTTATTGACAGGCCGATATTTGCAACGGTACTGGCTATAATAATGGTGCTGGTGGGAATTGTCACGGTGAAGACTCTTCCTATATCCCAGTATCCCGATATCACACCACCCACAGTGATGGTGAACGCTACTTATCCCGGTGCTGATGCNGAGACGGTGGCAAAAGTTGTGGGCGAGCCTATTGAGGAGCAGGTCAACGGTGTCGAGGGCATGATGTATATGAGTTCAACCTCGAGCAACGGAAGCTACAATCTCACAGTAACTTTTGAGAACGGTGTGGATCTTGACGAGGCAGCTGTTAAAGTGCAGAACCGTATCTCGCAGGCTGAGGCTACTTTGCCCACAGCTGTGAAGGAGCAGGGCGTTTCGGTCAATGCCGAGTCATCCAACATNGTGCTGTTTGTTGNGCTTGAAAGTAATGATCCGGAGCGTTATGATGCNCTGTATCTTACCAATTACGCGCAGTTGAATATCATCGATGAAATCTCTCGCATCGACGGTGTGGGTGGNGCACAAGCCTTTGGAGGCGGAGAATACAGCATGAGAATATGGCTCGACCCGGATAAAATGCAGGCGCGTGNACTGACTCCTGATGACGTGATGGGAATGATACGCTCGCAGAATCTTGAGGTGAGTGCAGGAAGNGTCGGTACACCTCCGGTCGGCAGTGATGTCGATTTTGAGTTTACACTGACAGCACAGGGACAGCTTCAGGATGCTGAACAGTTCCGCAATATAATTCTCCGTGCCGATCCCGACGGCTCGATTCTTTACTTGAAGGATATCGCTACTGTAGAACTCGGGAGCAACAGTTATTCGAGCATATCTCATGTTTCAGGTAAGAGCGCAGGCCTGATAGGTGTGCAGCAGTTGCCGGGAGCAAATGCACTTGATGTTTCAAAGAGCGTTAAAGCCAAGCTTGCCGACCTGTCACAATACTTCCCCGAAGGAGTGCANTATCATGTAATCATGGACACCACGTCGTTTGTTACCGCTTCAATAGATGAGGTGCTTGTGACATTTGTGGAGACAACACTCATTGTGATGGTGGTGATACTTATTTTCCTGCAAAGCTGGCGTGCCGTAATTATCCCGATGATCGCCATTCCTGTTTCGCTTATAGCCACATTTGCGGTGATGAAGGTGCTTGGATTCACTATAAATACTCTCACGCTCTTCGGACTTGTGCTTGCAATAGCGATTGTGGTGGACGATGCTATAGTGGTGGTGGAGGACTGCGCCCGACTTGTCCAACAAGGGGTGTTGACCCCCCGACAGAGCGCTGAGAAGGCGATGAAAGAATTGCAATCTCCTATTATCGGCGAGGTGCTGGTGCTCTTAGCTGTGTTTATACCGACGGCATTTGTCAGTGGAATCACTGGAGAACTTTACAAGCAGTTTGCTCTTACCATTGCCACCTCNGTNGCATTCTCGGGATTCAATGCACTTACCTTCACNCCNGCTATGTGTGCGNTGTTTCTCCGCAAAAAGGAAAGCACCGAACCGAAATTCTTTGCCTACCGATGGTTTAACAAGGGNTATGGATGGACGCTTAAAAGGTACACTTCGGCTGTGGGNACGCTNTTGCGCCGCCCGTATGTGGCAGTAGGTATCTANGTGGCATTCTGTGCTGTTGCATTCTATGGATTTGTAAAGTGGCCCACAAGCTACATTCCGGAGGAGGATCAGGGTTATTTCATGACTTNCATCCAGTTGCCAACAGGAGCTTCTCTTGACCGCACAGATAAAATTGTAANTGAAATCTCAACAAAAGTGCTTGATATTCCNGGAGTNAAGGACGTGATCGCTAT
>JAAVGC010000051.1 GCA_014800445.1 Bacteroidales bacterium | reverse complement strand
AGATAGGAAAATATTTCGCCTACGTGGGCAAATGGAAAGACACTTTTCTGATAGAACTTAAATCAGGAAGAAAATATATAATCAGCTGCAATCAGCCAGAGGTGATAGTGAAAAGCATTATGGATGCTATAAAGTGATTTAATAACCTCCTACCTACAGACTTAATTTACAAACAAAACACACACAGATGAACAACAGATTCAGTCACTTGCTTAACGGAAAAACAGCAGTCGCCGCTATAGGACTGCTGCTGCTTGCGGCAGGATGCCGCGCGTCGGGTGAACGCGGCTCTGCCACGACCTTCACNACCGAGACAAAAANCAGTAGCGCGCCTCCNAAGGCATTGATCTATCGCATGAATGGTGATTTCTCNACATANGTGCCTGTGCAAACCGACGCGTCACGCTCGCATCTGATAAGTTTTCCGGCACCGACTGACATAACGGAGGTAACCGAGCCGGTNAGTCTGCCCAAAGGGTGGTGGCTTGATCGNCAGGGTGTGGGGCTCAACACGGCATTCATCTCAATCACCCGTGACAAATANTCATCGTTGGATNCNGCACCTGAGCCGGGCTACATAATGGAAAGTATACTTCCGGCNGCTTTTGTGACGGAGACGGCAGTGCTGCCATTCACGTTGCATCATGCGCTTGACAACCGTCATGAGGTCGACAGTATAATCAACAACGGTATGCGCGGGATAAAGGTTAAGAAACGCCTGATGATGCATCTTGACGAACCTCACCACATCGACGGTACCGAACGATAAACACGACTAATCTTAAAGATAAATAAACCAATCATAATTCACACATGAGAATGAGAAAACTGCTGTTTACGCTCTGCATTGCAGTGTGCAGTCTGAGTGCCGGAGCCACGACTCCTATCGAGGAGATACACATACGCGACCCGTTTATTCTTGCCGACTCGGCATCGGGTAACTATTACATGTATTGCTCGAGTTCGGTCAAAGGGGAATCCGGTGAAAGACTNGGAGGAGTGGCTGTGTACAGAAGCAACAATCTGCATGACTGGGACGGGCCGATACAGGTGTGTGCGGTNCCANCNGACAACTGGATAACCGGCCAGGTGTGGGCTCCAGAGGTACACAAACACAATGGCAAATATTATCTTTTCGCCACTATCAACACCGACATCGAGTGGAAAGGGCGCAAGGATGGTTGGTCTCCCTACACTTATCGCGGGACACAGATATTCCGTGCGGACTCGCCTGANGGACCTTTTGAGGCTCTTAGCCGCATGCCNGCNACTCCGATNGACGAGATGGCACTTGACGGAACTCTNTGGGTAGAAGATGGAGTGCCTTATATGGTCTACTGCCATGAATGGGTGCAGACGGTGGATGGCGGCATGAATGTGGTGAGGCTATCGGATGATCTTTCGGAACCGGTGGGTGAGCCTGTGCGTCTGTTCAATGCTTCGGCAGCAAAGTGGTCGACGGGGTCATCAAACGGCAGCTATGTGACCGACGGATGTTTCCTTTACCGCACAAAGGATGGCAAGCTCCTGATGATATGGTCGAGCTTCATGAACGGTGAATATGCGATCGGTGTGGCTGAGTCGACCACAGGAAAGATCATGGGACCATGGAGGCAGATAGATGAGCCGCTTTTCAACCGCGACGGTGGCCACGGCATGCTTTTCAAGGATTTCGACGGTGAACTTCATCTCGTGATACATGTGCCTAACTCGCCTTCGGGGATGGAGCGTGCCCGCATTTTCGACATAGAGGACACAGGCAGCGGCCTGCAAATGAAACAACCTAAACATTAATGCAGTCAACATGAAATCCTTATTGTCGAGCTTCGGGGGCTTTCTTGTCGGGTTGGCGATGCTGACGTCGTGCGGTAATTCCGGTAGGGCTTACTGGATCACGGCTGAAAACAACAGTAATGATCCAAACACATGGATATGCTTCCAGAAAGAATTAGATATTAAGCGTGTGCCGGCATCATTGCCGGTAAGGATTGCCGCTGACAGCAAGTATTGGCTTTATGTCAATGGTGAGACGGTGATAACCGAGGGGGGAGTGAAACGCGGACCTACGCCTGATGACACATATATGGATCAGGTGGATCTTGCTCCTTATCTGACGAAGGGGGAGAATAGTATTTCCGTGCTTATGTGGTATTTCGGAAAGGAAGGATTCTCACATAAGTCGTCGGGTGAGGCCGCTCTGTTTGTCGANAGCAAGCTGCTGAAGAGTGACAGCACNTGGGTGGCTACGGTNCATCCGGCNTTCTTTACTCCTGAAGGTGAAGAACCTAATTTCAGATTNCCGGAATCAAATATCGGTTTTGATGCCCGCAAAGACATGGTGGATTGGACCGATCGATACAATGCCGAATGGCCGGCGGCTAAGCAGATCGGTGTGGAAGGCGATGCTCCATGGGGTGCTCTCTATGATAGAGTGATACCGCAGTGGCGCAATCAGGGACTCAATGATTATGTTTCGGTCGAGCACCGCAAGGGTGAGGGCGCCGACACAATCTATGCTAAATTGCCCTACAATTGTCACGCAATGCCTTACATGAGCGTTACAGCACCCGAAGGTCTCAGCATAGATATACGCACAGATCACTATATGGGTGGCAGTCAGCCCAGCGTGTTTGCTCAATACATCACCCGTGACGGGGAGCAGACCTATCTTAATCCGGGTTGGATGAATGGCGAATATGTGATCTACACATTGCCTGCGGGAGTGGAGGTGGATGAGGTGAAATATCTTGAGACAGGATATGACACTGATTTCACAGGCTCGTTTGACTGCAACGATGAGTTTCTTAACAGGATATGGGACAAAGCGCGTCGCACTCTCTACGTGACGATGCGCGACACCTACATGGACTGTCCTGACCGCGAGCGCGCGCAATGGTGGGGCGACGAGGTCAACGAGTCGGGCGAGGCATTCTATGCCCTGTCACCGTCGAGTCACCTGCTCATGAAGAAAGGGATGTATGAGCTGATAAACTGGCAGCGTCCCGACAGCTCGATATTCGCGCCAGTGCCAGCCGGCAACTGGGAGAAGGAACTTCCCGGACAGATGCTCGCATCGGTGGGACGCTATGGGTTCTGGAATTATTACCTGAATACCGGCGACATAGAGCCGATAAGGGATCTGTATGACGGCGTGTCGAAGTATCTCGCGATGTGGAACCGCGAGCCCGATGGTACAATACAGCCGCGCACCGGTGGCTGGCATTGGGGTGACTGGGGTATGAACATCGACAAGAGGGCACTTTACAACGCATGGTATTACATAGCTCTCGACGGTCAGAAGAACATGGCGCAGGTTCTCGGACGCACGGCCGAGGCTGACTCGATAGCCTCGGAAATGTCGGCTCTCAAGGAGGCGTTCAATCGTGTGTTCTGGAACGGGAAGGCTTACCGCTCNCCTGACTACACGGAGGATACCGATGACCGCGTGCAGGCACTCGCCGTGGTCGCCGGACTTGCCGATAAGGATAAGCACGATGCAATTGCCGATATATTTGCAACGACATTCTGGGCGAGTCCCTACATGGAAAAATATGTTGGGGAGGCGCTTTTCATGATGGGACGCGGAGAGGACGCACTCGCCCGCACTCGGGAGCGCTTCGGCCCGATGGTCGACGATGAGCNTCACACGACATTGTGGGAAGGCTGGGGGATAGGTACCGACGGCTATGGCGGCGGCACGACCAATCACGCNTGGAGCGGCGGCACGCTCACGCTTCTGTCGCAATATGTGTGCGGTGTNCGCCCGCTTGAACCGGGCTATGAAGTGGTTGANATCGCACCGATGCCGTCGGGACTCGAGTATGCCACGGCTGTGGTGCCTACGGTAAAAGGATTGCTCATGGCCGGATTCAACGACAGCGAGTCGGCATTCACGCTCAACATTGAGTTACCCNAAGGGGTAAAGGCTGTGGTGCGACTGCCNTANGGTGGCGAGGTAAAGGAAATCTCCACCCCCGGCGCGCATGAGATTACCGTGAANAAATAAGATTGCTCAGAAAAGCATTGAGCCGTGAAACTCTCGGGTTTCACGGCTCAAATTTTATAGCGTCGTGTTGTTTTGGATTACTTCTTCATGGTGAAGGAGCGGGAGGCGAGGCGGTAGTTGTCGGCGAAGAGCTCGACCATGTAGTCGCCGGGATTGAGTGCTGTGTTGACATCCCAGTAGATTGTGACACCACCTATTTCCTGACCGGCGTATTCGATGTTTTTCTTTGCCGTGCAGGGGAGCGACGCACCCTCNAAGGTGAATGTGCCGGCGTTGCCGAGCAGCGTGCCCTCGGGGCTTGTGATGCGCAGATAGATGGTCTTTTCACCCACNGGTGTGGAGTTGTTCTGCGGGATGGTGAAGGTGACCATGAGCTGACGCGCCTTGGTGACGTTNTTCTCAGGCTTGCCGTTTTTCTTNAGGCCGACAAGGTTCAGGCCGGTTACGTTGAGTTTCTCGGCAAGTACCATGCGTTCGGTCAGCTGCTCGTTTTTCTTGGANTCCGTGGCCACGCGAGCGCTGAGCTGCTGGTTGCGGTTCTTTATCTGTGCGTTCTCGTCGCGCAGGGCTGCGTTCTCTTTTCCGAGTGAATCGATCTGAGCCACATAATGACGCAGAATGCCTTTGAGGGTCGAAATNTCGCTCTCAAGCTGCTTGATGCGCTTGGCGTTCTTGGTCTTCTCGTTGTTGAGTTCCTGAAGAAGTTTCTCAACTTTGGCTCGCGCGGCAGTGTATTTCTCGACAAGCGAGTCGTTTTGCAGGAGCATCGACTGGCCTTCGTACTGCGCGAACTCATGGTTCAGGGTCTCATACTCGTTGGATAGTGCAAGCTGATCGTTGGAAAGCTGAAGCTGCTCGTTNTCGATCTCAAGCTGGCGCATCTTGCTTGTGTTCATGGTCACAAGTACGATGATCGCCACGACGGCAAGTGCAAGTGCCATGCCGAGGATGATTGTGATGCGCAGTTTTTTCAGCTTCTCTTTTTCTTCTGCTTCCATGTTTTGATAACTATTCTATTCANGTTTAAATGTTGTTCTGNAATGTGAGTTCGACAACCATGTCGATCACGCCAGGAGCTTTTTTACCGGGCTTGATGATTATGCCGTCGGCCGACTGGGTGAAGGGCACTTTCTCGCCACCTACAAACATCGAAGCACCTTTGAGCTTATTTCCGGTGTAAGGGATGAACACGGGTCCTTCGATGTCGTTGAGAACGTGAACATACATGGTGTTATCGCGATGCGTGGTNACGCCCCACTCATGCGCACCCACGGCAGTCGAGCGTACGCCTTTGACTGTGGATCCGTAGGTATCCATCCACTGGCCTATCTCCTTGAGAATATCTATGGATTCAGCGGGGAGTGTACCGTTGGGGCGCGGGCCTATGTTGAGAAGGAGGTTTGCATCCTTGCCGGCTGTCTCGACGAGCAGACGGATGAGGGTTTCGGGAGACTTCCATGCACGGTCGGTCGGGCAAAAGCCCCACGTGCCGTTCATGGTCTGGCAGGTCTCGAGTGGCAGACTGCTTACTTCCTGACCGGCTGAATAGCCGGCGAAATTCTCTCCGGGCTTGTCTCGCTCAAAGAGCTGCATATCTTCACCGGGGAAGGGGGTGAGATGGTGGTTGGAACCTACAAGACATGCCGGCTGGAGCGAGTGGATAAGCTCGTACTGATGCTGAAGATTCCAGATTTTAGCCGTCTCGTCGTTGTCATTGCCTTTTTTATCCCAGATGCCGTCGTACCATATGGCACCGATCGGGCCATAGTTGGTGAGGAGTTCGGTCAGCTGGGTGTCCATGAACTTCATGTAGTCGTTCCAGTTGCCGTCGAGCTTGCGGCCAGCATTGTGTCCGCTTCCGCCAAGGGGAGTGTAGTCGTCGCGTCCCCAATCGACCTGTGAGTAGTAGAAGTGCAGTTTCAGGCCGTGACGCTGGCAAGCTTCGGCAAGTTCCTTTATTATGTCGCGCTTAAAAGGAGTGGCGTCGACAATGTTGTAGTCGGATGCTTCGGTGTCGAACATCGAGAATCCGTCGTGGTGGCGCGTGGTGATTGTGACGTAACCTGCTCCGGCATCCTTGAATGCTTTGACCCACTCATCGGCGTTGAACTCCGACGGGCAGAATCCTGAGGCAAGGTTTTTGTATTCGGCATAGGGTAGCCTAAGTGTCTCCATAGCCCATTCGCCCTGTCCGAGCATAGAGTAGATTCCCCAATGGAGGAAAATGCCGAATCCATGGTCGCGAAATTGCTCGCGTGCTTTAAGGTTCTCTTCAGTGGGAGTGTAGTCCCATGCAAGTGCGCTCGACACTCCGGTCAGCGCTGCAACAGCAAGTGTAATGATTTTTTTAAACATGTCCTGCAAAAGATGGGATGTTTGATTGGATATCCGCCGACAAAGATACATAAATAAATTGAAGTGAATTAAACTTATTACAAATTGTTAAACACGAAGTGAAATGAACCATGAGATCTAATCTTTCAGTCTTCTTCGTGGCCTTGAATGAAGATAATGGAGCCTATAATGACTGACTGCTTGTTTTACTTAATCCTTTTTATTCTTGTCGGTGCTCTTTAATTCAGCCCACTTTTTATCTAACTTGTAACCGAATTTACGGTGGATTTTATAGTCAGTGACACCTGTGATCTGCTTCAATAGTGATAGCGCGCGATGCCCGATCTTGAAATTACCTCGGCCTACGTTTTTACTGATAAGGTTGCGATCTGGGTTGAGTGATAGTCGGACTTCAGTTTCGTCAAGATTATCTACCCGTGCTACAAGTTCCACGATCCGTGCGGATAGTTCAGGGGCGTCCATAGGCTCATATATGCCGATTTCGCCCGAATCAAATTTTCGTTTCTCCCATTTTCGTGCCTCGCTGACTGCGATATACTCCTTGTCAAGAAAATAAACTTCTGCCATGGTGCTGACAAAGTAAGGATCGCTACTTCGATTGAACCGGAACATATCATGCCCTCTGCCACGGGACTCTATGCAGAAAGAATAACCGCTCAAGTCCATAGGAGAAATAGAGTCCTCAACTACGTTGCGATAATTAAACGACATTCTGAATTGGTCAAAACCGAGGTTGCTCCTGAAGAATCCTGAAAGATTTGGTACCCATTTCCGGCTTGTAGTATCGGCCAGAACATCAACGTTCACACTTATTCTGTCATTGTCTCTTGTCCATATTTCAGTGGGGCTGTATTGACCTTCCACTGTGTCAGTACCGGTTTCAACGGCTCTCAAATTCATCGGTATTTCCATAACGGGCGCTGTGCCGATCCAATCGGACCATGAGAAGTGATGATTACTTTTGTTACCGACGCTGTCGAGTCCGTTGCAGTTGGTAAACTTGTAGTAGGAACGGCAAGACAATACTCTTGGGGTGTGCCAGCCTCTAAATTTCATTTTCTTATCAGTCGGCAACATATAATCCACCATCTTCTCACGGAAAAGAAATACTGTATCGGTATAGGTGGCGAGAGTAGAGTATTCGCGCACATAAGCGAGCATGTGAAGCACCTTGTTTGTCCTTTCCTCGATCAAGACTTCAGGGAGTTCGCTGAAAGATTCCTGCAAGAAAACCGTATCGGCGTCTGCCGATGAAACAGTTCTTTCTTTGAAGCCAAGATAACGGACAGTGATAGGGTAGAGTTCGGAGGATATAAATGGAACTCGGCCTTTTGCATCGGACACTCCGATCGATTTACCGTGACGGTCAACTACAGAAGCGTTGGGCAACGGTATATGTGTGACGGAATCAGCAATTACAATACCCCGTGTCTGCCCTCCGGCTATTTCGAAGGATAGAGCGCATAGGATGAATGTGAGGATTTTGCGAATCATGAGAGAGCGTGCTTGGACGCAAATATAGCAAAACAAATTCAATACGTGCAAAGGAATGCATGGTGTGTGGCGATAAGGAGGTTTGTGCTATCTTTGCAGATTTGTTTAACACGAAAAATGACAATTATGGACATTAAGGATGTCAGAAGCAGGGCGGGTGCCATGCAGGCAAGGGCCCGTGAGGTGCTCGCTGAGTCGGGGATTGCCGGTATTCTCGAGGATGCAGGTCTGAGGGTTAATCTGATAGGTTCGCTTCAAATGGGGCTGCTTGCGGCTCACCGCGACATAGATATGCACGTCTACAGCGCGAATGTGACAACTGATTTCAGCTTTTCGGTTATGGCTAAGGTAGCAAACAATGAGCGTGTTACCGAAATAAAGTGCATAAACGGGCTGCACACTGATGAGCGTTGTGTAGCGTGGCATGTGTTTTATAAAGCTTCTGACGGTGAATTATGGCAGTTTGATATAATCCACATAGAAGCGGGCTCGCAGTACGACGGTTTTTTTGAACGCATGGCAAGCCGCATCTGCGAGGTGATGACCGATGAACAGCGCGACACGATATTGAAACTAAAGTTTGAAACGTCGGGAATGCGGGATTACCACGGTGTGGAATACTATGAGGCGGTGATTGCTGATGGAGTGAAAAGTGTGGACGAGCTGGATGACTGGGTGAAGAAACATCGGCAGAAGGAGTTTTATTACTGGATGCCGTGAAGATAGTTCAAGATAGTTGTGTGGTTTAAATCATGCTAAAAGAGCATCCTATAGTAAACCTTTATAGGTGCCAGGGCATTATTATTTCAATAATAATTCTCAAGAAAGAAATATGAAATTAAACACACTGCGAAAGACAATCATCGTGCCGGCGTTGCTGGCTTGTACTGTTCCTGCCATGATTTCATGTGCAGGAAGTAATAAATCGGACTCGGCAGAAGCCAATAAGGTGGAAACTGAAGC
>JAAVGC010000050.1 GCA_014800445.1 Bacteroidales bacterium | reverse complement strand
ACTTTCGATGCGTTGAAACCTATGCGCCATACACCATCCTTGTCAAAGTTGATCAGGCGTGCGTTCAGCTCGATTTCAAGACCTTTGTTCTCAAGGCTACCGTTGTTGGTATAAACGTCGCCCAGACCGGTCGAGAAAGGCATCGTGAACATGGTGATGAGGTTATCGGTTTTTCTACGGAACCAGTCTACGGTCAGGTCGATGCGGTTGTCCCAGATCTTGAAGTCGGCACCGATGTCAAATGTCTTTGAACGCTCCCATTTCACGTCGTTGTTGGCTGGCCACCCCATTATTATTGCCGGATTGCCGAAGTGGGTTTTACCGGCGTCGTAGTAGCCGTAAGAGGTCCAGTCTGCAAGACCGGCGATGTTACCGTTCACGCCGTAGCTGGCACGGATCTTAGCCTGAAGATTGCGCTTAAGATCCTCGGGGTAGAAGTCTTCCTGATCAATACGCCAGCCTGCCGATGCACCGGGGAAGAAACCGTAGCGGTTGTTCTTACCGAGGTTCGAAGCACCGTCGTAGCGGGCGGTGAGAGTAAGAAGATACTTGTTCTGATAGTTGTAGTTGATACGGCCGAAGTAGCCCATCATCTTGTGGCTTGAGGTCGAGCTTGAAGCGGTGGTTTTCTCTGCAACGCCGCTCACGGTGGTGATGTTGTCGTTTGAACCACCCTTACCGCCTGCCGACACATAGTCAAGGTCGCGCTGCGTGTAGTTGAGACCGAGCATCACGTTGAGGTTGTGATCCTCCTTGAATGTCTTGATGTAGTTCAACACAGCATCTACCTGGTAGTGTGTCTCAGTATTTCGGTTTGCGAGTGCTTCGCGTGTGTTGTCGATCCAGCGGCCATTGTAATGGCTCGGAATGAACTTGTCGTAATTCAGCTGAGTTCTGTACATCGAAATCGTCGGCTTGAACGAAAGCTCCGGAAGGATATTCCAGTTACCGCCGAATGAATAGGTCTGGTTCTGAGTTTTTGTTCTCAGTTTGGGGTTGACAGAAAGTGCATAAAGCGGGTTGGCATTACCCCATGCTGTACCGTGTGTGAGTGTTCCATCCTCATTGTAAATCTTGGCTGTCGGGGCTGTGCCGGGGATAACATAGAAGGCTGAAGCCATGTCAAACGGAGAGTCGTTCTTGGTCGTCTGTGTGAAGTACATACGGGCGTTCACACTCAGGTTTTTCAGAATGCTTACCTCACCGTTCATGTTGAACGACAGGCGGTCATAATCAGTACCTTTCAGGATACCCTCGGTGGTCATGTAGCCGAGACCTGCGAGGAATTTCGCGCGGTCAGAGCTTCCGCCTACTTCAACGTGGTGATTGTGCGAGATACCGGTACGGGTAGCAAGTTTCGACCAGTCATTTTCCTGGTAGATGAGGGTCTTTGTGGGATCCTCAGGGTCGGCCATTGATTTCCAGCCCTCCTGAAGTTTGTGCTTGTTGGCATCGGTAAGGTACTGGAGGGAATACTCTGAACTGTTGAGGTCGTTGCCGGTGCCGAAAGGTGTCATCTGTGACGACCACCAGTGCTGGCTGTCGGTTATAGCGGGGTTGGTTGCTGGATTGCGGTTGACACGCTGGAATGTGATATACTCCTCGGCAGTGGCAAAATCGTAGGTCTTGCCCATCGTCGAGAATGTGAGGTCGTAGGTGTAGTTCACTGTTGCCTTGCCGTCCTTGGCCGACTTGGTGGTAATGATCACAACACCGTTCGAGCCTTTGGCACCGTAGATCGAAGTCGAGGCAGCATCTTTAAGTACCTGAATCGACTCGATATCGTTAGCTGAGATGTGGTTAAGGTCGTCACGAGTTATACCGTCTACAACATAGAGGGGGGCTGCACCGTCGGGATTCTGAATCGAAGTACCGCCACGAACGATGATACGCGCTGCGTCGCCTGGCTGACCCGAAGTGCTCTGAACGCGCACACCCGAAACCGAACCCTGAAGGGCCTGAGTCACGTTGGTGTAGGGAACGTTCTCGAGAACCTTGTTGTCGACTTTGGAGATTGAGGTGGTAAGCATCTCGCGCGACTGGCTGCCGTAACCCACGACCACAACGTCGTCGAGTTCCATAGCCATGCTGGTCATCACGATGTTGATCTCCTTGCGACCGTTCACCTTCTCCTCAACGGGCTGCATGCCGATGTAGCTGAAGGCAATTGTGCTGTTCTTGTCGGGAACAGAGATTTTGTAGTTACCGTCAATGTCGGTGGCAACAGCCATAGCGGGCTGCCCCTTCACTGAAACTGTCACACCTGCAAGAGGCTCCCCATCGGAGTCGCTTACATTACCGGTCACTTGGAATTTGCCTCCTGATTGAGCAAAAAGACTCAACGAGAATACAAAAGAAAGCAACACGGCTACATGCTTTCTGATACTCATGTTATTAAATTACTTTATGATTGGTTTTGTAGTAGTTCCTGGTAGGATTATTGCAAGTAGTTTAAGGGAATTTTCGTTAGTTAGGTGAATTGATTCTGATGGTAGTAGTGTAGTGATGGAAGTAGTGTAGTGATGCAGCATAGCTGCAAGTAGTGATTGCGGGAGAGGATTTGCGGTAGTGATTGTCGGTTTGCTTTGCAGCGGTATGATTTCTGTTTTAAGGCCTCAAAAAATATTTGAACACGAATAGCATTTGCATCGCACCGAGGCAGCGATGATCAACAGGCGATTTATGCAGTTCGTTATAAGTAGTTTCTAAAACCCAAAAGAATTCGTTGCAAATTTATACATTATTTAAGAAAATACTCTGTCGTCTCGGTTAATAAATGTTAATTAACTTCCCTCTGTTAAAAATGTTAATAACTTTTCTTCTCCAATTCCGAGTATATTCTTCGAGTTCTATGGCTTCATAAAAATTAAGGCCGCCCTTACGGGCGACCTCAACTTGAAAGGTTAATCAGCTTATAGACGCTTCTTTATATCTGCTGTCTGCTGCTCGTAGCCGGGCTTCTCGAGGAGAGCGAACATGTTGCGCTTGTAATCCTCAACACCGGGCTGGTTAAACGGATTTACACCAAGGATATAGCCGCTGATGCCGCATGCGCGCTCAAAGAAGTAGATGAGCTCGCCTAAGTGACGCTCGGTGATCGACGGGATAGTGATGCGCATGTTGGGAACGCCACCGTCGATGTGGGCGATGCGTGTACCGAGTTCGGCCATCTTGTTCACCTCGTCGACGCGTTTGCCGGCGATATAGTTGAGGCCGTCGAGATTGTCGGCGTCGGTGGGGATAACCACGGTGTTATCAGGATTCTCGACTGAAAGAACAGTCTCAAATATAGTGCGCTCGCCATCCTGGATCCACTGGCCCATCGAGTGCAGGTCGGTCGAGAAGTCAACGGCTGCCGGGAATATACCCTTGCCATCCTTACCCTCGCTTTCGCCGTAGAGCTGTTTCCACCATTCGGCCATGTAGTGAAGGCGGGGATTGTAGTTGACCAGAATCTCGATCTTCTTGCCTGCGTTGTAGAGCGCGTTGCGGGTCATGGCGTATGTCTGCGCGAGGTTATCGGCACCAGGTTTCATGGTAGCGATCTGCATGGTGCGTGCGCCTTCCACGAGAGCCTTGATGTCAAATCCTGCGACAGCGATGGGGAGCAGACCCACCGGAGTGAGCACTGAGAAGCGGCCGCCCACGTTGTCGGGGATGATATATGTCTTCCAGCCTTCTGTATCAGCCATCTTGCGGAGAGCACCCTTCGATGCGTCGGTTACCGCAACGATGCGCTTGGCAGCCTCGGCTTTGCCCAGTTTTGCCTCAAGCTTCTCGCGGAGCAGGCGGAAGGCGATAGCCGGTTCGGTCGTCGTGCCNCTCTTGGAGATCACAATNATACCGTAGGTCTTGTTCTCAAGGAAGTTGAGGAGCTGATGCAGATAATCCTCGCCGATGTTCTGTCCGGCAAACACCACCTTCTGCGTGGGAGCGAAAGTGTCGGAAAGAGCGTCAATCACAGCTTTTGCGCCGAGGAAGCTTCCGCCGATACCCACGGCCACGACCACCTCGCAGTTGTCGGCGAGATTCTTGGCGGTTGTGTTGATGTCATCGATCTGTGCGTCGGTGATTTCTGCGGGGAGACTCACCCAGCCGAGGAAGTCTGATCCCTCGCCGGTAGCGTTGTCAAGCTGATAGATAGCTTCGGTAGCGGCCTTATCGTAGGCTGCGATCTGCTCGGGAGTGACTACTCCTGCCAGATTCTTGTTGTCAAGATTTATGCTGTTCATTTCTATGTTGAGTAATTTCTGTTAAATAAGCCGGTATACCGCAATTTATGGGAAACTGATGATGTCGCCGAAATCGTCAATGTCATCGTTNGCCGGCTGCGAGGCAGGNTTCTTCGCNCCGATGCGTCCTGAAGCACTTGGNCCAAACGACACACCTCGGGGGCGTTCGGTCGAAATCACGGGCTTGCCGTTGCGTATGGCTTCGGCGTGAACCTGGTCGCGATTGTAGGCGGGAGTGTTTTCAAGCAACTCGATCACTATGTCATCCTCCATCTGCTCAGGAGTGAGTATGACGAAGTTCTGCGCGTCGCGGTGTTGACGGAGTTCTGCGATCTTNTCNGCGCCATAGGCTGCGCTTAGGCGCTGCATGTCGGTATCCGACAGCTCTACATTNCGGGATTCATCCGCGCTATTGGCTCCCATCACCATCTCGCCGATTTCGCCGGGTGCATACTCACCCTTCTTGACAAGGGGCGACTTGAAACCGGCGGCAAGAATCGATACNTTCACCTTCTCGCCGAGACTCTCGTCAAACGANACGCCATAGATCACATCCAGGCCGCGTATCTCTTTGGTGAAAGCTTTGAAATCATTGATTTCACTCATTTTCACCTTGTTCTCGGCNTTCGGGTTNTAGTAGAGATTGAAAAGTATGCGCTTGGAAGTGTATATGTCGTTTTTGCGCAGGAGCGGTGAATGAAGCGCGTCATCGATGGCGGCGCGCACACGTCCCTCNCCCTCGGCATAGCCGGTGGAGATGATGGCGGTAACGCCATTGGTGAGAGTCGTCGACACGTCGTTGAAGTCAAGGTTCATGTAGCCCTTCGACGTGATCAGCTCAGCTATTGAGCTGGCNGCATTGGTCAGTGTGTCATCNGCTTTCTCAAAGGCGTTGAGCAGATCAAGGTCACCATACTCCTCGGCAAGAATCTCATTCTGGATTACGAGCAGTGCATCCACATATTTCTGGATCTCCTCGGCACCGTCAAGCGCCTTAAGGATTTTTGCCTCACCCTCAAACATGAACGGGATAGTGACGATACCGATTGTCAGAAGTCCGCGCTCACGTGCCACGCGTGCCACGACCGGCGAAGCTCCTGTACCCGTGCCGCCTCCCATACCGGCAGTGATGAACACCATGCGTGTGTCATCGTCAAAGAGCTTGTTGATCTCGTTCACGCTCTCCTCGGCAGCATCGCGGGCAACCGCCGGCACATTGCCGGCTCCCAGCCCTCGGGTAGTCTGGGGNCCGAGTAGAAGCCGCGTCGGCACCGGTGAGTGGTTGAGCTGCTGCATGTCGGTGTTGGCGAGAGCATAACTCACGTGAGCCACTCCCTTTTTGTACATGTGGGAGACAGCGTTGCAACCGCCGCCACCTACGCCGATCACTTTTATTATTATTTTCTCGGCCGGCTGTTCTGCCGGATCTGAGAAATTATGTTCCTGCTCGAGTTCTTCTATTGTCATGGTGGGTGGAAGAGAGGGATGGGAAGGGGAGGTTTGGAGTTTGTTTTTCTAAGCTTGGCAGCATGCCTTTATTATTCATCGGAGTCCTCGTCGTCTTCGCTTTCCGAGATGATATTTACCAGCTTGTCTTTTATGCTCATCAGGAAATTAGGACGTTTGCCGCCGCGGGAGCTGTTGCGCGGGCGATCTTCGAAGTCTTCACGCTCGTTGTAGCGGTCGCTGTCGTCCTGATCGTCAATGTTACGTTGCTGTCCCCAGTTAGGCACTCTCACCTGCTCGGTGTCGGCGCGCATCTCGTTGTGAACCTGCTGTTGTGGTGTCTCGGGACGACCGTAAGGACGCTGATCCGGCTGCTGAGGCTGCTGGTAGGCAGGTGACTGCTGCGTTTGCTGGTATTGCTGTTGTTGCGGTTGAGACTGCTGATATTGCGGCTGTTGGTACGACTGTTGCGGAGCCTGTTGTTGATACTGCTGTTGTTGCTGCTGGTATGGCTGTTGCTGCTGATACTGATGCTGATGCTGTTGCTGTGGATATTGCTGAGGACGTCCGGCAAAGTATGGATTCGGCTTGTTGTCGGTAAGGCACTCAGCTGCGGCACCCATGCGCTGGGCGGTGGAGATGACGGAAATCACATCCACCATCTGGCCGGCGAAAATCGAAGGNTCAGTGAATCTTACGAGTCCCGCGGGAGCGGCGTTACGCACCTTCATGCCACTGTCGCGGTGCAGCAGATCCTTGAGGCCACGCAGGATNGACGTACCGCCGGTGATGATGAATCCTGCGGGCAGATCTTCGGGACGCAGACGCGCGTAGGTAAGCTGCTGCATTATGTTGGCGACGATCTCGCTTGCGCGGGCTCTCACGTAGTTGTTGATCNTGGTCGTNTCGAGNCCGTCNATATTGCGAGGGCCTTGGTTGTCATTATCGGAAATGATTGCCGAACCCTGGAAAAGTTTGATCTCCTCCGCGCGNTCTTCAGTCAGGCTGAGTGCAGTAGCNAGGTCGCGNGTGATTGAGCGACCACCGAGCGGTATGGTCATCAGGTACCGCAGTGCGCGGTCTTTGTAGATAGATACGGTAGTTGTTTCGGCGCCGAGATCCACGAGCACGCATCCGAGTGCCCGCTCGTCAGGAGTAAGCACCGTGTCGGCCTGAGCGAGAGGGCGCACGACGTTGCCCAGTATCTTGAGACCTGCGCGGTCAAAGGCGCGGCGCAGATTTTTCTTTGCGTCCTTGTTGGCTGTGACGATAGAGAATCGGCCNTTGATTTCGGTGCCGTACATTCCCACCGGATTGCGCTGCCAGCGGCCATCCACGCAGTAGGCTCCGGGAGCTACAGAGAGAATTTCCTTCTCGGTCTTGCAGCAGCTTTTGGCCTGCTCGATAAGCTGTTTCACAATGTCGCGGGTGATCTCGGTCTCATCACCGAGNGCGCGGCTTGTCTCTATGGGATATGATGCCAGTGAGCGTCCGCCGAGNGATACAAAAGCTGCCGAAATCTTGAGCGGCGACACNGTGGCGTGATTCTCAAGCTTGCGCTTGATTTCGAGGATGCGGTTGCCGGTCTCCTCGACGTTGAGGACGCAGCCGTAGCGAACACACCCGACGAGCGGAGCCTCCTCGACGGCGACAATGTTGATGTTTCCCGTCTCCTCAACGATGCCTACGGCACCTTTGATGTGGGAACTTCCGATTTCAAATGCTACTATATGGAGAGGCATGCTGTAAAGTGGTGTGTTGAGTGAGTGGGTTGATGGAAAGAGAGAACTATGGTTTTTTGTTGGCTACTGCGGGAGTATTGTCTCCCGAAGCGGCATCGGTTGTGAGCATATTGTCGAGCGTGTCCTCCTCCGGGTCGACAAGCTCTTTGGCAGCGATCTGCTGTGTGGATCGCTTTTTGGACTTCGTNGCGACGACCTGACCGGCAAATTTCACTGAGATCGTATCGTAGTAGAGCCATCCTTTCACCGGAAGCACCTTGCGGTACATGGTGAGAAGGCGGGCGAATTTGTCGGAGGTATTGCCATCGCGCGGATCACCGAGGTTGACCACGTGACCGCGTATGGCAGGAATCAGAAGCACATCGCCGGCAGGAGTGACCTTAAGCGATGTCGTCAGGCTGTTGAGCAGCGAGTCTGAGGCTATGTGCTTCATCAGCGGTAGAAGATCNACGGCGGCAACATTGCCGTTGCGCCCGAGGTCGCCGGTCACCACCGGAACATCCACGTGGTAGCGGGCATCGGCTGTAAGGCGCTTCCCGGCACGGTTGATGTAGTAGGAAGTGCCGTCGGTCGAGAATATTCGCGCNACGGGGATCATAGGCACCACGTCGATGTGGATGCGCCCCGTTTGCGAACGCGTGACGCGGGCGGTTTCGATATTGACCACATCGTCGAGCTTNCGCTCTATGCCGCGAAGATCCACGTCTCGAACAAGGGTGGTGTCGGTGGGGAGCTGACCCAACTCCGAGCTGATGCCGTCTACAGTCACAAAATTACGTCCCGCATGATGCGAAGTATTGGCAACTTTGATTTCCACACCGGTCACACGGTCGAGCGCGGCCATGTCCTGAGCCATGCCCACAGCAAACACCAGATAGCCTGCAAGAACTATCGAGAGTGCGCACCGTATGATGGATTTGCGTGTCAAAGTGTCTGTGTCGTAGTTTGTTATGTTTTGAGTAGATCGATGAGCTCCGGTATGTAGTCGGGGAGATCTCCGGCACCTGCCGTCAATAAGATTTCAAAGTTACGTTTTTTTATTGTTTTTGCGAAATCTTCTTTGTCAATGAGCAACTTTTCTGGACAATTGATGAGGTCAAGTATAGTTCTCGACGAAATTCCCGGGATGGGAAGCTCGCGTGCAGGATAGAGCGAGATCATCACCACCTCGTCGGCAAGCGAGAGAGCCTCGGCAAATTCCGGAGCGAAGTCGCGGGTACGGGTGTAGAGATGAGGCTGGAAAGCCACCGTCAGGCGCCGACCGGGATAAAGCTTGCGCATCGACTGTATCGAGGCACGCAACTCCTCGGGGTGATGGGCGTAATCATCCACTATCACCCGTCCGCCGGGACGATCCTCGCGCCAGCGCAGCTCGAAGCGGCGTTTCGGACCCATGTACGATGCCATGGCATCGCGGGCGGCATCTGGATCCATCTGCCCCGTGAGCCAGCATGCGGCAACAGCAGCTACCGTATTGTCGATGTTGACTTCTACCGGTACTCCCGGTGCGAAGTCATGCAGGATGGTGCCGTCGGGCAATTGAATGTCAAACACAACTTTTCCTTCGGTGTGCCGGATGTTGACGGCACGGAATTGCGCATCGGCATCAGTGCCGTAAGTGTAGACCGTTACCCCCTCCGGCACACGCGGCTGCATCTTCAGCCCGGTATGCATCACCAGAAAACCGCCGGGGCGTATGAGCGATGTAAAATGGGCGAAACTCTCGAGATAGGCTTCCTCTGTGCCGTATATGTCGAGATGATCGGGATCAGTGGCGGTTATTACGGCGATCCACGGCGACAGCGTGTGAAACGAACGGTCAAATTCGTCCGCTTCGATCACTGTCCACTCCGAGTCGGCCGATAACAGGAAATTGCTGTCGTAGTTGCGAAGCACACCTCCAAGAAAGGCATTGCATCCCACCCCTGGAGTCGAGTGTAGGATGTGGGCCGCCATCGATGATGTTGTGGTTTTGCCGTGCGTTCCGGCAAAGCAGATACCGCGGCTTGTGCGCGTTATGTCACCGAGCAGGCGCGAGCGCTTCACTACCTCAAACCCGTTCTCCCTGAACCACCTTAGTCCGGGATGGCTCTCTGGGACTGCCGGTGTGTAAACCACAAGCGTTTCTTCTGGATTGCGGAAACGCGCCGGGATGGCCTCTGCCGAATCATCGAAGGTGATCTCTACCCCTTCGGCCGCGAGTTGTGATGTCAGTTCGGTGGGGGTGCGGTCATATCCGCCTGTCTCCATGCCCCGCGACAGGCAGTAGCGTTCAAGGGCTGCCATGCCTATTCCTCCGGCTCCCACAAAATATGCTTTCTGTTTCATCGTTTCCCCTTTTTGCACTGTTTTTCCGCAATTTCAACCGCGAGGGCTGCAATGCGGTCATCGGAGTCACCGATACCCATCTTTGCAGCTTCGTCGCCCATTGCATTAAGTTTGGCTGTGTCGTTCATCAGCCCGATTACAAGTTCGCCCAGTTGTCCCTCCAGAGTTGCATCAGGTGTCATTGCGGCAGCTCCGCGCGATGCGAGAGCGTTTGCATTGTGNGTCTGGTGATCCTCCGCNACATTAGGCGAAGGCACAAGCAGNGCGGTCGCTCCAGTTGCCTGGATTTCCGATATGGTGCTTGCTCCGGCGCGTGCCACTATCAGATCAGCACCTGCATACACCAGTTCCATCTTGTTGAGAAACGGCACTATCTGCACTTTGTCAGCAGTGTATTTCTCTGCCAGCGGTTTATATTCGTCGATATAGTACTTGCCTGTCTGCCATAGTACATTGATGCCTGCTGAGANTATCTTGTCAAGATCGGCGGCGACGCTGCGGTTGAGTGTGCGCGCACCGAGGCTTCCACCAGTTATCACAAGCAGTTGTTTGTCAGGGCTGAAGCCGAGACTGGATTTTGCATCGCCCTTGGAAATAGCCTTTGCTCCCTCCACGACCGCCTTGCGCAACGGGTTGCCTGTGACGGTAATCCTGTCGGCAGGGAAGAACCGCTCCATACCGTTGTATGCCACACAGATGCGCTCGGCCTTGTTTGCAAGCAGCTTGTTGGTCACTCCGGCGTATGAGTTCTGCTCCTGTATCAGAGTGGGGATGCCACGTCTCTGAGCCTCCTTGAGCACTGGTCCCGAGGCATAGCCCCCTACGCCAATCGCTATATCTGGACGAAAATCACCGACGACCTTGCGGGCCTTGATCATGCTTTTGAGCAACTTGAATACAACACCGAAATTGGCGAGCATGTTCGACCGGGAGAAACCTGCGACAGGAAGTCCTACTATGGGATACCCGGCAGCCGGCACGCGCTCCATCTCCATGCGCCCTGTGGCTCCCACAAACATAATTTCTGCCTCTGTATCCTTGCGGCGTATGGCATCGGCTATCGCTATGGCGGGGAAGATATGTCCGCCTGTTCCTCCTCCGCTTATCATGTATTTCATAGGCGTGTGGCGTTTTCGGCCCTCATTTCTTCGGGGAGTGAGTTCATTTCGTCCTTGATATCTTGACGCTTGTCATTTTGTACGGCAAAGCGGCTTACACTCAGCATGATGCCGAATGCTATCGACGTGATCAATATTGATGAGCCGCCTTTGGATATAAGCGGCAATGGCTGTCCCGATACTGGAAATACTCCTGTGACGATGGCCATGTGGAAAAGTGCCTGATATGTGACCATCAGCGCGCATCCTATCACGAGCATCGCAGGGAGAGCACGGCGGCATTGCGACGCCACATGACCTGCGTGTGCGAGGAGCGACAGGTATATTCCCAGGAGAAACAGGCCACCTGCCAGTCCGAGGTCTTCCACTACGATTGAATAGATGTAGTCAGAGAATGCGAGAGGCAGACGCGATGTCTCGCGGGAGTTTCCGGGCATTACCCCGAAGATGCCACCGTTTGCCTGAGCCATGTAGGCGTACATCTCCTGTCGGTTCTCGGCTATGATAGGTTGCTCATACTTGGGGATCGAGTCAGAATAACGGTTCATGCGCTCGGTCCATGTCGACTGACGTCCTACGCGCATATCGGCGTTGTATTCTTTCAGCAGGAAGGCACTCCCGGCAACGACACCATACACTATCAGTACGGCAATGAGTTTCTTAATCTGTATGCCACCCACAATCATCATCGAGAAACTGATGGCCATGAGAAGGATCGTGTTGGTCAGGCCCTGCGTGAAAAGCAGTCCTCCCATAAGAAGCACCATAGCTGCCACGATCTTCACGCCTCGCGTGCGTAGCTCCTCGTTCTTGCCAAGTTGTGTGCGCGACATGACAAGAGCGATCACAAGCACTGCCGACAGTTTCAGGAACTCCGATGGCTGTATGGCTATGCCGGCAAAAGAAAAACTGCGTCGGGCTCCGTTGATTATATCGCCAGCCACGAGCACATATATCATCATTACGATACTTGCCACTACAAATATCGGGATGAACTTTATAAGCTTCTGATAAGGGATGCGCGACAGGAGGAAGATGATGACAAATCCTGCTGCGAGCATCACCGAGTGGCGGATGATGGGGAGATAGACATTGCCGGCCACCACCTCGCGCGATGATGCGCTGTAAAGCTCAATGATCGAGATGACGACAAGCATGAGATAGATCGCCCAGAAATACTTGTCCTGCTGCCCGGGGTGCGGTTCCGCTTTGGGTTGCTGGACGGTTTCTTCAGGACGCTCCTCGATAGGATGCGGTGGTGTGAATGTGAATGGATCCTGCATTTACCTGTGTGAAGTAGGGGAGAGTGAGTTGATCAGTTTTCTGAATTCTTTAGGTCTTTTACAGCATGTTTGAATTGCTCGCCACGATCCTCATAACTCTTGAAAAGATCGAAGCTCGCGCAGCATGGCGACAGAAGCACCGTGTCACCCGATTCGGAAGCCTCGCGGCAGGCTGTTATGGCATCAGCGAGCGAGTGGGTGTCGGTCACCGGCACGACATTACCGAAGTAATCGACAATCTTTGTGTTGTCTTTTCCCATGGCCACAATTGCCTTCACCTTATTCTCGACGAGAGGAAGTATCTCGCTGTAGTCATTGCCTTTGTCCTTTCCGCCGAGGATTAACACCACGCTTTTTTTGCCTGTGGGCATGCTCTCGAGGGCATACCAGCAGGAGTTGACGTTGGTAGCCTTGGAGTCATTGATGTAGCGCACGCCGTCGATCGTACCGCAGTATTCAAGACGGTGTTCCACTCCCTCGAAATCAGTGAGAGCTTCGCGTATGGCATCCTTCCTTACATCGAGAATTGAAGCCGACAGCGCGGCTGCCATGGAGTTGTAGAGATTATGAAGTCCGTGGAGAGCAAGATCGGCGCGTGGCATGCGCAGCGTGCTGCCCGAAGGCTTTGGAGCGAATATCACAGTTTCATCTTCTTCCTCCACATAGGCGGCGGTATATGGTGACTCTTTGTGCTCTGCAAACGGTACGAGGCGTGCCTGAGTTTCAAGATGCCGTAGCTGGTCGGCGATGATCGGATCATCCTTCCAGAACACAAATGAATCTCCGTCGGTCATGTTATTGAGGATGCGGAACTTGGCATTGACATAGTTCTGCATTGTGTAGTCATAACGGTCAAGATGGTCTGGCGTGATATTCATCATCACAGCCACATTGGCCTTGAAGTCATACATGTTCTCGAGCTGAAACGAACTTAGCTCGATCACATACACATCATGCGGGTCGCGCGACACCTGTAGAGCCAGACTCTTTCCCACATTTCCGGCCAGACCCACATCGATACCCGCTTTCTTGAAGATGTGATAAGTGAGTAATGTTGTGGTTGTCTTGCCGTTGGAGCCGGTGATGCACACCATCTTTGAGTTGGTGTAGCGTCCCGCGAACTCTATTTCCGAGATTATCGGGATATGCCGTGCCATGATTTCGCGCACCACCTGGACAGTGGGGGGGATGCCGGGGCTTTTCACAACCTCGTCGGCGTTGACGATAAGTTGCATAGTGTGTCCTCCCTCTTCAAAAGGGATATTCTCATCGATGAGCGTCTGGCGGTAGCGGGCCGGGATTGTACCGTTGTCGCTCAGAAACACGTCCATACCTTTGTCCTTGGCGAGTATGGCGGCTCCCACGCCACTNTCACCTCCGCCAAGCACCACAAGGCGTTTTTTCTTACCCACTGTTTCCATTTATCTTATCTTGAGAGTTGCGAATGTTGCTGCTGCGAGCAGGATGCAGATGATCCAGAATCGTATNACGATTTTCGATTCAGGCACAGGCGAAAACGGTTTNTGGATGATTGCCTCGACGGTGCCACCCGATTTCTGNAAATGATGATGNAGCGGTGTCATCTTGAATATGCGTTGTCCGGTACCGGTGCGGCGTTTGGTCCATTTGAACCANCCNACCTGCAACATTACCGACAGGTCTTCGATATAGAAGATCGCACACAGNATGGGTAACAGAAGCTCCTTATGGATAAGCACTGCAAATACCGCTATGATGCCGCCAAGTGTCAGCGAGCCGGTGTCGCCCATGAATACCTGTGCCGGATAAGCATTGTACCANAGGAAACCGATAAGAGCGCCTATGAAAGCCGCCATATACACCGTCAGCTCGCCGCTCATCGGTATATACATGATGTTTAGGTAGGTCGAGTAAATGACGTTTCCNCCCAGNTAAGCCATGGCAAGCAGAGCTGTACCGATTATGGCNGAGCAACCGGTGGTGAGGCCATCAAGACCGTCGGTGAGGTTTGCACCGTTGGAAGTTGCAGTCACAAGGAAGATCACCACCAGCACAAACACTACCCATCCTGCAATGTGAGCTCCGCGCCCCATCCACTGGGTNAGCCATTTGTAGTTGAAGTTATTGTTTTTTACAAATGGGATTGTTGTAGCTGGGGTCTTCACCTGACGTTCCTGACCGCTNTAAGTGATTTCGGTCACCGGATTGCCGTTTGAACCGAACGATTGCACCGATGCTTCCTCGCTTATCGTGATTGCCGGACTGAAAAGCATCGTCAGCCCCACTATCAGTCCGAGTCCCACCTGCCCGATGATTTTAAACTTACCGCTTAGGCCATCCTTGTTGTGGGCGTGGATCTTGAGGTAATCATCGAGAAATCCGAGGGAGCCNAGCCAGATTGTCGATACCAACATAAGGATCATGTAGATGTTGGTGAGGTTACCCACGAGCAGACACGGTATCACAGTCGACAGAATTATGATGATGCCACCCATTGTCGGAGTACCGGTCTTTTTCATCTGTCCCTCAAGTCCGAGGTCACGTATGATTTCTCCGACCTGCATGAGTTGCAGTCGGTCGATGATGCGGCGTCCAAACACGATTGCGATCAGCAGGGCAAACACAAAAGCCGCTACTGCCCGCACCGACAGGTAGTCAAGCAGTCCCGAACCGGGAGTGTCAAGCTCACGAAGCCACTCAAATAGCCAGTAAAACATCTTGTTTCCTGTGTAAGTAGATAAAAAGTGTTAGTTTATTCCGAGTGCGGCTTCCACCTCCTCGCGGTCATCGAAGTGATGTTTCACACCCTTGATCTCCTGATAGTCTTCATGTCCCTTGCCGGCGATGATGATTACATCGCCCGGATGAGCCAGAGCCACGGCGGTGCGTATGGCCTGACGGCGGTCGGTGATCGAGATTGTGCGCTTTGCGTCCTCGGGAGTCAGTCCCGCTTCCATGTCGCGGATAATTTCGTCGGGCTCCTCGAAGCGCGGATTATCCGATGTGAGCACAACCTGATCGCTCAGTCGGGCTGCCTCGCTTGCCATGATGGGACGTTTACCCTTGTCGCGGTTGCCACCGGCTCCAACCACGGTGATGATGCGGTTACTGTTGCCGACCACTTCGCGCACAGCCGAAACGATGTTGACAACTGCGTCGGGGGTGTGGGCGTAGTCCACAACGGCGGTTACGCCCTCGGGGGAGCGGAAAGTCTGGAAGCGTCCGGCAACCGGCACAAGGCGGCTCATGTTGACGAGCGTAGCCTCTGAGTCCATCCCCATGAGCAGGCAGGCACCGTACACAGCGGTGAGATTGCAGGCATTGTAGCGTCCGGTAAAGCGTGTGTGCACCTCATTGCCGTTTAGTTTGAGCAGAGTGCCGTGCAGATCCTGTTCCACAATCTGTCCCGTGAAGTCGGCAATGCTACGTATCGAGTATGTGCATCGGCGGGCACGGGTGTTCTGCAACATGATCATGCCGTTGCGGTCATCGATATTGGTGAGCGCGAAAGCACTTTCAGGCAGATTGTCGAAGAATAACTTTTTCGCGTCGCGGTAAGCCTCGAAAGTTCCGTGGTAGTCCAAGTGGTCACGTGTAAGGTTTGTGAACACACCACCGGCAAATTTCAGGCCTGCGATGCGTTTCTGGTGTGCGGCGTGTGAGCTCACCTCCATGGCCGCTACCGAGCATCCGGCCTCAACCATCCGGGCCAGCAGGCTGTTGAGTTCGAGTGGATCAGGAGTGGTGTGTGTGGCCGGTATCATCTCACCCTCTATGTAGTTTGCCACGGTCGAGAGTAATCCGGCACGACAGCCTTCCAGACGTGCCATCTCATAGATGAGAGTTGCTGTGGTAGTTTTGCCGTTGGTGCCGGTGACTCCCACAAGCTTGAGCTTGTGCGACGGATCCCCATAGAAACGTGAGGCGAGCAATCCGAGAGCCTCGGCTGAATCTGCTACACGCACATAGCAGATATTGTCGTCACGCATGTCGGGAGCAGGCAGTTCCTCGCAAACGACAGCAGCCACGCCGCGTCCGTTGAGAGTGGGGATAAACTTGTGGCCGTCGGCGTTGACTCCACGCACTGCCACGAAAACATCTGCGTCTCCGGCCAGACGGGAGTCTTGGCGGAGTTGTCCGCGCATGATGCCTGAGGGGAGAGTTCCCGCAATCTCCACTGGCTTTATTGCCGAGAAGAGCGTTTCAAAGGTTACTGCTGCTGACATGGTTTATTGTTTTTATTTATATGAATATGCTGTTTTGATCAGTTCTCAGAATTCGTTGAGCGAGAGACGCACGCTTTCACCCTCTTTTAGTTTTTGTCCGGCACCGGGCGACTGGCTGCGCACATAACCGTTGCCGCTGAACGACACGTTGAAGCCTGCTTCCTCGATCTTCACGACCGCTTCACGCAACCCGAGTCCCACAACCGAGGGCACGCATCCGGCGACCGGAGTCTCTGAAACGTTTGATGCCATCTCCTTGGCCGAGGTGATATCAAGTCCTTGAGTGAGGTGCTTGCGCGATGATGGGCGTGCCGTGGCATAGAACAGCGGCTGTGTCCCTTCCTGGGCTATCTCCCGGTAATCCGATGAATTTCCAAGCATTCCGCGGCTATACATCTTTCGCGCAATATTCTTCATTACCTGTCCGCTGGTGCTTGCTGCTCCCGTCCACTGCTGTTTGGGATGACAGGTAAGCACAATACAAGAGTACTTCGGATCCTCTGCCGGGAAGAATCCGCAGAATGCAAGGCGTTTCTTCTGGGTGTTGTAGTGGCCGTTCTCAATCATGTAGCATGTGCCGGTTTTTCCTGCTATGGCAACGTTCTCATCTCGCACCCATGCACGGGCAGTGCCTCGGTCGCCCCACACCACTGCCGTCAGCATCTCGCGCAGTTTCTGTGCGTTTTTCTCCGAGCAGATGCGGTCGCGTATGTAGGTCACGGGGAGTACTGAGTCGAAATCCGCACCGATCAGCTCCTTCACCAGACGCGGACGCACGTAGCGCCCGCCGTTGGCTATCGCGTTGTAGATCGACAGCGTGTAGAGTGGTGGAATCTCAGTAGCATACCCGTAGCACATGCGCGACAGTGAGACGCGTGATTTTGTTGCCGGGACATTGGGTACACGCTCACCGGCGATGCCGGTGTTCATTGGCTCGAGAAAACCTATCTCGGCAAGGCGGTCATGGAAGTGTGCCGGATTGGTGTGATACGGACCTGCCGAGTTTGTCATTATGCGCGTCATGCCTATGTTCGACGACTCCTCTATCACACCCTTCACCGTGAGAGCTGAATTGAAGTGTGAGTCAGTGATGGCACGGCCGCCGGCATAAGCGTAGGAGGCTCCGATAGGTATCGACTGGTTGATGTTGCTTACCAGTCCGTCCTCAAGCGCAAGCAGCATTGAGATGGGTTTTACTACCGATCCAGGCTCGAAGCCGAGAACCGCACGGTTCATCCCCTCGATATACTGCCCTGTAGTCTTTGACTTTTCAAGATTGGATATGGCTTTGATATCGCCGGTNGCCACTTCCATCAGCACGGCCACGCCCCACTCGGCATCGACGGTCTCGAGCACTGAGTTCAGCTCGTTCTCAACGATATCCTGTAGTTTGATGTCGATGGTTGTCTTGATGTGGNAGCCGTCCACAGGAGCCACATCGGTCCAGTTCACGATGTGGTGGGTGAGAGGTATCTTCTTGGCTTTACCCGGCTGTCCGAAAAGAAATGANTCAAGAGCCATCTCAAGACCAGATATGCCGCGTATCTCGCGGTTATTCTGTTCACCCACGCCACCTATGCTTCGGCGTGCCATGTCGCCGTAGGGGGTGGAGCGNTTCATGCGTTGCTCCACTGTCACGCCGTTGCGGTTAGGATTCTTTATCGAGAAAAACGGGAAAGTGCGCAGTTTCTGATACTCGGTGTAGCTTATGTTGGGGATTACCTTCTTGGCACGCGGACGCTTCTCTTTGGGGAGCTGCATTGGTTCCATGAGATAGGTCTTCCAGCCGGCTGCGCTTTTCGACGGGAAATAAATTGCCATGCTGTCGGCGAGCGCGTCGATGGAGTTTTTGAATTCCTCTTCCATGAATTTCTCGCAACGATAGTCCATGCGCACGGTGTAATAACGCAGATTGGTGGCAAGGACTGCTCCGTCGGCTGCCAGGATGTCACCGCGGCGGGGGAGCACCACCTCCACACGCGACAGCACACTGTCGGCCTTCATATTCCATTGCTCGGCATGGATGACAGTTGTTGAGAAAAGATTTATGCCGATCTTTCCGGCAAACATTATTATGCATGCCGATATTATGAGGTAGCGGAAAAGTATGTCGCGTCGGCTGTTTTTATTCATGACTGAATTTGGGGTGGAGAAAGATTATTGTGCTTTGATTGGTCAGCTGTTTTTAGTGTGAATAGCTTATTGAGAATGGCGGCCTCTCTTGTACTTCAAGGCCGAGATGCAGTGTGTCGATCATGGCCGTCATTGCCGACTCACGGGTGCGGCTCATGTAGCGGCTGCGCTCTCTCACACTTTCGGTTTTTACTATTTCAAGCTGCTGTTCAAGCCGCTGTATGGTTTCCATCTTGGTCTGGCACTCATATTTGTTGGAGATATAGACCATCATGAAAAACAGTGCGGCAATTACAGTTATGGCGTTGCGGGCAAAGAAGTTGGTTGAAATCCATCTTCCCTGTACGACTTTTGAGAATATATTGTCGCGGCGTTTGGCGCTCTTTTGTTTCTTAGCCATTGTCGTTGGTATTGAGTTTTACGGCTACGCGCAACTTTGCACTGCGTGACCTCGGATTTCGCTCTATCTCCTCTGCATCGGGGATAATCGGCTTGGAAGTAAGTAATTTCATGGGCGACAGGTCGCGGCCGAAAAAATCAGTGTTTCTTTGACCGGAAATCGAGCCTGTTTTCATAAAGTTCTTCACAAGCCTGTCTTCAAGCGAGTGATAAGTGATTATGGCAAGACGTCCGCCGGGCTTTAATGCCTCGATACTTTGTGAGAGCAACGAGTTCAGGGCGTCGAGTTCACCGTTCACCTCTATGCGCAGAGCCTGAAACACCATTGCAAGCTCTTTTTTCTCCTGACGTGGATCTATCAGGGGAGCTATTGTCGTGAGAAGCTGCGACGTTGTTCTGAACGGTTTTGCCCCCCGCGCGTCAGTTATTGCTTTCGCTATGCGTTTTGCCTGTCGCAGTTCGCCGTAATCACGGAAGATTGATGCCAGGCGGTCTTCAGTAGCGCTGTTTAGGAGTTCTGCAGCAGTGAGCTTCGCTGTCTGATTCATGCGCATGTCGAGAGGCCCGTCGGCTCTGAAAGAGAAGCCTCTTTCCGGATCGTCGAAATGGTGAAATGATACCCCGAGATCGCCGAGAATGCCATCGACCTTTCCACGCACATTGTAGTATCTCAGGAAATTGGACAGGAATCTGAAATTTCCGTGGATTATTGTAAATCTCGGATCGTCAAATGCTCTCTCGACTGCCTCACGATCCTGGTCGAAACTGTAGAGGTGTCCGGTGGAATCAAGCTGTCCGACTATAGCTCGCGAGTGACCGCCTCCGCCGAATGTGACGTCGACATATATTCCTTCTGGCTTGATATTTAGAGCCTCAAGCGTCTGAGGAAGAAGTGCCGGTATGTGATAAGGCGTGTGGTTTACTTCTGACTGCATATTCCGGACGTGCGTTTGATACCTATTAATTAATTATAATTATAGGCGTAAAGTTATCACCAAATCCTGCTATTTACAAATTTAAATTCCAAAAAAAGAGCGTTGCTCAGCTTTTATGATAAATTACCATTGATTAACAGGAGTATATAACGTGGAATAGTTATTTACATTTGCAAATGTTACTGTTAATATTAACAATTGTTTCTTTTTAATGATTTTTGTGTGACAAAGTTGGATGTGGCTTTTCTTCTGTTTAACTTTATAACCGAAACATATATACCACATCTCGTTAGGGTGCGTTTTAGACTTTTTCAATACATTGTGAAACATATCGTCCGAAAATATATTATGAGGGTTATTGGTCTGGTACTTGCGGTTCTCGCGAGTCCCGTGATCCATGCCCAGAACAATGCCTATGGAATCAATGATGAATTCTATAAGGAGCTGGCTTACGCTAACAATAACATTGATAGCAGCGTGAGCCTGGAAATTGCAGATTCGCTTTTCAGGGTGGCAAAAGGCGTTGACGACGGAAAGACGATGTGCCTGGCTCTTACTGTGCCTATGCGCCACTATTCAGCGCGATTGGAGCGTGATAGTCTTATCAAATATGCCGAACTGCTGGGCCAGACGGCGCGTGAGACAGAAAATCTGCAATATTACTATTTCGCTGAAACATCCCGGATAATATATGATATAAATCAGGGTAAGTTTCAAGATGCGATAGGGACTATAAACAGGCTGTGGAAGACTGCATTTGATGTCGATACTTTGGCTTACGGACGTTTTGCGGCCATGCAGTCGCTCGGTTTGCTGTCCGACGGTATGCGTGATCGCGATCTTGCCATCAGGCAGTACAAGGACGCGGCCGAGTTCATGAAGAACAATGTGACAGGTCAGGATCAGGCCGGTATCGCTTATCGTATCGCGAAGCTTTATCTTGAGAAAGGTGAACTTGACAGCGCGGAGGTTTATTGCAACTATGCGTTGAAGAACACCCGCACGCAGCGCCTTCAGGTGCTCTCGCTGATGCTTCGTTCGCGTATCCTTTTCGAACGAAATGACATGGACGGATTTCAAAAGGCCTATAAGCACGCTTTCGATCGCGTCTATGACAAGGATATGGCATCGGATTCCGACGCTGTATATCTCTTCATGATAGATAAGGCAAAAGCCGACGACGACAAGCGTGTCGCTTTGAAATATGCATCGCGTATAAAGGGTAAAATAGCAAGTGGTGAGGCAAAGAGCCGTATTTATGAGTATTTCGGAGATTATGAGACCGCGCTGGCAGAGATGCGCAATACGCAGGCAAATGTCGATTCCGTGCGTAGGGAACTTCTCATGGCGCAGATGTCTGCTCTTGGAAACGGGAGCCCTGATCTTCAGTCTAAGCTTTTATTCGGTAGCACTGTGAATAGACCTGGAAGTTCCGGGCACGGATCCTTCTGGATGATTCTTTTTGTGATACTTGCGGTGTTATTTGCTGTTGCGGCTTTGACGATGGTACTGCAGATCAGACATGGGCGTGTGACGATGGCGACTAAGGTCAAAGAAGCAGAGGACAAGGCTTCCGAATCAAAACTTGCTGCCGAGATGGCAGAGCGTGTCAGAACCACTGCTTATGTGCAGACGATAGGACGCAATATGCGTAACCCTCTTAATGCCGTTGTTGGATTTTCCCAGCTGATGTCCGATACCGATTCCTATCTTTCGGATGATCTTCGCAAGCGCTATTCCGGTATTATCAGAGCCAACAGCAACCTGCTGCTTGCGCTTGTCGATGATATGACAGACCTTGCCGAGCTTGAGGTGCAGATGCGTGGTATCGCTCTTTCGGAGGTGTGTCCCAATGCTGTCGTGCGCGATGCAATCGCCATGTTTGAAGCGAGGGCTTACGACAATGGCGGCAGTGGAGTGTGTCTGCAGTTTGATACTGAAATCCCCGATGATTACACTGTCAAGTCTGATCCGGCTCATCTGCGTCAGGTGTTGAACCAATTGCTGTCCAATGCGGAGAAATTCACTAACAACCTTGATGGAGGTACGATTAAAGTTAACGTCTCGCTGAGTGAGAATCTTGGTTGGCTCACGATTTCGGTTGCAGATACCGGTATCGGTGTTCCGGCAGATAAGGCGGAGGTAATATTTGATAAATTTGTCAAGCTTAACAAGGCGACTCCCGGAAATGGACTCGGACTATGCATTGCCAGGATGATCATAACTCATCTCGACGGTGAGATATATCTTGACACAGCTTATACTGATGGTGCCCGCTTTGTGGTGCTTCTTCCGGTAGGGGAGTGAGCTGATTCAGGTGTCATAAAAAAACGAGTCACACCTCACGGCGCGACTCGTAACCACCTAAACAAATATTCAAATATCACATCTTTTTATATATGGTGTGAAGATAATTCTAACCCTTGTATGTGTCTTCCATAGTTAATGTGTTTGCCACAATCAATGTGGCGTGTCTTTCATAGCATTTTGTGTGTGTCTTTCAGTCTGTGTGTCTTTCGTATTCACTATTACAAACATGTAACACATATGAAAGGTTCGGATAAGAATGAAAGATAATTGTTAAAGACTGTTTATTTAGGTGATAAATAACTATCTTATAGTGTATTTAAATGGAATTTAAACTGATTTAATGCTTGCTGTGTAATCATCTGTCTGTTTCTGATGTTACAAGTGTATATGATGAATTTTGAAACATTGTAATATCATGAATGACGTAATTACTGAGAAAGAAAGAAAAGAGATGCCCGACAATGTGTTCGGGTTACCTGAACGCCGCGAGTACCCGATGCCCGATGCGGCTCACGTCAGAGCGGCGGAAGCTTATTTCCGCTATTGTCCTGAAGATCTGAAACCTCGCCTTGCGACAGCGATTTTGCAAAAGGCCAAAGAGTTTGGGGTTAATGTTGAGTCAG
>JAAVGC010000049.1 GCA_014800445.1 Bacteroidales bacterium | reverse complement strand
AGGACCTCGATGATCGAAACGGCTGTCTGCTCGGGAATCTCGAGGGTCTCGGCACGCTGGTTGATGATGTCTTTTTCTTCATCCTCAAGAACGCCATCGGCCAGAGCGATATCAACGGCGCAGGCAAAAGCCGTGAGCTTGAGATCTTCGGGAAGGCCCTTTATAGAGGATGAAACAAGAGAACTGGCACCCTGATTCTTGAGAATACGGAAAAGTTTATCGAACATCTTGTCGAAAGCGGGGCCGGAGAAGTTGTCGTAAAGACGGAGACGACGGATATAGTTCACGATACCGTCCCACTCGGACTGGGCGATGCTGCCATCGGCACCAGCCATGGCAAGAGCTATGCCTGCGAAGGCTTCCTGCTTGGTGAGCTTGTCTTCTTCGGGCACCTGCTGGAAAATTTTATCAAAAAGTCCCATATCTTTTTTTGATTACGGTTTTAGTATTGATTGATATCAGTATTTCAAAATTAGAAAGAATCTTTGATTAAATTGCAATCGGCAATGTTAAAAAAGGTAGTGGGTACCGACGTAAAAAAATAGAGTCGGAACCATTGTCCCGACTCCATAGAGTGAATAGTTTTTATGTCTATTACCTTATGTATTACTTTTCGTCGTAAGGCTTGAGGTCATAGGCGGTCATCGCAATCGAGAATCCCCAATAAATGAAGGAGAGCGCGGTGAGGAACGATACCATCATCATATTCTGTACATAACCGGCCTCAAGGAAGAAGAATCCGATAATCATCAACAGAATACCATTGATGAGGTAAAGCCACCAACCTTTTCCGGCGCGTGTGCTGACTGACTGAATCACAGCACTGATACCCCAGAAGATAAACACAATGGCAAGGAAGTAAGGAAAGACAGCTTCAGAAAGCATTACGCTTCTGACAAGCATGAAACCGATAAACATATCGATAACACCTCCGGCCAACCACCAACCCCAGCCACGGGGCCGATTCTGTCCGGCAGAATAGCATAGCTGCACTACTCCCGCCAGGATAAGAAGCCATCCGAAAATCTGTGATGCCACGGCGTAACCTGCCTGCGGCCAGAACCAATAGGAGAAACCNCCGATAACCAGCAGAATACCTACGATAAGAATTGCCCACCAATACTTGGTTGTCCCCCAGAAATTAATTTTTAAGGCTGACATAATAAATAAATTTAATTGAACTAATGTGTGTTTTTTTNTTCACTTTGAAAATATAACGTATTGGATGAAAGATTTGTTTTTTATTTCAAAAAATAATAATTTTGAAAAGGTATTCTAATAAGGTAAGCAATTGATTTTTCCTGATAATTTCGAGAATAAGATAGGCTTCACTGCTGTGCGTGAAGCGATAAAGAGCTATTGCACATGTNACGATGCCAAGTCAATGGTCACCGCNATCTCNTTCTGCACAGATTTTTCAACCGTAAACGACAGCCTGACGGCCGTGAGCGAGTATCTGGAATCACTCACCGCCGACACTGACTCGCACATACCCCTCGATTTGCTACCACAGCGGTCAATGGCAGAGACCACAGCACGACTGCGACTGCAAGGATCGACGCTCGACACGGANCAGATCGATGCCCTAAGGCGCACACTCCAATGCACTGAACAGGTCAATGCGTTTTTCAANACCACACGGCAGGAAGGAAGTGTGTCATGGCCTCAGCTTGAAAGGCTGGTGGCCGATCTCGTGCCTCTCCCCATGGTAATNAGGCTTATTGACCGCATTATCGACTCAAAGGGGGAAATAAAGGACAACGCCTCGGCNGAGCTTGCTTCGATCAGNCAGCAGATTTCGGCTGCGGGGGGNATGGTTAACTCAGTGATGCGCCGCATCATGGCCCGTGCATCGGCCGAAGGNTGGATNGACCACGACACGACACCGGCGGTGCGCGACGGACGTCTGGTCNTGCCTGTGGCACCGATGAACAAACGNAAGATTCCGGGAATNGTGCATGACGAGTCGTCGACCGGAAAGACCATATATATCGAACCTGCCGAAGTGGTCGAGGCCAACAACCGTCTGCGGCAACTGCAACTTGACGAACGNCGTGAGATAGCGCGCATACTGGCACAACTCACCGACGAGCTNCGTCCGTCGGCCGACACAATAGAGATAAATGTGGANGTGCTGACAAGGCTGGATTTCACACGTGCCAAGGCACTGTTNGCCAAAGATACCGATGCCACAATGCCCACGGTGCATGACCATCCGGTGATAGAATGGTATGGTGCGCGACATCCGGAACTGTTACTATCGCTGCGTCGCCAAGGACGTGACATCGTTCCGCTTGACATAGTTCTGCCTAAGGGTGACCGCATACTGGTGATTTCGGGTCCTAACGCCGGAGGCAAGTCAATATGTCTTAAAACCGCCGGCATCACACAGTATATGGCTCAATGCGGTATTCTGCCATGCGTGTGGTCAAACTCCCACATCGGTATCTACGAGAGCATTTTCATCGATATAGGCGATGACCAGTCCATTGAAAATGACCTGTCGACCTACAGCTCTCACCTGCGCAACATGAAGCGGGTGCTGACCGGAGGAAGTGACCGCGCGCTTGTGCTGGTGGATGAGTTTGGCGGCGGAACAGAACCGCAGATCGGTGGCGCGATAGCTCAGGCAATACTTGCCGAACTCAACAGGAAACAGGTGTGGGGTGTGATCACAACCCACTATCAGAACCTGAAACATTTTGCCGAGGACACGCATGGACTCGTCAACGGCTCCATGCTCTATGACAGGCATCTGATGAAACCTCTTTTCCGCCTCTCGGTGGGACAGCCCGGCAGCTCGTTCGCGCTCGAGATCGCCCGACAGACCGGCTTGCCGCAGAACGTGATTGACTCGGCAAGAGAAATCGTGGGAAGCGACTACGTGAACATGGACCGCTATCTGCTCGACATAGCCCGTGACCGCAAGTATTGGGAAAACAAGCGCATGGATATACGCCAAAAGGAGAAACGCATAGAGCAGGCAATCGAGCGATATGAGACCGAGGCTGATCAATTGCGATCGAAACGACGGGAAATAATCTCGGAGGCGCAGGAAGAGGCTAAAAAGATACTTCAGGGAAGCAATGCGGCCATCGAACGCACAATACGCGACATCAAGCAGGCGCAGGCTGAACGAAATGCCACACTCGAGGCACGCCGGAAACTCGAGGAGAAGAAGAAAGCTGTGGGTGCTCTCACGCCCGACGATTCCATGCCAAAGGAGCTGAAGAAAAAGTCTCACAAAAAGTCGCGCACTGACACGAAACCAACGCCCTCCTCTCCGACAAAAAAAATAGAGGTTGGCGACATGGTGAAGATGGAAGGACAGTCAACACCCGGACGCGTGATCGAGATTTCGGGCAACAAGGCTACAGTGACATTCGGTATACTCAAAACCACCATTGCGCTTGATAAATTGCGCCACACACAAGCTAAGGAAAAGAGTGCGGCTACCAAAGCGGCATCATTTGTGTCACGCGACACTGCCGACGCAATGCGCGAAAAACGGCTTCAATTCAAGCAGGAGATCGACATAAGGGGTATGCGTGTGGACGAAGGACTACAGGCTGTGACCTATTTCATAGACGACGCTATACAGTTTGGCGCACAACGGGTGAGAATACTCCACGGGACCGGTACTGGCGCACTCCGTCAGGCGATAAGGCAGTATCTCGGCAGTGTTCCGGGTGTGGCACGTGCCTATGACGAGGATGTGCGCTTCGGTGGGGCNGGTATTACCGTTGTGGAACTCAACTGATCATTCCAGCATCAGCGACATAAAGGGCCGGACTGCNGGCAGACCGAATACTTCGCCGACTCGGGGAGTACTGAACAGGATCGAGGCAAGAGTCTGCACCGTGATGTCGAGTTCAGGGTGCCCGTCATAGTGCGACACCGCCGATACGTTGCCATTTCTTACAATGAAAGTCTTATCGTTGTCAGGGATTATCGAATCCCTGACCTTCACGACAATTTTCAATGCCGCGTCGCGTCGGGCAAGCACTCCGAGCATGGAGCCGACATTGACAATGCGCGTCATGGCACGTGTTTCGATCGGGCGCGCACCGGGGGTGACAGGGCGAATCACCGTGAACGGGTAGCCGGGATATACGCTTCTGAAACTGTCAAGCAACCCCTCGGCTGCATCATCGTCGACCGCAAACATCTCCCTGATCACTACACGCGNCTCGCTGTCATCGACAACCGCGAAACCAATTGCAACGATTTCGTCGCTTCCTTCGCGCGCAAGTGCAATCACCTCTCCCCCATCAAGTTTATTATCAGCCAGGATATTGGTGAAATCATGGAAAGAATGAAGCACTGTGCCGTCACGCTCTGACTCGCTCCTGCTGAAGAAATCATAGGCTTTTTCAACATCAATATCGGTAATGCGNGCGTAGTTTTCTTTGGGAGAGAAACTATGCATGGAAGTGTAGCGGTCCTCCTTGATATAAAATACTGTAGAAAAGCCGAGACGGTCGTAGAAGAAAAAAAGACGCCGCGATGCCGGGATAAGCGATACAAGCATATCGCCACGATGCCGTGCCTGCCGCAATGCAATTTTGAGCAGTTCCGACATGTGCCCGCGCCCACGCTCCTGTCGCCTTGTTGCCGCGCCAGAGATGTAGCCCATGGGGATTTCCTCACCATGATAGGCCATAAGGTACTTCTGCAGGAGGAGCGAACTTACCGGCTTACCATTGTAATCAAGCACGAGCGCGTCGTCGTCATCATATACTTTTGAGAAAAACATGTCCATCCACTGCGGAGTGTCGCGGAAACACTCCTGCCATATCTGGCGGACTATATTCTTTTTTTCATTCATTGCCTATGCGTCAATTATTATCCCTTTCATAAGATTTAACACGCAAGGCAATGAAAAAGTTAGATACCCGAGCTACATTGGAATCCTATGACGCGACATGCGCAACAACGTTGTTGCGNTATCGGGAACCGCACCGCTATTCTCCCCTGCTGAAAGATCAACCAACTTCACCGCAGCCGGTATCACAAGATCTGTATAATCGACAGAGCCGGCAACTACCGTGCAAGCTACTCCCCTGCGCTCAGCCTCCTCTATGACTGTTCCTGTGACCTTACCGGCAAGCGACTGGCAGTCAAAACGTCCNTCACCGGTAACAAACATTGTGATATCCTCAGCACCNGTNCAGGAATCCAGATACATATCGAGCAGATATCGCGCTCCGCTCATGCCGCGGGCACCAAGAAACGTGAGGGCATATCCTATGCCTGATCCGCTGCCTGCAAACGGCCAATCGTTTCTGCCGCCTGTGGCGTGAAGCAGCTGTGCCAGTCTTTCAGNCATGACCGGTTCATCATCGCTGCAAAAGCCTTTCTGACGCATGAAAGTGAGTGCGCTCAGGCCCTGCGGCTCCACAGGAAGCAACGGAACATCCACATCGGCAAGAAAATCGATACTCCTGCCCGGAGGTATTTCCGGGAGAGCATTCAGCAAGCCCTCGCCGCCGTCGCAACATGCCGTGCCGCCNATCCCNACNACNACTTTACNGTGTCCNGCCTCAAAGAGAAATGCAATCGCTTCGCCAAGCGCGCGGGACGATGCCTTCCACGGACTATAAGAAATACCTCTGTCGCGAAGATACTGAAGCCCCACCGTCGAAGCACTGTCGATATAAGCCACCTCTCCATCGGTGAAATACTCAACCTCACGCGGTGCAAGTAGCGCGTCTTTTCCTGCAAATGAGCGACGCTTAAGTCCGAGATGCCGGGCTATTGTCGCCGCAGTCCCCTCGCCTCCGTCGGCCATCGGCCAAAGACGCACAACTGCCGACTCCAGCATTTCCGACGCTATGGCTGAGGCTGCTTCATCAGCAGTGAGCGTTCCTTTAAACTTGTCGGGCGCAATAATTATCATTTCACTCGGTCAGGATGACTTGCGATAAATTCTTTCCACGACTTTGATCCACCCGACGGTACCGGGCGCGAACTTTCATAGAAGTGGCACAGTCCCACCGCAAGGGCATCGGTTGAGTCAAGTTCCGGCAGAAGCGCCTTTCGATCGATCGAAAGGATCCTCACAAGCATCTCACGCACCTGCTCCTTACTCGCACCGCCGTTGCCGGTTATCGCCATCTTCACCTTTCGGGGCTCATACTCAAAGATTGGCACATCACGCGACAGAGCGGCCGCCATGGCCACTCCCTGGGCACGGCCAAGCTTCAGCATCGACTGCACATTCTTGCCATAAAATGGTGCCTCGATCGCAAATTCATCAGGTAGATATTGCTCCACAAGCCCCTGTACACGCTCATAGATGCGATGCAATTTCATATAATGCGACTCAATGCGTCCAAGCGTCAACACACCCATAGCCAGCATGTGAGGCGTTTTTCCTTTGATGCCGATCACACCGTAGCCCATGACGTTGGTGCCCGGNTCTATTCCAAGCACTACCCTATCCCAGTTTCCAATGTCAGCCATTCAGTCCGNGATAATTTCGATCATCGAATTGAAATGCAACAGCTGAGCGATGCACAAGTCCTTNGCCATGTTCTGGCGAAGCGCGACACCGGCCGAAGCATCCCAGGTCTCGGCATCNGCCTCGCTTGCAAACCGCGATGTCACGGTAAGACCGATGTGATCTTCCTCCACCGCCGTGAGCAAACGNCCGAGCACCACATTGCCGCCGGAAGCTGCATGTCGTAGCGTTGCAACATAGTTGTCAGCAAGCCAGTGNGTGGCGGATTCAAGTTTATCTATCGGGACAAAAAAAGTAGAGTTAAGCTGTATCATAGTGATTTTCTTTTTATGGCACGAGCCACAAATGAAGCATGACGGCACAATGTGGTCCAGAATCCGAAATACATGACCATTATNCGCCAACGCTCAATTAGCGACCGNCGNCGNTTGCGGGTCGTGGTTCCTTNGTTGAGATATTCTATCANGGGCTCGTCACCGATATAAATGTTGTGTCGTGAATGTTGCAGACATTTTATGCACCACTCNTAGTCGGCCGAAAAGCGGTAATCGGTGTTGTAGAGCCCNGTGATNCGNCGNAGCGGTACAAACGCCTGGTGACACACCACCATACCATGCGAGAAGTCTTCAAGTTGCAGGTTGTCAGGAGCCGTGAGATGCCGCGGTCCCACATACTTACGTTTCTCGTCGACGAGAATGGTCTGACCGTAGATGACACCGGGACGNTCTTCGCGCCGCGCAACTTCAGCCACCCTTGCAAGCGCATCGGAGCCGTGGAAAGCATCACCGGCATTCAGGAANATGACATANATGCCTCGTGCGCGTCCAANAGCACGATTCATCGCATCGTANATACCGCTGTCTTTTTCACTTGTCANTTGCAGCCCGTCGATGCCCGACTTCTCCACCACGTGCACAGTACCGTCAGTTGAGCCTCCNTCCTGCACAATGTACTCGAAATCAGTAAAAGTCTGCGATTTCACGCTCTCAAGAGTNGGCNGNATTGNGGCAGCTGCATTGTAGCAGATGGTTATAACAGAAAAAAGAGGAGTCTTTTCCATTTCTATGACNCCAGTTATTTTCTAAGATCCGACATTACGCGCATCACATCGAGCGATATACGGCACTTGGCTTCCATCGCCTCGTAGTCTCCATTAAGATAAATCTCGCGGAAACTCCTGAANTCATGTTCGAGCCGATGTGAGCCATCGGGCACTTCAAGCGTAGCGGTGAGTTTACCACCCACATAAACTTCGGCACGGGTGAGGACACTCACCGGCGATTTCACNTNGATATAGCCTTTGTCGCCCTGAATTATTGCCCCCGACGGCGCATCGGAGTCCTTTGCGGCACAGCACACAACCGGGAAGCCGGGATATTGCAGCACAGCCACGCCCGAGAGATCAACACTGTTGTAGCCACGACGCATGAAATAGGTGGCTGACAACGGGCCTCCGAAAAGTCCTATCGCAAAGTTGATATTATAGACATTCAGATCCATGAGTGCACCTCCCGCCAGTTCCGGATCAAAAGCCGGAGCAACGACGTGGTTGCAGTACATGGCATAGCGGCTCGACAGCTGGCTGTAGTTGGATGTGACCATAGATATTTCCCCGATCTCAGGAAGCGCCTCAGCTATCTGACTGAAAAGTGGATTATAGAGGAGCGAGACTGCCTCGAAGAAGTAGAGATGCTTCTCCCGGGCGAGATTAATAAGACGGGCGGCATCGGAATAGCTGATGCATAGGGGCTTCTCTACGATGACGTTGCGTCCATGCTCAAGAGCTTTCAATGCAAAGTCATAGTGAGCCGTGTTGATATTGGCAATATATATGAAATCAGCGTCGGCATCCTGCAACAACCGGTCATAGTCAGTGTAGACCTCAGGAATACCAAATTCCCCGGCAAGCGCGCGGGCATTGTCGATATTACTGTGCGCGAAGATGGATGTGACAGTATAGCGCATCCCGGGACGCGTGATGAGCGGCAACACCTCCTTGACAATCTTGCCGGTACCGACAACACTTACTTTCAGGTTTCTGTCGTTCATATTCCGTTTATCGTTGTTTTTGAAATGTTATTCATAAGCTATGGCCTGCACTGGACGCACACCGGCGATAATCTTGACCGGAACAAGCATTGTGAGTCCACCGAGTGCCAGAGCGGCAATATTGACGATTACAAACATCGACCACGTCATTTCAGCCGGAACGTAGTCAAGATAATAGTTCTGCGGATCAAGCGGAAGCAGATGAAATTGCCGCTGAATGCTGATGAAAAGAAGCGACAGCACGTCGGCAATAGCCACACCCCACAAGAGCAGGCGCATGCCGAGCAGCATAAATACCGATTGAATCTGTACTCCCGATGCTCCGAGAGCCTTCAGCACACCAATTTCTTTCACTCGTTCAAGCACAAGCACAATCATTGACGAGGTGAGCGTGAATGCTGCAATAAAAGCCATAAGCCCTATGATCACAAGAACATTCACATCAAGCAATGCAAGCCAACTCAAATAAGGTGCAGCGGTGTCAGTGAAATTTTCAACACGATAGTATGCCGGAAGATTTCCGTTGAAGTTAGCCTGACTTATGGCATGCTGGAGCACACGCGCCTTTTCGGGGAGATCCCCCACGGCATCTGTCGCATATATCTCGAGTTTCGAGGCCAAATTGCCAGCGCCAGCATTCAGTGCTCCGATAAGTGTGGCCGAATCAAGAAAGGCGATATTTCCGTCGTAGTCCACAAAATGAGTGTCGTAGACACCTGTGACCGTCGCACGGCGTATCTTCACGGCATCGTCAACAAACAGGGCGATATCCACGCGGTCGGCAGTGTCTACACCAAGCACTCCCGCCGTTTCCGAAGAAAGCAGCAGCTCCCCTT
>JAAVGC010000048.1 GCA_014800445.1 Bacteroidales bacterium | reverse complement strand
TTCAGAATCAGATATTTCTTGTAAGGTGGCACAAACCGGCGCATCACCTGAAAAAACTCTTTCATACTATATGAGGGGATATGGCGTAATTTTACCGCAAAAATACGTATTATAAAATAAAAATCACTACATTTGTCAAAAGAGCCTCCACTACGGCGACTCATCACCATTAATTATCTAATTCAAAATAGAGGCATGTCTGCCAAACTATACCCACTAAAATTCATACCTCAATTCAAGAGTGTGATATGGGGTGGAAGCCGTCTCGCAGCTTTCAAAGCCACCGAAGCCGCCACAAACGACGTCGGTGAAAGCTGGGAACTGTCCGATGTGACCGGTCATGAGAGCATCGTGGCCGACGGCGAGCTGCAAGGATGCAGCCTCCACGACCTCATCACAAACTACGGGGAAAAGCTCGTAGGCGAAATCCCCCTACGTCGGTTCGGAACCAAATTCCCTATCCTCATCAAGCTCATCGATGCCAACGACGATCTTTCTGTTCAGGTGCATCCCGATGACACCCTCGCCGCCGCACGCCACAACTGCATGGGCAAAACCGAAATGTGGTATGTGATCGACGTGCAGCCGGGAGCGAAGATCTACTCCGGCATGGCGCGCCACATCACCCCCGATCAATATGTGGATCATGTTGCCGACGGCACCTTCACCGATGACATAGCTTGCCATAAGTCGCATCCCGGCGATGTCTTTTTCATTCCTGCCGGACGCGTCCACGCCATCGGAGCGGGCAACCTCATCGCCGAGATACAGCAGACGAGCGACATCACCTACCGCATCTACGACTACAACCGCCGCGATGCACAGGGCAATCTCCGCCAGCTCCACACTGAGGAAGCCCGCGATGCCATCGACTACAACGTCAGCGACGACTACCTCAGCACCTACGATCACAATGCACCGGTAGCCACCCTCGTCGACTGCCCCTTCTTCACAGTGAAACTGTTGAAACCACAGGGCACACTCGCCGTGGATATGCCATGTGGATCGTTCCTGTCGCTCACTGCCGTTGCCGGAGAGGCAAACATAATTGCCGACGGCGTAACCGTCAGCATCCGTCAGGGCGAAACAGTGCTTGTGCCAGCCGAGACNTCATCGCTGACCCTCGACGGCACAGCCACAATCCTCTCCGCCTCCATNCCCTCTGAAAAGTAACAATTTTATTACCCACAACAATATCATTGAACATGGACACAACATCTCCTTCACCTGCAACCAAGCCTTACGTGCTTGGNATAGACATAGGTGGCACAAACACCGTATTCGGCATTGTTGACGCACGCGGCAACGTACTCGCCACCAACTCGATCAAGACACAGAGCTATCCCGTATTCGAAGACTATGTAAAGGCTCTCCACGAAAAAGCCGACTATCTCATCAAGGCCTANGGAGCAGAAGGCAAGATCTTCGGTATCGGCATCGGTGCGCCCAACGGCAACTACAACACCGGTGAGATCGTTTTCGCACCCAACCTNCCTTGGAGCGGCAATGTGCCTCTGGCATCCGCTCTGAGCAAAGCATTCGACGGCATACCTGTCACAGTGACAAATGACGCAAATGCAGCAGCCATCGGCGAAATGACCTATGGAGCAGCCCGCGGCATGAAAGACTTTATCATGATCACCCTCGGCACAGGAGTAGGTGGTGGTGTTGTTGTCGACGGCAAGATGGTATACGGCACCGACGGAATGGCCGGTGAGCTCGGACACATNACCTCGCGTCACAACGGCCGTCTGTGCGGNTGCACACGCCGCGGCTGCCTCGAGACATACTGCTCGGCAACAGGTGTGGCTACGACAGCCCGCGAGTTCCTCCAGGCACGTCCGACCGAAGAGTCAATACTGCGAAACATTCCGCTCGAAGATATCACATCAAAAGATGTATATGANGCAGCTGTAGCAGGCGACAAGATTGCCAAGGACGTCTTTGACTTCACCGGCAAGATACTTGGTGAGGCACTCGCCGATTTCGCATCGTTCACTTCACCCGAGGCATTCATCATCTTCGGCGGTCTCGCCAAGAGCGGAGAGTTCCTCATGCGCCCGCTTCGTGAGTCATTTGAGGCAAGCAATATGCCCATCCACCGAAACAAGATCAAGATCCTCCTTTCAGAGCTCAAAGAGAGCGATGCAGCCGTNCTCGGAGCATCNGCACTCGGCTGGGAGGCCAAGTAAACACCGATTGCCACAGCAATCAACCAAAGAGCGGGAGGCGCCACGCGCCCCCCGCTCCTCTTATTCCTTAGCCCCACCATAAAATCTACANACCTCGGCATTTCTCTTATCACAGAATTATCCTACGCGTCTTGCCTGTGCAACGAAAAGAAGCGAACACATANCACGGTGCATCATCANNNCCNCACTTCCTAATCCTGAAATGCAGCCTCGTATCTTCAACAAAATACTGTTTTTGNTTGTCTTGTGCAAAAAACGGTGCAACTTTCTGTGCAATNTTNNGTGTCATAATCAGTGCAACTTTAGCGTTTCAGCACCTNNCACNNGTGTTTNTCCGNTTTTGCTAAAAGTTTNATTTTCAAACACAACCTCAAAANNNNGAAGNANNNANAAAAAAAAATTGATTGTCTCACGACAACCAACCTTTAATAACCTTAAAATCTAATACCATGAAAAACACGTTGCAAATGTACGGCTTTTTTTTGAACTGGCAATAGTTNCTGCATATTTTTTTNNAAAAAAATCATTATTTCGATCCAGCACTCACANCGTTNTGCTCTTATATNTCTCAGNCTCCGAATTTTACGNTTATTTCATGCCAGTCTGTTTCTTCAGCTCACTGGCAAGAGCCGCATACCCCTTTTCATTGGGATGCAAGCCATCACCAAACATCTCCGGATTGATCTTTCCGCTTCCATCGTTAAGTGTCAGAACCCGGTTAAGATTTATCAGACGCACTTTTTCATCAGTCGGCAGCCATTCACGCAATAGAGCGTTGGTCTTTTCAACCTTTTCCTCTCGTCCTTTGGCTGCATAGATCTCCACAACATAAAGCGTAGCCTGCGGCTGACGGGCATGTATAGCGGCGGCAAGGTCCACGATTCCGCGCGCCACATCCTCCTCCTTGTCTCCGGCATTGATATTATTTATACCTATCAGCAGGAAAATATCTTTAGGCGAACATCCCTCAAGCTCTCCATGATTTATGCGCCAGAACACATTTTCTATCCTGTCCCAGCCAAATCCCATGTTCACCACACGGCGTTTACCCCAAAGTTTATCCCANGTCTTGCCGCCATTCTTGTGCGACGCCGGTTCTCCGCCCCAGAAATGAGTGATGGAGTTACCTATGCAAAGCACCTCGGGATCTATCGTATGATTTAGATTGATCACATCATTATGACGTTCCATCCATGTGTAGATTCCATCACGGTGTTGCCTGATGGGAGGATAGCGGTGATTGGGCGTATCCTCACTGAGCATCTCGTGTAATTTCTTCTCCACCGCCTTTGCCTGCAAGCGGTTTCCTATGTCATTGGGATGCGTCCCTTCTATATATGAATCCTCATCCATACCTATCTCCGCCATCGTGAGATAATACAGGCTGTCGACACCCCACTCCACCAGTTCATCATACGCCTTGCGCAGCATTCGGTTTCCTGCGGCATATTGCTCATAGAGATCCCTGCGGAACACGCTGTCCACCGGTCCGGCACTCTCTATCAGAAGAATCGGGGCATCACTTTTAGTGCGCAGATGCTTCACCCCCGACACCATGCGGCTCACGATTTCCTCGCCGAGTTTATAGCTGTTGGGGATCGGATCAAGCACATAGGCTCGCGCCGGGATTTCACTCATTGCATCAAACAGCGCAGGTTCCATTAGAGCCGATCCGGAGAAGCCGAGATTCACAACAGGATAATCCATATCGCGCTTCACCTGAGTGACCCACATCAGCCCGGGGCGCGACGGTGAAGCCCCCTGCACGATCGAGCTGCCGTACACNACGATCGGTCGTTCGGCCGACTCATGCAGGAATTTGAACTTGCTTCCCTCGTCCACACCTATCTGCATCGACGTTACCGTGCTGTAGGGCGGCAGAAACAACTCNAATTCAAGTCCGCGATTGGCAAACTTATCCGTTTTTATATCATTGTAAGTAATAGTTATCGTGTCGCCGAAATTCCACCCCATGTGATTACCTATCCAGTGCTGGCTGCCGTCGGCATCGCGGGCATAAAGATCCACACCCGCGTGATCGAGCTTGGCCATATTCACATATCCTCCCACCTTATCGATAGTGTATTTAACCTTTACATTATTCGTGTTCGACAGGAATTTCACCGACAGCCCGGCACTGTTTTTCGACAGTCCCCACACAGCCTTGGGCATATCCGCCTGCATGCGGTCAGGCATCCTGTGAAATGACCGGTTTCCTATCTCCTCATTCCACGCGCGTCCACTCAGATAGGGCACTTCCGCCTCCATCGGATCATGCCATTGAGTCTGTGCCGCCCCCGTTGCGGTAGCGCACAAAAGGANTGCACCCATCCACCATCTGTANAGATTTGCTTTCATGTGATAATTTGATTTTAAGGTTTATTTGGTAATGATTTTATCGGAGAAGCTCAAGCACTTGCGGCAAAACCGCCATGAATCCGTCATTCACTATGAGCCGTATATCATGGTGACCTCCTTCCCTTTCNCGTGCTTGGGATGCAATTCTCCGCTCCACACTCTCCCGGTCGGCACCGTCACGCATCATTGCGCGGGCCGCGCGCACCTCTGTAGGCGCAACCACCTCCCACACCCTGTCCACCATACCGTCAAGACCGCTTTCATAGAGTATCGCNGTCTCCACAAACACCGGCTTCCCGCCCCCTGCACGTGCCGCACTCCAGGCCGCCACATCCTCNCTTACCGCCCCGTGAGTGATCCCGTTAAGGACGTTCAGTTTTTCTCTATCGGCAAACACTATCGCGGCGAGAGCCNTNCGGTCAAGCTTCCATTCATCGTTCACGACCTCTGCCGAGATTCGCGCCGAAATCTCTCCCAGTATTTCCCGAGAGTTATCTATAAGCTCGCGCGCACGTCTGTCGCAGTCATACACCTCATAGCCCATAGCCATGAGCATCCTGCTCACCACCGATTTTCCGGCTCCGATTCCGCCGGTTATTGCAATCAGCATCTTTCTGATCAGAAACTTATAGGAGGGGGTGAATAAATGNCTTTTTCACTGAGAGTAGCGACGCACGGCTCGTGCGTCCTTGATATTAATTGTGTTCAAGCAGATACTCCACACTATCGGTTTCCAGCGTGACTGCCGAATAATCTTCAGGCACCGCCGAAAGCGTCAGTCCCAGCTTGTTGGCCGATTTATGGTAATCAGCATACGCCTTTACCACATAATTATCGTTGTTGTAAATGCTCATGGGCACAAGATAGGAAATCTCCACCGTCGACGGGAAAGTAATCACTCTGTGTCCGGCCGGAGCCTTACGCACCTCTATAGGTATCTGGCGTTTTTTGGCGATCAGAGCCTCCACGGGCACCGTCACCTTCACACTTGGCGGAATTACGCGCATTCCTTCGGGAGCCACCAGATGCACTTCCACCTCCGTTGTATCTGTCAGCCCGCTAAGCGTCACAGGCTCTGTCTCGATATTGGTTATACTCTTCGGAATAGCGCGCTGAGAATAAACACGCACTGTATCCACGGCAGCCACAAGCGGCCCGCTCACCACATATTGGGGCGCAGTGCTCACATCCGACACAACCTTGATATGCTTCACCACACCCTGATGTTTCGTGTAAGGGAGCGAAAGCGAGTCTGGCTTAACCCCCGACACCGAAGCACCCTGCCCGAAAAAACTCCTGACAGCACCCACAAATTGGGTTTCACCCATCGACAAACGGCGACCGTTGTTGGCGAAATCCTTATACTGTATCTTCAGCACAGGAAGATCGCCGAAAGAATAGCGCAGCAGCGATGTACCCTTGTCGCGCACGCTCACACTCACCGTCGACGGAGGCAGCGAGATAAGCACTATATCGTTAGGCACGCCCACCAGTTCCATAGGCACTTCAAATTCCTGTTGCATCTCGTCGTTCAGTGCCACCACATACCAGAATATGACAGCCACGACAAGAAAAGCCAGAAAGGTGCACAAGTTGCGCCCCCGCGTTGATGACGCGAGGGCACGCAACCGTTGCCCTGTTTCACGCAGTCGTTTTTTCATGCAGTTTTCAGAGCTTGATATTTCTATGTAGCAGTATTACTGCTTGTCCGATGTCTGCTGCACCTCTTCCTGAGTTGTGCCGGCAGGATAAACCGAACCTTTGTCTACACGGATATCGACACCATCGGCGATCTTAACGCGGAAATGATCCTCCTTGATGCCTGTGATCTTGCCGTGAATGCCACCGGCGGTCACGATGCGGTCACCCACACTCAGACCCTCACGGAATTTCTTGATCTCCTTCTGGCGCTTCTGCTGCGGACGCACCATCATGAAGTAAAAGATAGCTATGATCGCCACGATCATGATGATACCCTGCAGACCACCTCCGGCCGGAGCTGCGTCCTGGAGCAAAATTGTGTTAAGCGACATGTTGTTATACGATTTTAGATTATTAAATTATTATTTATTGATGATACCCTCCGACTTGAGTTCCTGTGCCACAGAGTAAAGCAATCCGTTCACAAACTGCCCGCTGCGAGGCATCGAGTAGTCAGCGGCAATCTCAGTATACTCATTCATAGTCACCGGGAGAGGAATCTGGGGGAACCTCACAAGCTCTGCGATGGCCGTAAGCATCACCACAACATCCATGAAAGCGATACGCTCAGGATCCCAGTCATCTTTCACATACTTATCGATAAGAGCCCTGTATTCCAGACGATGATCCACTGCTGCCGCAAACAACTCCGGACCAAACCGTCGGTCCTCGTCATCCTTGTACATTGGCAGAAGCTCGATGATGCGGTTACCCTTTTCATCGGTGCGCACCTCCTTAGGTGCCTGCTTCACTGTCTTGAGCACAAACGTGCCCATCACCTGCATGTCGTCGTTCCAGTACACACTCTTTCCTTCGAGCATTTCCGCAAGCTCGTCACTCGGAATGATGATGTCACGCAGCAGGCGACGCCACAGCTCGCAATCCTCCTCAAAGGTCGATTCACCCTTGGTCGACATGTATTGGGCATAGACTGGCGAAGTGACTACGCGTTCAAGCAGATCCTTCATGCCGTAGAAATCGGCGCTCCATCCCACGCCACGTTCGCTGCAGAACGCCTCAAGCTCGGGAGTCGCCCTGAGTGCCTCCACAAACTTATTCTCTATAAAGCGCGTATTGGGATTAAGATCGTCATGCGAAGGCAGATACTTGTTCTTGGCAGCCGCAAGCTGTTCGGCACGCATGCGGGTGAGTTCCACAGGCAGCAGAAGCATCGCGTGATAGAGCTCAAACGACTTCATCAGCGCAGCCTCCAGCTGATTGGAAGCATCCGTCAGCATCGAGTTCACCTGATTGAAATCCTCAAGCGTCTCCCCCACCATGGCCAGTCCCTTCTCCAGTCCGGCACTTGTGTGGCGTTCATCGCCTTTCAGTATATCCGTCAGCTCAGGTGAGCGGGCGACCACAGTCGTCATCACCACCTGCCACATTGTTGTCTCATCCTTCAGAGTCGGCTTGCGCTTACGCGAGAAGTCTCCGAACACCGTCGAGTTAAGTATACGGTTATACACCGGACGGAGCGCACCACGCAGGCGGCGCATCTTATCAGCGTCGCGCATCATGAGTTCCTTCACCGCGCTGTCCTCTGCAAGAGCCTTAGGCACCCTCAGCCCGTAAAGCTCATTAGCGTTCGAGCTCGGAACACCCTTGGGAGCACGGCCGTCAACAGTGCGACCCGACAGCTCTATGATAAACATGAGCAGCGAAGCATACACCTCATAGCTCCACACCGCGTCGCGCGTCTTGCGTGCCGGTTCCGGAAGCAGGCGGAAATCAACCCGCGCTATGAGATAGCTGTAAAGAAGCTGGACAACCTTTAATCTTATGAGAGTGCGGTTTATCATTTCTTAGCGTCGCTCAGGGGATCGAGGTGTGAGCAGATCTCATCAAACACTTCATCGATACCACCCATACCTTTGATACTACGGTAATGTCCAGTCTTTGTATAGTAATCCTTCAGCGGCTTGGTTGATGAATGATACACATCCAAGCGCTTCTTGATTGTTTCAGGATTATCATCCGAGCGTCCCGACGAGATGCCGCGCTTCACAAGGCGGTCAGTAAGCTCCTCGTCATCCACCTCCAGACCCACAACAGCGTCGATCGACGTCCCACGCTTCTCCAGAAGATCTGTCAGAGCCTCAGCCTGAGGTATCGTGCGGGGGAAACCGTCAAAAATCACACCCTTCTTCGACTCCGGATTAGCATCAAGATGAGCGTCAAGAATATCTATCATCAGCGCGTCAGGTATAAGCTGACCCTTGCTGATGTAGCTTTCTGCCGTCTTGCCAAGCTCTGTGCCATCCTTTATGTGCTTACGCAGCACATCACCGGTTGAGATATGAAAAAGACCGTAACGGTCGGTTATCTTGTCACTCTGAGTGCCCTTGCCGCTTCCCGGAGGGCCGAATATTACAATGTTAAGCATCTCTGTGATTACCTTTATGGTTTATTCTTTTTCTGTTTTTATTCGCATTAGTTCCCTTCCGTCGTCTCCTTGAGAATATAGATATCCCTAAGGTTGCGGGCAAGACCATCCAGATCAAGACCGTAACCTATGATAAACTTTTTCGGAATTTCAAACCCCACATAATCAGGATTGACAGGTTTCTGAAGCGAATCCGGCTTGAAAAGCAGCGTCGCCACCTTCACATCATCCGCACCCTTGCCCTTCAGATCCTCGAGCAACTTGTAGATCGTGTTGCCTGTATCTATTATATCCTCGATCACAATCACCCTGCGTCCGCGCAGATCCTCCGTCAGACCGATGATTTCCTTTACCTTTCCGCTGCTCTCCGTGCCCTCATAGCTTTTCAGACGGATAAACGAAATTTCCGCATCGATATCTACTGCCCTGAAAAGATCCGAAGCAAAAGGAAAAGCTCCGTTCAGCACACACAGAAACAACGGTATAGAGCCCTTACAATCGTGCTCTACTTCGCGCGCCAGTTCACTGACGCGTTTCTCAATCTGCTCTTTGGTAATATACGGCTCAAACGTCAGGCCGTCATATGTCACTTCTCTCATTTTTCAAAAACGATGATAGTTGCGCAAATTTAGCAAAATATTCCCATCCTCCGCAACATCTACACCCCTTTTTCAACCCACCCGACGCAAAACATCCAAAAACCTCNACCCCACCAAACCACCCNGCACCCTCTGAGTNCTCCTCTCCANTCACCCTCCCCCTTTAAATTATAGAGGGGTCGCGCCGGCTGGCGCGACCCCTCGGTCTATGATCTATACGTGATTGATTACTTCACGATGCCTTCGGGCTCTACACCCCACTGCTGCTGCGACAGNCGCAGGTAGTTGTTGTAGCGCCACTGAGCGTTAGCCTTGGCAGCCGCAAACAGTTCGGCAGCCTCGTTCGGGTACTGCTTGACAACCGACATGTAGCGAACCTCACCCTTCAGGAAGTCCTCAAACTTATCCCAGTCCGGAGTCTTGCTGTCNAGAGTGAACGGGTTTTTACCCTCAGCNTCCAGAGCGGGGTTGTAACGCCACAGGTGCCAGTAACCGCACTCAACAGCCTTNGCCTCCTCCATCTGAGAGTGACCCATGCCTGAGCGGATACCGTGGTTGATACAGGGCGAGTAAGCGATGATCAGCGACGGGCCGTCATAAGCCTCAGCCTCNCGGATAGCCTTGAGGGTCTGNGCATTGTCAGCNCCCATTGCGATCTGNGCCACATAAACGTANCCGTAGGTCGAAGCGATCAGGCCGAGATCCTTCTTGCGGATGCGCTTGCCCGAGGCAGCGAACTTGGCGATAGCGCCGAGCGGAGTAGCCTTCGAAGCCTGACCACCGGTGTTCGAGTAAACCTCGGTNTCGACAACGATCACATTCACATTCTTACCCGAAGCGAGCACGTGGTCAAGACCGCCGAAACCTATGTCGTAAGCGGCACCGTCACCGGCGATGATCCACTGCGAGCGCTTGGTGATATACTGCTTCATGGCAACGATGCCCTTGCANATATCGCAGCCGCAAGCCTCNCANAGAGGAACGATCTGCTCTGCAACGCTACGTGTNGCGGCAGCGTCGTTCTTATTGTCGAGCCATGTCTGGGCGAGAGTCTTGATCTCATCCGAGCACTTGTCGCAAGCCACAGCAGCCTTCATCAGCGACTCAACACGAGCCTTCATCTTCTCGTCGGCGATGCTCATGCCGAGACCAAACTCAGCGAAGTCCTCGAAGAGCGAGTTACCCCATGCCGGACCGTAACCCTTGGTGTCGGTGGTGTAAGGAGTCGAGGGAACCGAACCCGAGTAGATCGACGAGCAACCGGTTGCGTTGGCAACCATCTCGTGATCACCGAAGAGCTGCGAGATCAGCTTCACATACGGAGTCTCACCGCAACCCGAGCAAGCACCCGAGAATTCAAAGTAAGGCTTAGCAAACTGGCTGTTCTTCGGATTAGCCTTGATGTCCACAAGATTCTGCTTCGACTCAACCTCCTTCACGCAGTAGTCCCATTTAGCCTGCTCGGCGATCTGAGTCTCCAGCGGCTCCATCTTAAGGGCCTTCACGCCCTTCTTGCCCGGGCAGACGTCAACACAGTTACCGCAGCCGAGACAGTCGAGCACGTCCACAGTCTGCACGAAGCGCATTCCGGCGAAAGTCTTGCCGATAGCGGGGAGCGAGGTCTCATCGGTGTAGGGAGAATTTTTGAGCTCCTCTGCGTCGAGGACAAACGGACGGATAGCAGCGTGAGGACAAACGTATGCACACTTGTTACACTGTATGCAGGTCTCGGGATCCCATGCCGGAACGAAAGCCGCAACACCGCGCTTCTCGTAGGCTGAAGTACCCTGGAGCCAGTAACCGTCGCTCATGCCTGCAAACTGCTTAACGGTAAGCAGGTCGCCATCCTGAGCGTTGATCGGGCGAACGATCTCGTTGATGAATGCGGGATCGTCGTTGGCCACGGGAGCCTCATCGGGAAGCTCTGCCCATGCAGGATCCACAGTCAGCTGCTTGTATTCGCCACCGCGGTCAACAGCTGCATAGTTCTTGTCAACGACATCCTGACCCTTCTTGCCGTAGCTCTTCACGATAAACTTCTTCATCTGCTCAACTGCCAGATCAACCGGGATAACCTCGGTGATACGGAAGAAGGCGCTCTGAAGGATCGTGTTCGTGCGGTTGCCGAGNCCGATCTCCTGTGCGATCTGAGTAGCGTTGATATAGTAGACTGTGATATCGTTCTTTGCAAGATACTTCTTCACACGCACCGGCAGGTTCTTTGCAAGTTCCTCGCCCTCCCAGATGGTGTTAAGGAGGAATGTNCCACCCTTGCGCAGACCGCGGGTCACATCATAGAGGTGCAGATAAGCCTGAACNTGGCAAGCCACGAAGTTCGGGGTGTTCACGAGGTATGTCGAGCGGATGGGAGCGTCACCGAAGCGCAGGTGCGAGCAAGTGAAGCCACCCGACTTCTTCGAGTCGTAAGCGAAGTAAGCCTGACAGTATTTGTTGGTGTTCTCACCGATGATCTTAACCGAGTTCTTGTTGGCACCTACTGTACCGTCGGCACCCAGACCGTAGAACTTAGCCTCGTAGGTCGACTTGTCGCCGAGAGCCATTTCAGGAAGAAGCGGGAGCGAAGTGAAGTTCAGATCGTCNACGATACCCACTGTGAAGTGATCCTTAGGCTGCGGAAGAGCGAGGTTGTCAAATACTGAGATGATCATCGAGGGAGTGGTGTCCTTCGAAGCGAGACCGAAGCGGCCGCCAACGATCATCGGAGCGTCAGGATTGCCGTAGAAGCACTCCTTCACGTCAAGCAGCAGAGGCTCGCCGTTGGCACCCGGTTCCTTTGTNCGGTCGAGCACGGCGATGCGCTTTGCAGTTGCAGGCACAGCTGCCATGAANNNCNTTACCGAGAACGGGNNGAACAGANGCACTGCAACGAGACCAACCTTCTCGCCTTTCTCCACGAGATAGTCGATAGCCTCTTCAGCTGCCTGGCAAACAGAACCCATAGCGATGATCACGCGATCAGCNTCGGGAGCGCCGTAGTAGTTGAAGAGACCGTATTTGCGGCCGGTGATTTCCGAAATCTTGTTCATGTACTCCTCAACAACGTCGGGCACTGCGGCATAAACCGGGTTGCAGGCCTCACGGTGCTGGAAGAAAACGTCGCTGTTCTCAGCGAGACCGCGCGAGATAGGAGCGTCGGGAGTGAGGGCGCGCTTGCGGAAACGGGCGATAGCCTCGTGATCCACGAGCGGAGCGAGCTCATCCTGCTCGATCATCTCGATCTTCTGGATCTCATGCGATGTGCGGAATCCGTCAAAGAAGTTCAGGAAAGGAATGCTCGACTTGATCGAAGCAAGGTGCGCTACGGCTGAGAGATCCATTACCTCCTGCACCGAACCCTCGGCAAGCATGGCGAAACCGGTCTGGCGGCACGCCATCACGTCCTGNTGGTCACCGAAAATGCTCAGCGCGTGGCTGGCAATTGTGCGGGCCGAAACATGGAATACGCTNGGGAGCTGCTCGCCGGCGATCTTGTACATGTTCGGGATCATAAGCAGAAGACCCTGCGATGCCGTGTAAGTCGTCGTAAGAGCACCTGCCATCAGGGAGCCGTGAACAGCACCTGCTGCACCACCCTCACTCTGCATTTCCTGCACGAGAACTGTCTCGCCAAAAATGTTCTTTCTGCCGGCGGCAGCCCATTCGTCGACATACTCTGCCATCGTCGACGACGGAGTGATCGGGTAGATTGCCGCAACCTCCGAGAACATGTAGGAGATGTGAGCAGCTGCCTGATTGCCGTCGCAAGTCAGAAACTTCTTTTCTTTGCTCATAATTTAGGTTTAAGCTATTTGAGATTTTTTTGAATCCGTGATTGAGGACATGAGAGAGACACCCGATGCACACATCCGGGCATAACTCACCCAATATCTACGCAAAGATATGAAAAGTTTAATTCCTTTTATGCGAAAATGGCCATTTTTTATCCCTTTATTTTTTACCAAGCATCACTTGTACTCCTGTATTCTTATAATACGCTGGGCACGTTCACAATTAATTGTTAATTTTGCACATCCACGGTGCGGTCAGTGCGCCACCGAAAAACTTACATCACATGACACGCAAAAGCATCTACAACATAGTCTACGGACAAGGCAACTCCCGGCACATAAATGCGAGCCGCATCTACAACTGGTACATGCTCGTAATGATTATCGCCAGCATCATCCCCTTGATGTTTGTAAATGAATATCCCGTTTTCCGCACTATCAATCTCGTCACGGTCACGGCATTCATCATCGACTACATNCTNCGCTGGNNCACAGCCGATATTAANCTGAAACGGCATTGGACATCCTTCATCNTCTACCCCTTCACACCGGCNGCGATAATTGANCTGCTTTCCATCCTNCCGGGATTAAACGTCATTAGNCCNGANTTNAAGATNTTCCGNCTNTCNCGNGTGCTNCGCATNGTCAATGTNNTGAAATTCTTGNGNTANTCNTCCAAGATTTCCATGTTCATGCGCGTNCTNTCCAANGAGAAACACGTGTTNCTCACCGTGCTCATGCTCGCGCTTTTCTATATATTCCTCACGGCTNTGATCATGTTCAACGCCGAGCCACACATCAATCCCGCCACAGGCAAAGAGACATTTCATTCATTCTTCGACGCNATCTATTGGGCNGCNGTNACCNTNACAACTGTGGGCTACGGCGANATATGCCCCGTCACAGATCTTGGCAGGATTGTGGCAATGCTATCCTCGCTTTTCGGAGTNGCCATTATTGCCCTGCCGTCAGGTGTNATCACTGCAAGTTATCTCGAAGANCTTAANNANGAGCAGGANANNCGCTCGGANCCAAAGCGGACTANNTNANCNNCCTTCATCNTGCAAGNGANAGATTGAAAANCAANCCGTAGGAAGTGTTTATCGTCGGATAGGCGTAGGCGGTCACGATAGGCGTGTTCACCTGATGATCCACGTATGCCCCGATCGTAAACCGCTTTGACAGCACATAGTTTGCAGAGAAATTAAGCACCATGGTTCGCGTCCCCGACGTAGCCTGAGTGTAAGCCCCCTCTATGCGTNTTATCAGTGCCTGAGTNTTCTGTATCGAGAAATCGGNATTGAGCGACAAGTCATTCGACACTCCGCTTTGCCGCCCCTTCATCTTTAGGAAAGTGTTNAAACCTANGATCTTGTANCCNGCACCTATTACCAGCCCTCGTGTAGTNGCTTCCACNACCTGTGCNGCCGAAGTGTTCAGTGTGAGTGTACGTTGATCGCGGTATTCCGCACTTAGTGTTATATCATTTTTCAGCGTGACCGATGCACCGATCAGCGGTGCGAATCGTTCTGCNATCGCTACCGATNTNATATTCAACGGCGACGACGGCACCGGTCGTCCCGTCAGTTCCTGCATCCTGAAACCNAGATTGGCATTCTCGATGTCTGCACTAACCCAACCGGGATACGACGAATAAGATCCGACCGTATAGACGCATTGATAGGCATGATTGAACACGATCGACTTGAAGCGGTNACGNANACCGAAGTAATTTATCANNCCGTCATAGCTCACTCGCCAGTTGGGCAATATCCCACCAGCCGATGGGAAAGGATTAAGCGATATGCCATCGGCATCTCTCCCCGTATAAGCCGCAAGAAAAGCCGGAATCAGCACATCGCCACTCGTCTGCTGCACATCCCCTATCTCCTCGCTGAATACCTGCCCGGCATACACCGCCCCCTCAAGAAAACCCGCCGTAGGATATGCCACACCGCGNTATTGCGATCTCACGCGCTCGGCAACGACTTCCACATTATCCGTAAACCGCTCGAACGCATTACTGTAGTAACCATTGTCNGCCTTCGGCGTGCGCAATGCCGACGATATTGCCAAAGTCGTCATCGTGAACGACCCGCCGCGCATAACCGGCATATCGNCATACATGAATTGCACCTGTTTTGTCCTGTTATCGGTTCTGTTGCCCCTCAGCGTTATCCTCAGCCCCTTAACAGGCTCAAGCTGTATTTCCGCATGCACTTCATTGCCTATTGAACACATGGCCGGAGTCGTCTGCCCGTTATCGGTTATAAGCCAGCCGCGATCTTTCGCTCGCGTTATAAAGTCCTCCCCNGCAAAGCCGAAAGCGAAATCAAGTCCTGGCGACAGCGGCCCGTACTTTCCGCTCTGACCGAAAAANTTTCCGATCTCNTTATTGAACAACGGCATCGACAGAGTATTATTACGCTTGTATTGAAGCGANATGTTACGCAGACTCATCAATGTTCTCACCGAATAATCAGCGATCTTGCGCATNNTCGTCCTTTCGTCATTCATTACTTCAGTCACTNTNACCGTCACCACACGCCCTGCCGTATCAGCCGCTCCGTTACCCAGCAGAGCTATCTCCACATTGTTGTTGTCCAGTGACCTTATGCGCATCTCNACATCNGCNCCCTTCGCATCCGCAGCCCTGACTCTCACCCTTCTACTGCGCAACCCATGCTTTAGCAGCATGACCGAGTCAGGCACAAGCATCATGCTCCGTTTCATCTTCCTTGCCCTCCTGCGTCCTCCGTTGCTCCTTGCGCTNCCCCAATACCGTTGATTAATTTCCCTGAGATACCTCGATTTATTATACAGTCCTTCAAGATTCAGCCGTCCTTCACCAGTCCATACGCCACGGCTTGCTATCGAGTGCCCCGTTTCCAACTCCCCTATCTTTGTTCCACGGTCCCATGTATAGGTTGAGCTGTAAGAGCCAGTNGCCGAAACAAAATCAAGTACCGGTATGCGTGCCAGNGGCAGTCGGTAACTTGCGCTGAAGCTCTGNTTGTAACCCCACGGAGTACCGAGCTTCANTATCGANGACCACACAGTGTCTTTCCACTCCTTGTAGCGGTCAGGAAAGAGCTTTTTGTTAACCGCACCCACAGTCTCCTCTATTCTCGCAGAAGTATTCGACGAGAAGTTCACCGAAANNCTCTGAGTCAGATTCCACGTCAACGACAGTCTNCGNTCCCACAGAAAATTCTTTGACACCGAAACCGGAAGCTGGAAGAAATCGTCATTAGCCGACCGCGTCTGCTGTTCATAGTAGTAACGCGATATAGCTGTCTGCATCGTTATATTGGCGGGGAGGTAATTCACCTCCCACTCACGCAGAAACTTCCATCCGGCTCCTCTACGCGATATACGCNCGAAAGGCCTCACGCTCCTCCGCAGCGGTNTNTAGCTGTATTGAAGCGANCCACGGTAATCTGCCGTATTTTCGTACTCTATTGTCGGATTAACCTNACTCTGTCGGTTCATCGAGAAATTCACCGTGAAATTTCCCGGATCCCATGGCTTGGGAGTCTGCGACANCACATTCGATTTCAACCCCGAGATNCTGAAACTCGTCACCTTTCCNCGGTCAACCGCNTANGCCTTNATNGANTCGCGNTCGGCACGCGTCGTCACATCGTCAAGAGCGTCATGGAGTGTCACATCCTGATCAAGCGGATTATACTTCGGAGTAAGGCGCTCCTCCNAAACCGAGTAGTAAACCGGTGCGCTTATCTTGGCCGCCGCAGGAAGAAAACGCCCTAAATCCGTCTGCACCGTCACCCCATACTCTGTATAGTTGTCCATACGCCGCTCATTCANGCTTTGATCCACACTACCAAACCCTGCCGTCTCCCTGTGCCCGTTGAAGTTGAGTGTCGCAAGATCCGACACTGCAAGATTGGCATTGACCTTTGCGCCCCANCCCCCGCTTTCATTGAAATCAGTTACTTTCAACTCNTTCACCCACACTGTGCCGCTCTTGGGCATACNGGCATTGTTCCTTACCCCTATCACCATCACCCTNANGTCACTGAGNGANGGATTGCCCNTCACACTCATCNGNCGCCCNTCCGCNTCNNNNTCAGNCNNNCTGTAGATNGTCCTGTAGCTCACNTCACTNCCATTGTCGTTACGTGCGCGGTTACGCTCACGCTTCAGATCCACGAGCGACTGCAATNTGAGATCAAGATAATTTTCACGTGGCCACACCTCCTCNCNNTCACCCGGCACGTTNTTGTTATACTTTCCCGGCCGTGTCAGTGTGAGAGGTATCTCATATTCGTAGTAATTGTTTTTCACATCGCTGCCAAGTCTTANCACGAGAGCNAGTTCACCATTNCCGAGNTTGNTTGCGTCATCTATAAGTGCCTCGGCGTGNACCCACATTTGCAANCGGTNGTAGTTGCGCAGATCAAGCTGTGTGCTGCGGTACACGGCACGNGCNTCACCGCTGTCGAGCCCNACNACNTTCATCGACATCGACTGCTCNTTTAGCTGGGTGATCTGCGCCTGACCGGGATCGACTATACGCGACACCTCTGGCGGAAGCACATAGTTCACCGGCTCCCGCCCGGCATTCTCCTCGATATTNACCACCGACACATCCAGTTCCCCCTNNGCCGGAGNNTCNGCNNTTCCNNNGAGACTGTAATCATAATCNCGCCATTCCNCTCTCACAAGTTCAAGAGTAGCNAAACGCAGATGTGTCGGATTCTTGAAACCTGTCATAAACATCCTCATGAACCTGATTGTGGTAAAGTCNGATATNCCACCCACAACCTTCTCGTAGTCACCGAGAGGTATCTTGAACTGATACCACACAGCCTCAGNCGTNGANCCGTCACGCAGCAGCACAAGCGATGTCTGCTTGTCTGTTATGTAGTTNTTCCCNACCACAAAATCCTCNGGNCTGATCGATACGCGATACTGGAAATAGCGCTCATACTCGTTCAGCGTGTTNTCCTGATTNATGTCCTCNACATCGGGAGTGTTGCGGGCCGACTGATACATAGGCTCACCCGAGAGTCTNGCGTCAAGCGAGTTNCCTTCCACACCGTTNTAGCGTTTATAACGTTCNAGTATCGACAGACGCTGTTGNTCATAGTCCTCNCCNANAAAGAAATGATANTTGTCTNCTGCCGGATCATTGAAAGGNGANGCNTTATCNTCCTCCAGTCTTGCCACTGTAGCNGCCGGAAGNNTCATCCTCAGTTCNGAAAGATANTCNGCGTAAGTGGNNAAACCGAANTCNTCNNCATTNTTNANCCCGTCNAGCCCCACATCCTGCATCTCTCGCGACGTCGTTGCNTTGTCAAACGAGTANGTCAGNGAAGACTGNGTCGANACCTTNCCCCANACGGTTTCCGTCATGTATTCATCATTACCGTCCACNGGNACACCNTTNTCATAACTCTTCATCCCGTCCTTGAGTATATCTTCGCTTATCTCTCCNAAATTGATATACAGATCTCCCCCCTCGGTGTTCGGGTTCTCATCGTCNAGAAACGGNGACATTAACCAGAATTGCAGATAACCTATATTGGCCTGCTCGAAATTGGTATTTTCCAGTCGACGCATTATTCCGCCCCATCTCCTTTCCGGATACAGTAAATTGAAATCGCCGTCAATATCCGTCGCATCCACATTGTATGGGCCGCGTTCCATCGGATAAAATGAGATATTCATCGTCTGCACCGTCGACGACTCTCCATAATCCANCTCTCTCCCCGGAAATATCTCACGCGAAGTCACCTCCCTCACGTATGGGTTCGACAGTTGAGCAAGATCGCTCTTAATATACGATGGNCAAAGCGTTGAGTTNCGCGAAGTGAATATCCTGTCTATGTGGTTCCAGCATATCAGTGCGCGGTTCTTTCCATAGGCTGTGTTATTACTCAGAGTGCCCTCCTTGAAAAGAGCGTTACCTCCCTGTTCGCTCGGNGTCGAGGCAAGCACCCATGCGTAGGGNNAGCGCAGNTCTATACCCGTCTGACTATCCTCGAAATCGTCTATATATGAGCTTCCATCCATAGATCCCCGCTTCTGCGAGTGAGGGAGCAGCTTCGCAAACTCAGCATTTACACTCAGTTGCGATGGAGCCGTGGCATTCACTGTCGGTATTTTGTTCAGCCAGTTGGTTAGCCACATGAACTGAGTTTTCCAGTTCACGTTCAGCCCCGCCATAGTGTTATTTACAATTTCATCACCTATGGCCACCTTTTCAGTCAGAGCCTTTTCCGAGAAATGCAGCAGAGTTCCACCCACAGTCAGGTTGCGGCTGAGTTCATATTGCATGTCAAGGCCGAGCAGAGTCTTGCGTTGTGTCGAGAACATCGCCTGATTTTCAAGCGACACGTCGATCTTCTGCCCCGAATCTATTATGCTTTGGTTTATGATCGTCACTACTCCCATCATGT
>JAAVGC010000047.1 GCA_014800445.1 Bacteroidales bacterium | reverse complement strand
AAGGCTTAAAGATTAAATATCATAGTTCATTTCACTCGGGGGGTAATATTTTGTAGTGAGTTTGAAATCACGTCAATATAAAATTGTTCGGTCTTATGCACATAAAACCGAACAATCTCTGATGCGTCTCCTGTGTCGGCATCACGGTAGCTATTTAATCCCGTGTCGTCCTTTGCGGTACTGTGATATTGACGTAAGGATCACCACAGCCAGAAGCACGAACAGAATTATGCGTATCATTTTACGATTAGGAAAATCTCAGTGGGGAAGTGGTCGGAGTAGCCGTTTAGCCATTTGCCCGAAGCGTGGGTGCGCAGCGGAGTGCCGGCATAGCGGCTGTCAGGCGGGTTCTTGAGGAAATCAAAATCATTGATACGGGCGCTCTCGTAGATCAGATTGCCTGTAGGAGCTCCTTTCTTGTTGTCGAGTAGCGTGCCCGACACGAGTATCTGGTCAAAAAGATTCCACTTGCCGCGGTAGCTCAGGGTGCCGCGCGTGTTCTCGTCCCATATCTCCCACCAAGGGTTGTAGAACGAGTGGTTTTTCACTTTGTTCTGATTGGCATCGGCGGCCAGCGTCACTGCCACTGAGTAGCTCGACGGGTCATCGTTCAGATCACCCATGATGATCACGTGCTGCCCTGGGCGTTCCTGCCAGAGCGTCTGGGCGATCTGCTTCGACAGCTCGGCAGCCTTCACGCGGTTGGGACGCGACTGTTCCTCCCCTCCCAGACGCGATGGCCAGTGATTCACGATCACCGTGAGCGTGTCGCCCCCGAGCACTCCGGTCACGGCCATCTGGTCGCGTGTGGCGAAATCTATCGTCGTCAGCGGAGCGTTTAGCACGCCCGTAACCTCAAACTGCGCCGGGTCATAGAGCAGCGCCACATCTATGCCGCGGTTGTCGGGCGAGTCGTGGTGTACGTATTTCAGACCACGCTCGCTCAGCGGAGCCGTGTTCACCAGATCGCGCACCACGCTCTCGTTCTCCACCTCGGCAATACCGATGATCGCCGGTCCGGCAGGAGTGCGCTCGTCGCTCATGGCGTGGATTGCCGTTGCAAGCTTCTCGAGTTTTGCCTGATACTTCTCCGTATCCCAGCCGCGTGCGCCCCCGGGAGTAAATTCGAGGTCAAACTTCCCGCTCTGGTTTATCGTGTCAAAGAGGTTCTCGAGATTGTAAAACGCGATACCGTAAACCTTCTCATCATTCTCCGTAGCTACTGAAGCGCTTGCGGGCCACCGGGTAGCCATGAGGAGGCACCCGGTCAGCACGGCAAACATTGGTAGCAAGCGCAGTCTTTTCATCGTTGCACAGATGGTGTGTTCAACCTATTTTGTCAACTTCGAGATCGCCGTTGATCACCTCACACCAGGGCAGACCCTGCTTGGGAAGTTGCTCCATGAAGGGATCGGGGTCAAACTCCTCCACATTGTGCACACCCGGTTTGTTCCACTTGCCGGTCAGGAACATCATAGCACCTATCATGGCAGGAACGCCCGTGGTGTAGCTCACGGCCTGCATACCCGTCTCCTTGTAAGCGGCCTCGTGGCTGCAATTGTTGTAGATATAGTAGGTCATCTCCTTGCCATCCTTACCCTTACCGGCGATGCGGCAGCCGATCGAAGTCTCGCCGTGATAGTTCTCACCAAGATCCTGCGGGTTTGGGAGCACAGCCTTCAGGAACTGCAGCGGCACGATCTTCACGCCATTGTACTCCACCTCGTCGATGCGGGCCATGCCTATGTTCTGGATCACGCGCAGATGCGTCAGATATTCCTGGCCGAACGTCATCCAGAAGCGGGCGCGCTTGATAGTGGGGAAATTCTGCACCAGCGACTCAAGCTCCTCATGGTAGAGCAGGTAGCTGTCGCGCTTGCCTATGTTGGGATAGGTGAGGTCAGTGTGGATCTCGAGCGGGCCTGTGGTTACCCACTTGCCGTCCTGCCAGTAGCGGCCGTTCTGAGTGATCTCACGTATGTTGATCTCCGGATTGAAGTTGGTGGCGAAAGCCTTGCCGTGGTCACCGGCGTTGCAGTCCACGATGTCGAGAGTCTCCATCGCCGAGAAATAGTGCTTGGCGGCGTAGGCGGTGAACACAGCCGACACGCCCGGGTCAAAGCCGCAGCCAAGTATGGCAGTCAGCCCCGCCTTCTCGAAACGCTCGCGGTAGGCCCACTGCCAGCTGTACTCGAAGTGCGCCTCATCCTTCGGCTCATAGTTGGCCGTGTCGAGGTAATTCACGCCGCAGGCCAGACAAGCCTCCATGATCGTGAGGTCCTGATAGGGGAGAGCCACATTGATCACGATATCGGGGCGGTGGCGGCGCAGGAGTTCGCAGAGTTCATCAACATTGTCGGCATCTACGCGGTCGGTGGTGATATTGTCGGCACCGATCTTAGCGGCGATAGCGTCGCATTTCGATTTGGTGCGCGATGCAAGCACGATCTCATTAAACACTTCGCGGTTCTGAGCGCATTTATATGCTACCACTGTGCCGACACCTCCGGCACCTATGATCAGGACTTTTGACATGGTTGTTCTATGAATGTGTGATTTTACTTTCTTCTTTGTGCGAAGATAATCAAATTTTACCCATCATAGGATGCGAAAATGGCCAAAACATCTAAAAAATCCCACCACCCGGCCCTTCCGCGTACTCCGAGCCCTCCGAGTTCTCATAAAGCAAAACCGGGCCACCCCAGCATGGGAGTGACCCGGCATAAAAACATTGCAATCTCTTACTTCTGGAGCTGATATAGCGTGGGCAGAGCGGCATCGTTTTGAGCTGCGGCATAGCAGCCAAACGATGTGTACTTTATCGAGTACTGCACATACTTGTCGAAGTAGTTGCTGATCTTCCATGTGCCGTCGGAATTCTTCTCAGCTTTCCAATAGCACCCCTGGTGAGTCAGATCCACGTCGTCGTTTTTGTAGTAAGTGTTGTAGGTGTCGTCGTTCACATAGATCACCTGACCGTAGGAGTCGATGATGAAGAAGTACCCCTCAGGAGCATCCACCTTCTTGCCGCCGGCATCGGTGTGCGAAGCGGTGAAGCGGAAGGCGTTGACGTCGGTCGGAGTCACGATCACGCCACCCTTGTCGCTTACGGGTTCGGTGTAGAAGTAGGAGTAGTAGGGGTTACGGGTCGAGGTGAACGGGATGGCGCAGATCCCCTCGGCAACCATGAGATATGACTGCTCGAGCTCGATCTTGTCGGCGGTGAACAGGTTGAACATGGCCTTGCCGATATATTTCTCAAACTTCCATGCACCGCTGTCCTTCTTGTAGCGGCCGGTCACGGTCTCGAGGCCGTTGTCGTTGCGACTCCAGTTGCTGCCGTCGTAGACATAGAGTGCTGCCGTGTTGCGGTTGTACTTCACGTAGACGGCCTCACCCTCCTGCGCGTAGGGGAGCTTGTTGCGCAGATAGATGGGGAGATATGACTCGGCATCGTCGAGCGAATTGTTGGAGAAGCCCATTTCAGTGTAGTCCTCGGGATTGAGGGCGAGCACCTGCGAAGCCACGATCCACTTCGAGCCGTCGAAGGTATAGACGGTGTTGACGGTCTTGGTCGAGGGATTCACCACGGCGTAGCGGCCCGATGCGTCGGGATCGGCGTTGGCCACAAGCACATTGCTGCCGTCGGAGTAGTAGAGCACGGGATTCTCGCCCGAGGCATAGTTGTAGGCACCCCATGAGGTGTAGTTGGTGCTGTACTGCATCCACTTCTCCTTGCCCTTGTTCATGATGGTCCAAGTGCCGTCGCCGTTGTTGTCGGTCACGCTCCACAGATAGCCGTCGTCGGTGGTGTCGGCTTCATCCGAGATATTGAAGCTGTTGTAGGTGCCGCTCATGTAGAGATAGCGTCCCTTTGCATCCTGAATTGTCATGAATTCGCCGTCGACGTCGGTGAAGGTATAGACGTTCTCGGGCTTGCCGCCACTCAGAGTGCCGTCGGCCTCCACTGTCACATCATCGTTGTTGTTGATGTAGCCGTAGGTTTTGGTCTCGCTGCCGCCGAGCACTCCTTCGGCCACGCCCTTGTCGGCAAACATGAACACATTGCCGCCGTCAAATTTCACGGGCACATAGGCTGCATCGGCAAACACCGGCTCCTCGCTGGCTACGTTGTAGGTCACCATGCACATCTCACCTTCCTGAGCGTCGGTGTACTTGGCTGCGAGCAGTGCGGGAATTTTATCGGTCGCGCTCACTGCCGGAGTGAATGCCTGGATATAGTCGTCGTTGCTTCCCCATGCGCTCTGGTAGCCGGCTTTGTCCACTGTGTAGGTTATAGCAGTGGCTACAGTCGTGATGGTAGGATCGTTCTCGCCCGCTTCGGCATAGATGATGTCGACCGAGCTGCCGTTCTCGGCGAGATAGTAAGGAAACGACGCGGTCTGCATGAATGCGGGCAGAGCCACAGTGGCAGGGAAAGAGCCGTTGGAGTTCAGGTAGAGATCCGTTGCTATGGCTTTTGCCTCGGCTTTCTCGGCATCGTTGGTGGCGAGAGCCTCCATCAGGGTGGCGATGGTCGAGTAGTCGCTCTCGGTGAGGGCGTAGCTGACGTTGGTCGTGGGCTTGTTGTAGTTCACACCTCCCTCAAAACCGTCGAGCATTTCGTCGTTCCAGGAGTTCACGCCGCAGCTGCCGAGGGTGAGGCCGGTGGCTGCCAGTGCGCTTATAATGACTTTATTCATTGTAGTTACTTCTGTGGCTTTTTAGAAATGGAATTTCACTCGCAGGTTGAATGTGCGACCCTGGCTGTAGAAAATTCTGTAGGCGTTGCTCCAGGTGCCGGCGGTGCCGTGATCGGTGTAGGCGTCCATGATGTAGTAGTTGCTGAACACGTTGTAGACGTTGGCCGAGAATGTGCAGCGCACGTCGCCGGTGATCGGGAAGCTGTAGCTGGCGTTAAGGTCAAGCTGGTTGCCGAACGGGATGCACCACGGATCGGCGATCGACAGAGTCTTGCCCGGCTGAAGCTGGCTCGAGTTGCTCGAGTTGCTCAGCGAGTAGTCAGAGTAGTTGCGGGCGTTCAGGGTCCAGTCGGCGCCGATGCGGAAGCCTGAGAACGGCTTGAACTGTGTGCCGATGGCGCCGGTGGTCTGTGCCGAGCCACCCACTTTTCTTCCCTTCTGGTCGATCTTGGCCCAGAGGTGATCCTCGGCCATGGGAGTGGTGATTGTGGCCGGATGGCTCTGGTCACCGAGATCCGACAGTGCCTGACCGCCGCTGTTGTAGTAGTAGCCCACGGGAGCGTTCTGCCATGTATTGTCGGCCCAGGCGAGCATACCCGACAGCTCGAACCAGTTGGTGGGCTTGTAGACGAAGTTAAGCTCGAGACCCATGTAGCGCGAGTCTACGCCGTTCATTGTGGCGGTGTAGCGGTCGCCGTCGTAGGCGAGAGTTCCGGTTGAGATCATCGTGCGGTCCATCCACATCGTGTAGTAACCGTTGAGTTGAGCGGTGAATGTGGGGGAGTGGTATTCGTAGCCGGCCTCGACTGCTCCCACCTTCTCGTTGCGCGAATTAGGATTGATGGCGTTGGAGTTGGCGGGTGATACAAACACGCCGTACTGTAAGTAGGGAGCGCGGGTGATGTATCCGCCGTTGACAAACACGTTATTGTTGCGGTCGATGTTGTAGTTGGCACCACCCTTCACCGAGCCGGCGAAGAATGTGCGTGTCGGCGACTTGCTTTCCTCGGCGTTGACGTAGAAGTGCTCGTAGCGGGTGTAGGTGTTGAGGTTCATAGCACCCGAGAGCACGAGATTAAGATTGTTGTCAAGCAGATTCTGTTCGATCTGTCCGTAAACACCCTCCTGCCAGATGCGGCTGTCCCAGTTGCGGTACACTATGTCGCCCACGCCGAGTTTCTGCTGGCGGTAAGCCGTCTGCTCGGCTGCGCTGGCAAATGTGCGGCTGTTGTTTGAGGCAGCGCGGTAGTAGTCGATGAAGTATTCACCGTCGTAGAGATCGGTGATCTCATTGGTGTGCTTGCCGTAGTAGTAGCGTAGATCCAGTCCCACGGTCAGTGATGTGTTCTCGGCGATGTCGTTTTTGTAGTTCGACACCCCGCCAAACCATTTGTGGTTGTTCACCGAGTTCGACATTACCATCAGCGAGCCGGTGGTCGATGCGGCATTCATGCGCTGCACGTTGTCGTAGGCGAAGTAGCCGTTGGGGTGGCGCAGCTCGTATGTCACACCGTTATTGGTGACTGAGTTCCAGTTCAGCGAACCGTTGGAAGCGCCGTACCAGTAATTGTAGTAGGTCGACGAGCCTGTGCCTATCTGTGCGCCCTGGCCGCTTGTGCCGCCACCCGTGCCGAGTGAAGCATAGATGACTGAGCTAAGCGATGACTTGTGGTTGATCTGCCAGGTGTGGTTGAGCATTGCCACCGGCTTGTTGTACTTGTTGATGTGCGACGAACGCTCCTTGCCATAGAGGTCAAAACCGTATGTCGGGTTGTAGCGGTACTGCTCGCCTTTGGGCATATAGTTGGCTGCATCCTGCCATCCCTGTACCGAGAGGCCGTCCTGCGAGCTGCGCTGATAGTGGGTCTGAGGAGCACCGGTCACGGTGAGTGAGATCTGGTTGCTCTCGTTTATGCGCTTGGAGATATTCAGGAAGTAGTTGTACTGCTCATACTGTGTGCCGAGCACATATCCGTTACCGCTCTTGCGTGATCCGAGGAATGTCATTGCCCAGCCGTTTTTCATCATGCCGGTCGAGAACGATATACCGTAGTTCATGGCGTTGTCGTTGCCAAGGCCGTACCAGGCCGTACCACCTTTTTTCGAGTCGAGGCCACGGGTAACCATGTTGATTGTGCCGCCGAACGAAGGCGATGAGATGATAGTGGCGCCAAGACCGCGCTGCACCTGCATCGACGAGATTATGTCGCCCAGGCCGCTCCAGTTTGACCAGTAGATGCCGCCCCATTCCATGTCGTTGACGGGTACGCCGTTGACCATGGTTGCAGTGTTTGAAGCCTTGAAGCCGCGTATGTTGATCTTAGCATCGCCGAAACCGCCGCCATCCTTTGTGGCCCACACGCCAGGTGTGGTTTTCAGTATCTCGGGGAGTTCCTGGTTACCCAACTTCACGTCGATGGTCTGGGCATCGATCGCCGACACTGCTACCGGTGTTTTGCGGGTGCGTGCGATGGACTGTGTCACCACCACGTCCTGAAGCATGTGTGCATTCACTTCCATTGTCACGGTTCCCACCTCTGGCTCGGCCGTGAGAGTCACGGGTTTCATGCCCACATACTCGATGTGGATCTTCTTGATGCCGTCGGGAACCTTGATTGTGAAGTTTCCGTCGATGTCAGTCGGGACTCCGTTGTTGGGTCGGCCCTCGGGTGTCACTACTGCACCTACGATGGGTTCCCCCTCGTTGTCGACTACTGTGCCGTGGCACGTGATATCGGCATAGGCAGTGGCCCAGACGACTATCAGTGCGGCTGTCAGGAGAAGAAATCTCTTCATAAACACTTGTGAGTAATAATTATTTATGATAAATAGAAATTGATTCCCGTGGAGTATGGCTTGTGTGTCAGTTGTGTGGAGGCGGCTTAAATCTCTCAAGTGTTGCCGCCGGAATTGCGTGTGCAAAATTATATTTTTTTGAGATTATTTAGCTAATATGCAGTAAAAAAGTTTTGGAATTTGAGCCGCATCCTGTGTTCTCTTGCCATGCTTGGACAATATTGAAAAAAAGAAGTGATTTTACCCCATTACTTTTTAAGATTTTTGGATTTCACAGAATAAATATAGCTGAAATGCGCTATTAACAATTTTTTTGTATATCTTTGTGCACATTCCGTCAAAGTGTAGTCGCGGCATTGATGGGTTTACCCGTAAATGTGATGAAACTCTGTGGAATCCGTAGTTCTACCTATAGACATTAAGACATTTCTGATTATGCGATTTGATCTCAGCCGACTTCTGCTAATGCTCTCGCTGCTTCTCTCATCGGCGTTCACGGCCGGAGCACAGGTGTTTCTTGGAGATGATGATGACGACACTGATCCACCTGCCGCGGTAATACTTGATGATTTCTTCGGAGACGATGCCGACGACAAGCTCACAAAAGTAGAACCTGATACGGCTGCAGTTAAGCTTATACCCGATACACTGGTCATTGACACTACGATCGATGTGAGCGACCTCATGCTCCCGAAGTGGTTTATCGCTACCCCCATTGTGTTTACCAATTTCGTGCGCATTGACTCGGTTGCACCTTTCTCGCGTACTTTCAGCGACAATCCCGCCCTTCAGTGGGTGGATCGCGGTATGCGTGCACGCCAGCACCTGCAGGAGACCCGCCAGCGATACTTCGTGCACTATCTTGATCAGCTCAAGTATAATCTTGCCGACCTCCCCGATCCCCCCAAGCAGTATGTTGCCTATGCCGATCCCGAACATGCCAAGATAGTGGTCGAGGAAGTCACCGTCTCACCCGCTCCAGGCGATACTGACCTCAAGGTCGACACACGCCGCAAGCACTGGATAGAGTCATTCAACGGAACTGCACAGTTTGCGCAGGCCTATAACTCATCCAACTGGTATCAGGGCGGTAACTCCAACGTCAACCTGCGCATCGCCGGAATCTACAACATCAATCTCAACACGGCATATCATCCCAACCTGCTCTTCAACAACACGATTCAGTACAGGTTGTCGATAAACTCAGCTCCCAACGACACTGTGCGCAGCTACAACATCTCCGAGGATCTTTTCCAGGTCAACTCAACTTTCGGTCTCAAGGCATTCAAGAGCTGGTACTACACAATCACATTGCTGGCAAAGACCCAGTTCCTTCAGAACTTCCCTGCTAACTCCAACACCGTCAAGTCGGCGTTCCTCGCTCCGGGTGAGCTCAACCTTGGTCTCGGTATGACCTACAGCCACACCAATCCCAAAAAGACATTCACGTTGAACTTCTCAATGGCACCGTTGTCCTACAACCTCAAGTCCTGTTTGTCGCAACGCGTCAGCGAAGTAAGTCTTGGTATAAAGGAGGGTCACAAGACCGTGAGCCAGTACGGTTCCAATATGGAAGTAAAATTCACCTGGAACATCGCTTACAACATAGTGTATAACTCCAGGTTCTACGTCTTCTCCGATTATTCCTACCTTCAGGGAGACTGGGAAAACACGATCAACTTCTCATTCAACCGCTACATCTCGACGCAGATTATATGCAACATGCGCTACGACTCGTCCCGTAAGTCCGACACCGCATGGAAGTGCTGGCAGATGAAAGAGATGCTCACCTTCGGTTTTGCCTACACATTTGCAACTGTTTGATCCTGTATACACGGTGCCTCAATGCGAGGAATCACTTATCTGATAATTCTGTTTCTGACGGCTGTGGCGGAGGTAATCCCCATGGCCGCCGAAACTTTTGACGGGTATGCTGAACGCAGTGAGATAACCGGCCGACTTTCGCAACTACCACTGGTGTCAATTGAAGGGATCTGGATGTTTCCTGCCACCGGACAGATTATTGTCATTGAGCGTGAGGATACCGATGGTATGCAGTTTCGCATCGTCACGGCACTGTCGGCTCGCTCGGGCATTGAGTGCGGCACGCTGATCGGCCGCGTTGTTCCTACGGCTAAAAACGGCGTCTTCGATGCAACCCTCGCCGGTATCGGTGCCGACGGAGCAGTTAAATCCGCAGTGCTTTCCAAAACCGGAGGAAACCGATTTACACTCACCATGTCAGGCGACCGGTTGTCGTTCGCTCCCGTGCGGCGAGGCATAAAAGCCAACTGGTGGCGGCTTTTCCCATATATGTTCAGATTTTCGGTGCGCACTTTCGATACACGCCAGCAAGGACTTGACGGATGTATACGACTCTGGCCGCGTGACCCCTCCGTTCCACCTTATCAGCCACGCTATCTGTAATGCCCACGCGTCTTTCACTTTTGATAGCCGCATTCATGCTGTCGGTGGCAGGCATGGCTTATGGTCAGCGCACGACGCGTCGACCGTTACGCATGCGCCAGGCGCTCGAGGCAGTGACCGACAGTGCCGTGCGGCCCATGTTTGACACGGTTTTCTATCCTGGAAAACTTGTAGTGGTATCGGGCTATGAAAAACCGCTTCGCTCTCTGCGCGAGACCATGCATGTCACCAATCTCGACTCCCTGCGTCCTCTCAAATCCATTTCGGTCGATATAGTCTATCTCGATGTCGACAGCAGTCAGGTGCATCACAGGCAGCTCGACCTTGATTGCGATATCCCTCCGGGGGAAACGAAAATGATAGCATTCCGTTCCTGGGACGTGCAGAACCGCTTTTATTACAAAGGCGGTCCGAAACCACGTTCGGCCGCCTATCCGTTTTCAATCCGTCTTAGTGTTTTGTCAGCATCCTACCCCTTGCGGTAGTGCGTGCCACCTCCCGTCAGGGCACGGGATCATACCCCGATCCTCCCCATGGATGGCAACGCGCTATGCGGCGTAATGCAAGCCATAGTCCTTTGGCGGCTCCATGCCTGGTGATAGCCTCTATGGCATACTGGCTGCACGTCGGTGTGAAGCGGCAGCTTGGCGGCAGCATGGGCGATATGCACAACTGATAAAATCTTATCGGTAATATTAGCAACCGTCGCATCATGCAGCCCCCGAATCTGGATCAGGATTCTGGACTTCCTCGGTCGGGAGTTTCAGCCCTGTGATTTTTGTCAGCAGACGCTCCATAGCCCCCTTTACCCGCTTCGAATCCGTCAGACGGTCGGCCACGTATACGAATATCACATCCACATCGGGGCACCCTTCAAGGTGATCACGTCGCCCGAGCCTGTAGCTCTCCCTGATGCGTCGACGCATCGTCACGCGATCCACGGCATGACGCAGACGCTTCTTGGGAACCGAGATGACAAACTTTATCCCTCGCTGACCGTCGTGCCTTGATGCAGCAGGCGCCCACACTACCCGTAGGGGGTAGGCAAGCGCGCTGTTTATCTCCTCACCTCTGCGACGCGAGAAAAGCCGGTCGATAGCCGAGGTGCTGCAGAGTTTGGTCGGTTTAGGAAGGCTGTGGGTTTTCACTGCTGCTTCTGGTCGGCCAGATATAGATCAAGAGCTGTGGTCATCGACGGGGCACCGGGGGTGGGAGCCTCAAGATCAAGACGCAGTCCTGCGTCCTTTACTGCCTTTGCGACCGTCGGACCGAATACGCCGATGCGTATGTCGCCCTGCTCGAAATCGGGGAAGTTCTTTTTGAGCGATTCTATTCCCGACGGGCTGAAGAAAAGAAGCATGTCATAGTCAAACTTCTCGTCGGGACCGAAGTCGTTGCTCACGGTGCGGTACATTACTGCCGTCGTGTAGTTGATGCCGGCTTTTTCAAGCGGTGCCACGTCAGAGCTGTCATGCACGTCTGAAACCACAAAGAGATATTTTTCCTTGTTGTGTTTCTGGAGTATTGTGGTAAGTCCGTCTAGCTTGCCTGTCGCGCCGAAGAAGATACGGCGCTTGCGGAATGTGATGTACTTCTGGAGATAGAGCGCGATCTGCTCGTTGGTGCAAAAGTACTTCATAGTGTCAGGCACGGTCACGCGCGTCTCTTCGCAGAGGCGGAAGAAGTGATCTATTGCTGTGCGTGCCGTAAAGATCACTGCGGTGAAATCCGCAAGATTGATCTTCTGCTGGCGAAATTCTTTGGCCGACAGCCCTTCGACTTTGATAAATGGGCGGAAAACAACCTCCACGCCATGACGGTCGGCGATCTCGAAATAAGGAGACTTGCCCGACGCGGGCTGAGGCTGGGATACCAGTATTTTCTTTATCTTCACGCTACGGAATGGATTTGTGTGGGGTGATTACTCCCTGATGGCAATACCAAGAAATCACAGGCGAAACGCCTATAACACAGCCGAAAGCACCACGGCTGAATGAAAAACGGCAAGTATCGGGATGATTTCAAGGGCGCAAAGATACAAAATAAAGTAAAAAGAAGATAGCACATTGTTGTAAAAAAAAGAAATACCCTTGAAAATATAGCACATGCGTGCAACCACATATAAGATTATGGCGGAAATGTAAGCCCAGTACTGATCACCGGCCCACAGAACCGACAATGTGGCAGGAATGAAAAGCCCGATACCGAGGAGCCCTTGCGAGGTGCTGAATGTGTGACGCCACCGGCCTGCATTCTCGGGGGTGGTGAAAACGTATCCTATGGTGGCACAGGCGACATAGGAGAAAGTGTTGAACACCAAAGCTATCCCAGTAAGGGCACCCGCGCATACAAGATAATTCGTACTGCTGTCCGGCGTAACCCATCCCGCAAGAAGCACCCCCTCGAAAATCGAGGTCTGAATCATCATCAGTAGTATCATGCGTGCGTCGGAAGCCGTGTTGTGGATGTCGAATATGTTGGCACGCTGCCTGCGCGAAACAAGATCGGAGAAGAATGTGGTGGTTATGTGACGCAGATTCGGTGCATTGAGGCCCATCACCACAAACAATGCCAGTATCACCGTGAGAACAATATTGTCGGGTGTATGTACACCCGACGGTTCCGCGGTCAGGCCGATTGCTGTGGTGAGAAGGGTCATCGGCACTTACTTTTCGTTCCGGAAATCAGTGCGCACGGCATCCACCACGTTGATGATATAGTCGCCGGTCTTCTCGAGGCAACTCACGATATCCATGTAGAATATGGCTGCCTGATATTCGTAATGATTCTCGTTGATGTTGGTGATATTTTGTGTGCGCAGCTGGTTGCGGCGGTTGTTGAGCTCGCGCTCGGTGTTGTAGGAGACAACTATGTCACTCTCGTGCGGAGTCTCTACTGTCGACAGTAGTTTGACCATATTGGCCATTGCCTTGTCCACATACCCAAACATCGAGTCGATGTTGCTGTAGATCTCTTCGTTGAAGTGTACGTTGGCCTGCTGTTTGCGCAGGAGTATCTTGCCTATGCCAAGACAGCAGTCGGCGATACTCTCTATCTCGGTCACTATCGCCAGCATGCCTGCCACGTGGCGTTTCGAAGTGTTGGAGAGGCGTCCTTCAGCAACGTGTTTCAGGAAGTTGCCGATCTCGAGCTCCATGCGGTCAGAGATCTCCTCATATTTTTCAAGGCGCGAGTAGAGTTGGTTGAAATCTTCGTTGCCGGGCTTGGTGTGTACAAGTGTCTGTGCCATGCCCACCATGCGCCCTACGCGCTCCGCAAACACTTCAAGCTCTTTCTCAGCCTGGGCTATGTTGAGCTCCGATACNCCGAGAAGACCGCGCGATATAAATTTAAGAGTAAACTCCTCCTCCTCGCGGTGACGCGANGGAATCAGCCATTCGAGCAGTTTCACGTAAAGGTTGGTGAACCATATCATGATAAGCATATTGATGGTGGTCACCAGAGTCGGGAATACCGACATGCCGAACGACACGCTCACCTGCATCTGGGTCACCGTGCTGAGCGTGGGGTCATCCAGCGGNAGAGTGCCGTCAAACAGATGATTGTAGATCTCGGGATTGGTAGTTTCAAGTGTATTNACGAAGCTGTAGAGAAGATTGGGGTCTCCCTGGCCGCATTTTTCTGTGATCCACGCACATAGTCCGCAGAACGGGTAGAAAATCGCCATAGTCCATATTGCGCTTGCCGTATTGAAAAGCAGCATTGCGATAGCCGCACGNTTTGCGCCGATGTTTCCGCTGAGTGAAGCAAGGATAGGGGTGATGGTCGTGCCTATCTTTGAGCCGAGAATAATTGCACAGCCGAGGTCAAATGAAATCCATCCCTTGCTGCACATTATCAGTGTGATAGCAAACGTCGCNGCCGATGACTGAATGAGCATCGTGACAACGATTCCCACAAACAGGAATACTATAACCGACCAGTAGCCCATCGAGGCATACCGCTCCAGGAATGCAAACATTTCAGGGTTGCTTTGCAAATCGGGCACATANTTGCTTATAAGCGAAAGTGCCATGAAAAGAAATGCGAAACCTATCAGAAGCTCACCGATAGATTTTGTGCGGCTTTTCTTTGCAAAAAGCATNGGCACACCCACGGCAAGAATGGGTACNGCTACTGTGGAGACATCCACCTTGAAACCTAAAAGCGAGATCACCCACATCGTGAANGTAGATCCCACATTNGCACCAAGTGTCACGGCAAGCGACTGGCCGAGCGAAATGAGACCGGCATTGACAAAGCCGACAATCATTGCCACCGAAGCCGATGAACTTTGAACCAGTGCCGTGATGAAGATTCCNGTGAGGGCACCCGCGAAGCGGTTGCGGGTCATTGCGCCGAGTATGGTGCGCAGACGATTACCGGCGGCTTTCTGAAGGCCCTCACTCATCACCTTCATGCCGTAGAGGAAGAGCCCGACTGATCCGAGCAGTCCCAGAAAATCAAGAAAACTGTAATTCATGTGCAGTTTGTGTGTCTACAAAGATAAACGTATATAGACCGAAATCAAAAAAAATCTTTCAACTGTTAAGTAAAAATTTCTCCACGGGTGTTTTGTATAATAAGAAATGGCTTAAATTTGCTACTGCAAGCAAGCCTGGTAAATAGATCTTTCACTCTTAAATTCAATAACTATTATGTCACAGAACATCACATTTATGGAGGCAGTGAAGGCATGTTTCAACAAATATGCTGACTTTAATGGCCGCTCGCCTCGTGCCGAGTACTGGTATTTCGCGCTGTTCAATGCGGTTATTTGCCTCGTTCTCTACTGTCTGGCTGCTTATGTAGCTAACTTTTTCATCTATATCTACTATATCTACGCTCTTGCGGTGCTTGTGCCGGGTATTGCCGTCGGAATCCGCCGTATGCACGACATAGGCCGTTCGGGATGGTGGATTCTTATCTCGCTCGTGCCCCTTATCGGCTCGATCTGGTTCATCGTGCTTGCTGCTCTTCCCTCTCAGCTTGGTCCTAACAAGTACGGCCCCAACCCCTACGGACAGAACTCGATCCTTGATCGTTGAGAAATATAACTTTATTGTGCGAGCCGCGTCAGCATCAGTTGGCGCGGCTTTTTGCATCAATTATAAAGGCGACTTTGCTGTCGGCAGGCGAGAGGTTCACGCTTCCCTCGGCAAGCCGGCCGTCGCGCCATCCGGCCGGTGCATGACCCTCCTGCATAGTGGCGAGGCGAAACCGTCCACGTGAGGCGGGATGCAGAAGCTTGTGCGTGGCGTTCCATGCCACCACACCCATAGTGGTGCGCATATTCACCTCAATGCAAGGATTCACTGCCGTTCCATTCTCCGTGTCGTACACCATCATGTCCACTCCGAAATACCCCTCATAGGGTATCGGNNCGATAATGTGCCNCATNGCCTCGGTCACGCGGTNCTCCAGCGNGCCGAAATCCTCGGCGGGNCACAACTCCCGCAGCCTTTGCCTTATCTCCTCATCGGGNAGCAGGATGTTTGATGTGTAAGCGTCGCCCGAAGTCTCGAANAGTGAATATCCGAGAAAGCTGATACCTGTTACCCGTTTCATTNCAAANAGCATNGCAAACTCGGCCACAGGCACAAGCTCATGCTCAATCATCACAGAGCCCTGTCGGGCGATGGTTGCGGAACATCGCCGCAGGAAAGCATCGGCCGATCTGATGCTTCCGTGAAACACACCACGTCCGCTACCTGAGAGTGGCGANTTCCCCACAACCTTGTCCCAGGCGTGTAGTGCCGCCTCGGCTTCATCTGTGCTGAATGCCTCTACCGGTGTCAGTCCTGTTGTCAGAGCTTCATGNACGGCAACCGAAGTGCGTCGGTGAGTCAGTTGCAGCAGACGAGGCATATCCACTCCCTTCTCCCAGGCTTCATCCCAGTCAGTCCCCNTCTTTCTGAATGCGTTTGCTGCATATTCNATTGCCCACGGCGACCATCCCCATGGGCGCAGGGAATCCGGCATCTCACCACNCCACNCCAGCATCCCGTGATTCCATTTCCCGGTTATGTCGGCGGGTAAGTCCCCGGAAGCAGTCATTACCATGTCGCCCGCCTCTCCGAGCAGCAGCGGAAGCCACGTGCCGGCATGAGCGAGTGTCACAGCGGCAGCCGGAGGCGTGTAGTAGCGCTGCCCTGAAGCGAGGGCAAGATCATTTCCNGGATTGAAAAAATGGAGCGATCCCATAAATAGCCGGCTTCATTTAAAAAGTGGAACAAATATTACNCGCAAAGATATATCCGTTTGACCGTAAAGAAAAATATACCTATTTTTGTAGTAGAAATATTCTATTGTTTAAATAGACAAATCAAAACAGCAAGAATGAAAAAGAGTGCATTGCAGCAGGCCCGTTCGGCCTACCAGCCTAAATTGCCTCAGGTGCTTAAGGGCGCTGTCAAGGTAGTTGAGGGAAANCCNACCCAGTCAGTGGCTGACCAGGAGGACATCAAAAAACTTTTCCCGAACACTTATGGTCTTCCCGAACTCACATTTGAGGCTGCCGAAGGTGGCGCACAGGGTAAGCCTATCAACGTAGGCGTTATTCTTTCGGGCGGTCAGGCTCCCGGCGGACACAACGTGATCAGCGGACTTTTCGACGGCATCAAGAGTGTTAACCCCGACAGCCGTCTCTACGGTTTCCTCATGGGTCCCGGTGGATTTGTTGACCACGACTACATCGAGCTCACATCGGAAATCATCGACGAGTACCGCAATACCGGTGGTTTCGACATCATCGGTTCCGGACGCACCAAACTTGAAAAGAAAGAGCAGTTCGACAAGGGTCTTGAGATCCTCAAGAAGCTTGGCATCACAGCTCTCGTTATCATCGGTGGTGACGACTCCAATACCAATGCCGCTGTGCTCGCCGAGTACTACAAGGAGATCGGCGCAGGTGTGCAGGTGATCGGTTGCCCCAAGACCATCGACGGCGACCTGAAGAACGATCTGATCGAGACCTCGTTTGGTTTCGACACCGCTACCAAGGTTTACTCTGAGGTTATCGGTAATATTCAGCGTGACTGTAACTCGGCTAAGAAGTACTACCACTTCATCAAGCTCATGGGTCGTTCCGCTTCCCACATCGCTCTCGAGTGCGCACTCCAGACTCAGCCCACTTACTGCATCATCTCTGAGGANGTTGAGGCAAAGAATCTGTCACTCAACGATGTTATCGAAAACATCGCCCAGGTGATTGTGGCACGTGCTGCCAAGGGTATGAACTATGGCACCGTCCTCATTCCCGAGGGTCTTATCGAGTTCATCCCCGCCATGAAGCGCCTTATCGCCCAGCTCAACGACCTTCTTGCTGAGAAAGCCGAGGAGTTCGGAGCAATCCACCATGCAGGTGAGCAGCGCGCATGGATCATCGAGCATCTCGACAAGGAGAACGCCGATACCTATGCTTCGCTTCCTGAGGGTGTGGCTCGCCAGCTCTCGCTCGACCGTGACCCCCACGGCAACGTGCAGGTTTCGCTTATCGAGACCGAGAAGCTCCTCAGCGAGATGGTGGGCAAGCGTCTGCGCGAGCTCAAGGCCGAGGGAACTTACAAGGGCAAATTCTCGCCCCTCCACCACTTCTTCGGTTATGAGGGACGTTGCGCCGATCCTTCCAACTTCGATGCTGACTACTGCTACTCGCTCGGCTTCAATGCCGCTCAGCTCATCGAGGCAGGTGTGACAGGCTACATGTCATCGGTTCGCAAGCTCACCCTTCCCGCTGCCGAGTGGGTTGCCGGTGGTATCCCTGTGACCATGATGATGAACATGGAGCGTCGTCATGGCGAAATGAAGCCCGTTATACAGAAGGCTCTCGTGAAACTCGACGGAAATCCCTTCCGCATCTTTGCCGAGCAGCGCGACAAGTGGGCAGCCGGTGTTGAGTTCATCTATCCCGGTCCGATCCAGTACTTCGGCCCGTCGGAAGTATGTGACCAGACCACACTCACACTTAAATACGAGCACGAGTAAATTCCCGTATTTATTTAGTAAACAATAATAAAGAGGGCGATAGTAGCCGTCTTAGCCGCTATCGCCCTCTTTTTATTTTCTACTCACAGTAATCTCACTTTACTATCCCGCCATAGTTTTTGCAATGAAAAAGCAATTGATTTTCACCGTTTTGTCGGCGATGGCATTTGGTGCGACAGCCACAACGCCGCTTTTCATGCGTGACGCTGTCATTTCACCCGACGGAAAAAACATAGCCTTTACCTACAAAGGCGATATATGGACTGTGCCTGCTGCGGGAGGTACCGCCTCAAGGCTTACCATGACCGACCAGTACTACGAGGCATCCCCTGTGTGGTCGCCCGATAGTCGTTCGGTAGCTTTCCGTTCCAACCGTGCCGGATCATTCGACGTGTATGTAGTCGATGTCACCGGCGGTGAACCGCGCCGCCTCACTTTTGACTCAGGCAGCGAGACACCCGAAGCTTTCACTCCCGATGGAAAGTCAGTGCTCTTTTCAGCCTATGTGCGACCAACTGCCCAGACTGCGGCATTCCCCTCGGCGCGACTCACGCAACTCTATGGTGTGCCTGTGACCGGCGGACGCCCCGAACTCGTCTCGGCAACCCCGGTGCTATATCCGGTATTCTCTCCTTCCAATAATAACCTGATCTATTATCAGGACATAAAAGGCTTTGAGGATCAGTGGCGCAAACACCACACATCCTCCGATACACGCGATATATGGACTCTCGACCTCAAGACCGGCAAACATGTCAATCTCACCGAGCGTGGAGGTGAGGATCGCAATCCGGTCATCTCGCCCGATGGAAAGACTCTATATTTCCTCAGCGAGCGTGATGGAGGCTCGATGAATGTCTACTCGATGGATCCGACCAAAGGGGCGACACCAAAGGCTGTGACATCATTCAAATCACACCCCGTGCGTTTCCTTTCAGGTGCCAAGGACGGTACTCTTGCGTTTACCTACGACGGAGAAATCTATACGATGCGCCCCGGCGCAAAACCCGCTAAAGTCAATATCGATCTTACTGCCGATTTCTATCAGCCCGTTAAGCGAATCCCGGTAAACAGCGCGCAAGGCGCCGTGCCTTCGCCCGACGGCAAGCAGATCGCATTCGTAAACCGCGGAGAAATTTTTGTTACCTCTACCGATTATCCCACGACGCGCCAGATCACCAACACGGTAGAGGGAGAGAGCCAGGTCAATTGGGCTCCCGATGGAAAATCGCTTGTCTATACTTCGGAACGCGACGGTCACTGGAACATCTATAAAGCAACCGTAGGCCACGACGGAGATCCCGACTTTGCAAATGCTACCGTAATCAACGAGGAGCCACTTTTCTCTGCAAAAGATGGAGTGGAGCGCACATGCCCGGCGTATAGCCCCGATGGAAAGAAACTCGCGTTCGTCAAAGACCGCAGCAAGCTCATGGTCATGGATGTCGAGAGCGGAAAAGTGCGTCAGCTTACCGATGGACACACCAANCCCTCGCGCGGCGGCTCGATAGGCTTCGAGTGGAGCCCCGACAGCCGATGGATCGTGATGGAAGGAATACTTCATCATCATGAGCCATATTCCGATATAATTCTCCTCAACGTTGCCGATGGCACGATGATTCCTCTCACCGAAACCGGTTACTTCGACGAGTCGCCCAAATTTGTGCTCGACGGAAATGCCGTGATTTTCGGTTCTGACCGTTACGGTATGCGTGCCCACGCTTCGTGGGGTTCTGAGTCCGACGTAATGATTGTATTCCTCAACTCCGACGCCTACGACAAGTTCCGCCTGAGCGAGCAGGACTATGCCCTGCGCACCGAGCTTGAGAAAGCCAATGCCAAAGAGGCTGCAAAGGATGAGGACAAGGACAAGAAAGATAAAGATAAGAAAGAAACCACAGTCAAGGAGATTGTGGTTGAGCCCGACGGCATACAGGACCGCATCATCCGTCTCACACCCAACTCATCGCAGCTTGGCGATGCCATAATCACTGCCGATGGTGAGACACTGTTCTATCTCAGTGCATTTGAAGGCGGATACGATCTCTGGAAAAAAGACCTCCGCAAAGGTGATGTGAAGCTGGCATCGAAAAACGTTGGCGGCGGTTCGCTTGCATCGGATAAGGAAGGTAAAAATTACTTCCTCCTGTCCCGCTCCTTGCGCAAGCTCGACCCCAAGGCCGGTACAGTGAAGCCCATCGAGTTTGGAGGCACTATGAGCCTTGACGAAGCGGCCGAACGTGATTATATGTTTGACTATGTCAAATGTCAGGAGCGTGAGAAATTCTATGACGTGAACATGCACGGAGTTGACTGGGAAAACCTCACCGAGCATTACCGTCGTTTCCTCCCGCATATTAACAACAATTTCGACTTTGCCACGCTTCTTTCCGAGATGCTCGGTGAGTTAAATGTCTCGCACACCGGCGGACGCTACTCCGCACCGGCCAATCCCAACCTTGACCGCACTGCATCGCTTGGTCTGCTCTATGACCTCACCGATGCCGGACGTGACGGGCTTCTCGTGAGTGAAGTCATTGAGGGAGGACCTGCTGATAAGTCATGGAGCAAGATTAAAGCCGGCGATATTATCACAGCGATTGGTGGCAAGAAACTCAAGGCTGGTGAACCTTATGAGCCCCTTCTGGCTAATGCTGCCGGACAGAAAACTCTTGTCGAGTTCAAGACCAAGGATGGCAAAACCGACAGCGAGGTTATTGTTCCCGTTTCATCGGCTCAGGAGAGCGAATTGCTATATCGCCGCTGGGTGAAGCAGCGTGCGGCCGATGTCGACCGTTGGAGCAACGGCCGTCTCGGATATGTNCATATCCGTTCGATGGGTGATCCAAGCTACCGCGATATGTATGCCGACGTTCTTGGAAAATACAACGACCGCGACGGTATCGTCATCGACATTCGCTGGAACGGCGGCGGTCGTCTGCACGAGGATGTGGAGGTGCTCTTCTCCGGCAAGCATTACTTTGATCAGGTTATACGCGGTGTCCAGACGTGTGGAATGCCGTCGCGCCGATGGACCAAGCCGAGCATCATGGTCATGGCTGAGCCATGCTACAGCAATGCTCACGGCACTCCCTGGGTCTATAGCCACATGGGACTTGGCAAGCTCGTCGGTCGTCCCGTGCCCGGAACAATGACCTCAGTCAACTGGGTGACAATGCAGGATCCTTCCATGGTGTTCGGTATTCCAGTGACCGGTTACCGCACTCATGAGGGAACATATCTTGAAAACTCGCAGCTTGATCCCGATGTGCCTGTCACCAACACTCCTGAAGATTTGCAGAAAGGTGAGGATGCACAGCTTCGTGTGGCCGTGGAGACGTTGCTCAAAGATATTGACTCCGCTAAAAAGTGATAGAGGTCATCGACATACGCAAAAGCTACGGCTCACTTCACGTTCTGCGTGGAGTGAGTCTATCTGTTCCCGACAGCTGTATAGCGGCCATCGTCGGACCGAGCGGAGCCGGGAAGTCTACATTGTTGCACATTATCGGCACTCTCGACCGCCCCGATGCAGGCCGTGTGCTGTACGATGGAACCGATGTGGCGTCTATGTCCGACCGCAAGCTGTCGCGATTTCGCAACAGTCATATCGGCTTTGTGTTTCAGGCGCACCAGCTCTTGCCTGAATTCACATTGCTTGAGAACGTGATGATGCCTGCGCTCATTGCCGGTAAATCGCCATCGCAGGCAGCAGCGCTTGCACGTCCCCTGCTTGCCGAGGTCGGACTCACCGACCGTGAGAACCACAAACCCACCGAACTTTCAGGTGGAGAGGCTCAGCGTGGAGCCGTGGCGAGAGCATTGGTCAACAGCCCCTCGGTCGTGCTTGCCGACGAGCCGTCGGGGAGTCTCGATTCCCGCAATCGCCGTGAGTTGCATGATATATTTTTCAGGTTGCGTGACCTGCACGGAACCACATTTGTAACCGTGACACACGATGAGTCGCTTGCAGCGCGTTGCGACCGCGTGTTTCGCATCACCGACGGAGAACTATCGCCATGCGTAATCTGATTGCACTCTTCTCTCTTGCAGTGATCATGTTGATGTCATCGTGTACCGGCGATGATTCCGGGGAAACGGTGGTATGCAATTATGATATTGTGTGTCTCATTGGACAATCCTCCGCTTCGGGAAGTGTATTCTCGATGTATCTGCCCGATAGTGACCGGGAAATTATCTACACTGATTCCCGTGCTGTCATCGACACATCGGCGGTTGCGATAGGCGACAGGCTCATGATAGCCTATGTAGCCGACGGACAACCTTACGAGAGCGGAAACGTCACAGTGCGTGGCTACACCCCTGTGCATAATTCCATGCTCATGGTAAGTCCCGGAGGGATAGAGAACACGATGGCCGACTGGCGTCGCGACGGAATATTCCTCTACAGCATCTGGCGGTCGGGAAACTTCATAAACGTGAGGGCTCGCCTCACATATTCGTCTGATCCGCGCGAGTTTGTGCTTGTGATCGATGCCGATGAGGTCGACGCAAAAGTGCCGGTCCCCACCGCTCGTCTTGTCCATCGCATGGCACAGCCCGTCGAGAACTTTGAACGACAGATCTATTCCTCGTTCGATATCGGCGCTCTATGGAACTTGCCGTGGGTGCAGGGACTGAAAATCGAACTTGCNAATACGAATCTCACAACAGATACGTTTATCTTTACAAAGAATTAAAACAAACCTATTACAACATACTTTTGTCATGGAACAGCCTAAGAAAAATCCTCAGGAAATACAGATTGAACTCGCACCTGAAGTTGCTTCGGGACACTACGCCAACCTCGCTGCGATCACCCACACTCCCAACGAAGTTTTCATTGACTTCATCGCTCTTGCACCCAACATGCCCAAAGCGAAAGTACAGTCACGCATCATCATGACTCCTGAGAATGCAAAGAACCTCCTTTTTGCTCTCACTGACAACATCCGCAAGTATGAGGCCGCTTTCGGCACAATCGAGCCGAAGCGTCCGCTCAATGCTCCCGCACAGGGAGGCCGCAACGGTGGTAACGGTGAAATCCCCAATCCTTTCATGGCCTGATAGGCTTTTCAGCAAAAAAAGCTGGATATGATTAAAGAAAACAACCTGACCGTCTATAACTCGCTGTCACGACGCAAGGAACTGTTCGTGCCTGTCCATGAAGGTATGGTGGGCATGTATGTGTGCGGCCCGACGGTCTATGGCGACGGTCATCTCGGTCATGCACGTCCCGCGATCACCTTTGACATTCTTTTCCGTTATCTTCGTCATCTCGGTTATAAAGTGCGCTATGTGCGCAACATCACCGATGTAGGCCATCTCGAGCATGATGCCGACGAAGGAGAGGACAAGATTGCCAAGAAGGCGCGTCTCGAGCAGCTTGAGCCTATGGAGGTCGTGCAGCACTATCTCAACCGCTACCACAAAGCGATGGAGAAACTCAACGTGCTTCCTCCCACAATCGAGCCGCACGCTTCCGGTCACATCATAGAGCAGATCGAGTATGTGAAGAAGATTCTCGATGCAGGTTATGCCTATGAAAGCGACGGATCGGTATATTTCGATGTACCTAAGTACAACGCCGACCATCATTATGGTAAGCTGTCGGGACGCAACATCGACGAGCTTCTGAGCGAGACCCGCGCGCTCGACGGACAGAAGGAGAAGCACAACCCAGCCGACTTCGCACTGTGGAAAAAGGCTGCTCCCGAGCACATCATGCACTGGCCATCGGTGTGGAGCGAAGGTTTCCCCGGATGGCATCTCGAGTGCTCGGCAATGAGCGAGAAATATCTTGGCGTGCCATTTGACATTCATGGTGGCGGCATGGATCTGAAGTTCCCTCACCATGAATGCGAGATTGCCCAGTCGGTGGCAACCAACGGTCGCGACACAGTCAAGTACTGGATGCACAACAACATGATCACCATCAATGGGCAGAAAATGGGTAAGTCGCTCGGAAACTTCATCACGCTCGATGAGTTCTTCGAGGGTAAGCACCCGCTTCTCACTCAGGCCTATTCACCGATGACGATCCGTTTCTTCATCCTTCAGGCTCACTACCGCTCGACTGTTGATTTCAGCAACGAGGCACTTCAGGCGTCGGAGAAAGCACTCCAGCGCATGCTCGACGGCCAACGTCGTCTCGACGAAATCACTCCTTCCACCGAGGGACCGGCCTCAGCAGAGGTTACACAGATCGCTGCAAAATGCTACGAAGCGATGGACGACGACCTGAATACCCCCATCGTGATAGCCAATCTCTTCGAGGCGTGCCGCATCATCAATTCCGCCAAGGATACCGGTCTGAAGCTCACCACGGGCGACGTGGAGGCACTTAAGAGCATATTCGATACGTTCCTCTATGATATCCTCGGTATAACCGACGAGAAGGCCGGTGGCTCCTCGCAGTCGCTCAAACCCTATGAGGACGCGGTTGACCTGCTTCTGTCGATACGTGCCGAGGCAAAGGCTAAAAAGGATTGGGCNACCAGTGATCTCATACGCGATCGTCTGGCTGCTATGGGCTTCACGATTAAAGACACTAAGGACGGAGTAGAGTGGACACTCCAGAAATAAAANCGNNTTCGCGCCGNTGGGAGGGACACGTGGCGATGGTGTTCGCCAACATCCTTTGGGGCGCGATGTCACCGATAGCAAAAGCAGTAATGCAGGAAGGTGTGATCACAGGGATCACCCTTTCTGCTTTACGCATTTTTGGTGGAACATTGCTGTTTCTTCTTGCAGCGTTGCTTCCCTCGAGTTTTACGGGCGATGTGCCTCTTGCGCGACGTGATATATGGAAAGTCTTTCTTGCATCCGTTATCATGATCAGTGCAAACCAGGGGCTCTTCATCCTTGGCATAAGCTACACCACGCCGGTCGACACGGCAGTGATGACCACCACCACACCGGTGTTTACTCTCATCCTTGCTGCGATATTCATCGGTATGCCCATGACTCCGCTTAAAGTATTCGGGGTCGTGCTTGGTGTTGCCGGGGCTCTTATCCTGTCGTTCTACGGTGCGGCAAGTGAGATAGCCTCCAACCCGCTTCTCGGTGATGCCCTCTGTCTCGGGGCGCAGATGTGTGCTGCGGTGTACTATGTNTTNTTCNTNGGTGTGATAGGCAAATATCCTCCTTTCACCCTCATGAAGTGGATGTTCCTTTTCTCTTCACTCACGTGGGTACCATGCACCGCTCCCTGGTTACTTGAAACAAACTGGACGGCGGTGTCGGCCACATCATGGTGGTCTATCGCTTATATTGCGATATTCCCCACATTCATCGCCTATATGCTCATTCCGTTCTCACAGAAGCGACTGACACCCACGGTNGTGTCGATGTATGCCTATCTCCAGCCCGTGTCAGCAGCCATACTTGCATCAATCATGGGGCTTGCCGCGTTCGGTTTGATAAAAGGAGTGGCATCATTATTAATATTTGCCGGAGTGGCTTGTGTCACGCTTGCCACCTCATCGGGGCGCAGGGTCACTGCATGATATCGTTATGGCGGGAACTGATGACTTGGCAAATCTGATAAGGGAGAAACTACCCTATACTCCCACCTCGCAGCAGGAGGCCCTCATTGACACTCTTGCGGCATTTTGCATGGCGCCGCAGACTCCCGACAATGAAGTATTCCTGCTCAACGGTTATGCCGGAACTGGAAAGACCTCGGTTGTGGGAGCTCTTGTCAAGGCACTGGCTGCGGTCGGACGACGCAGTGTGCTGCTTGCCCCAACCGGACGTGCCGCAAAAGTGTTCAGCCGATTTGCTTCACATCCCGCCTACACCATTCACCGCCGCATCTACCACACCGATCCAGATTCGGGAGAATTCAACGCTATAGCTGAGAACACATCACGACCGGGTACAGTCTTTATTGTTGATGAGGCTTCGATGATAGGCAGTGACAATCAGTCCACCTGTACCAGTCTGCTTGATGATCTTATCGAATATGTCTATATGGCCGACGGGTGCCGCCTGATACTGCTTGGCGATACAGCGCAGCTCCCACCCGTAGGATGCGTTCAGAGTCCGGCCATGTCGCGTGAAGTTCTACGCTCGTTCGGATTGAAGGTGACACGTGTTGTTCTCACCGCGACAGTGCGTCAGGCGGCCGAGTCAGGAATACTTTACAACGCCACATGGCTCCGCAAAGCCATGCGGGTCGACCCTCTGCCCGTGCCGTTGCTCACGTTATCACCTTTCGATGATGTCGCCGGAGTCGAAGGTACTGACGTACCCGACGAGATTTCCGAGGCCTATTCCCGTTATGGACTTGAGGAAACGATTGTTGTCACGCGGTCCAATCGCGCCGCAACGCAGTACAATATGGCGATACGCAATCAGATACTCGAGCGTGAGGAAATGCTTGTGCCGGGTGAGCTTATCATGATTGCGAAAAACAATTACTACTGGACCCGCAAAATCAAAGGATTTGATTTCATTGCCAACGGCGACGTGGCGCGAGTGGTGAAAGTGCTTGCTGTTGAGGAACGTGGAGGCATGAAATTTGCCGATGTCAGGCTCACCTTTCCCGACCGCGATATTGAGGTCGAAGTGAAAGTCTCTCTCGATGCTTTGATTTCCGACACTCCGGCTCTTTCGCGGGAGCAGATGCAGCACTTGGCAGAGATTGCTATATCTGACCCCGAGCGTTATCCTCCTTTCATGCCCGTTGAGCGCAGGCTGAAAATGCTGCGTCATGATCCGGTCTACAACGCATTGCAGATTAAATACGCTTATGCGGTCACCTGTCACAAGTCGCAGGGCGGACAGTGGGATTCCGTTTTTGTCGATATGGGTTATATCCCTCCCGAGGCACAGGGCATCGACTTCTACCGTTGGCTTTACACTTCGGTCACCCGTGCCAAAAAAGAGGTAAAGTTCATTTCTCCCCGCCTCCCCGTCCGCTGAAAAGTGGTCAATATCGCTCAAATAAAAAAGCCATGGCCGGTAGTGCGGTCATGGCTTTTTATATAGAGGCAAAATTGTTACTTCATTGCTTCGGCTACGGCAGCTTTGAGAGCATCACCCTGCTTGCCGCGGCTGAGGATTGTTCCGTCCGGTCCGATAAGGATGATAGTGGGGATACCGAGAATACCATACATGTCGGTCGGGATTGTCTTAGCGTCCATGATCACCGGCCATGTGATGCCNAGCTCATCCATTGCCTTCTTGGTTTCAGGTACCTGATCCCAAACGGCTACACCCACNACGTCAAGACCTTTGGGACCATATTCGTTCAGAAGCTCCTTGATGACGGGAATTTCACGACGGCACGGACCGCACCAGCTTGCCCAGAAATCTACGAGCGTGTAGTGACCCGGCTGCATGAGCCCGCTTAGAGTCTGTGTCTGTCCCTCGTAGGGTACCTCGAAGTCCTTGTAAGGTTTACCCTCACCGGTCTCCTCGGCTGTCTTTTTGCTGTTGAGCTGTTTCTGTATTGTGGTGTAGTTCTTCAGTGAAGGATGATCATTGAGAGCAGCTTCTATCTCAGCGACTGAAAGGTCGTATGCGCTGTTGATAAACAGGCTTGCGCCTACAGGATTGTCGATATTGGCANTCATCANGCTGTCGGNATAAGCCTGATANTTGTTGTAGATATCTTCCTGAAGCNNCTCGGCATTGGGATCGTCCTTGCTGATTGCCGACATCTGNTCCGACAGATTCTTCTGAGCTGCATTTAGATCNGCGAGAACNCCNTTGAGNGCGGTNCCCGATGCACCGTCCTGAGGATTGAAAGCGATTTCTCCAGGCTCGAGNACGGCCGAACCGAGCGAAGGNCCTCCGTTGACACGTATCTGCACCAGCACGGGCTCTGTGATCTGNTCTTCAAAAACTACAGTTCCGGCAGCCACTACAGCACTCTGGAGTGTGTCACCGTTGACGCGGGAGATGAGAAGCACCTCTTTATCATTATGCTTTTCATCTACATTGGCAGTAAGTTTGTAGCGGTCGTTCTGTCCGCACGAAGCCGCAAGAGCAAGAAGGCAGAGCGGCGCGATTGACGAAACTTTCATCGGTAGGTGTATAATTTGGTTATATGAGAATCGTGTGAGGTGGCATTCAGGCAGGGTCGACGTCGTAGTGGATCTGCACCCCCTTCATCTCCTGCCTCAAATGCATTTTCTCAAAGATCTCGCGAAGATACGATTTTATTTTTGGCATTGAAGCGTTGGGCTCGATTTTTAGCATTATTCTTCTGATATACATCAGTTGTATGCGGGCCACGGGCGGTTCCTCAGGNCCATATACGCGCCCGCCGAGNCCCTGCCTGAGCACTTCGGCGTAAGCTGCNGCCTGATTCGCCACGGCAACAGGGTCACGGTGGCGCAGATAGATGTTGATAATGCGTGAGAACGGNGGATAGACATATTGCCTGCGTTCGGCAAGCACACTGCTGTAATGTGCTTCGTAGTCATGAGCCTTCAGGTGTGTTATGACAGGGTTTTCAGGGTCGTAGGTTTGCACCAGTACTGTGCCGGCTACATCCCCGCGTCGGCCGGCGCGTCCTGCCACCTGCGACATCATGTTGAAAGCCCGCTCGGTCGACCTGAAATCGGGCAGATGTATCTGGGCGTCGGCGTTGAGTATNGCCACTACGCTTACTCCTGCAAAATCAAGACCTTTAGTCACCATCTGCGTTCCCACGAGTATGTCGCTCTTACCCTGCGAGAAATCGGTGATGATACGTTCATATCCNTCCTTATTGCGGGTNGTGTCGAGATCCATGCGGCTTATGCGGGCATTGGGAAAATGCTTCTGCACGTCGTCCTCTATGCGCTCGGTGCCGTAGCCGATAATCTCTATTGCAGGTTCTTTGCATTGCGGACACAGATGTGGCACCGGATAGCTGCTGCCGCAATAGTGGCACACCATCTGCCCTAACCGCTTGTGGTAAGTGAGCGACACATCGCATCGCTCGCACCGCGGTACCCAAGCGCACATNTTGCACCTTACAAGCGGAGCATATCCCCTGCGGTTCTGAAAAAAAATTGCCTGTTTCCCGCTCTCTATCGCCTTTTGGGTCGCTTCAACCGTTGCATCGGCAAAAGATCCGTTCACCTGNTGGCTTTTCCGNGCCTTGGTCATGTCCACGATTTCGATTTCGGGCAGCTGAGCGTCATTGTACCGCACAAGCAGTTCCACGAGGCCAAACTTCCCCTCCTTCGCCTTCCAGTAAGTTTCTATCGATGGGGTAGCACTGCCCAGCAAGGTTTTCGCGCCATGCATTGAAGCGAGCACAATAGCAGCGTCGCGGCCGTGATAGCGTGGTGCCGGATCAAACTGTTTGTAGCTCGGCTCATGCTCCTCGTCGACTATGACAAGCCGGAGCTGGCCGAAGGGCAGGAACACCGCCGACCGGGCGCCTATAACGACACATGGCTTGCCACTGCGCAGCATCCTGCGCCAAACCTCCACGCGTTCGCTGTCCGAGAACTTGGAGTGGTATATCAGCACCTTGTCGCCAAACACAGCCTGCATCCTTTGAGTGAGCTGGGTCGTGAGTGCTATCTCAGGCACAAGGAGCAGGCACTGTTCACCTTGCTCAAGAGTCTGCGCTATGAGATGCTGGTATATCTCGGTTTTTCCGCTTGACGTGACCCCCCGCAGAAGTGTCACGTTATGGGTCTCCCAGCTGTGACCTATTTCCTTGAGTGCCGTGCTTTGCGCCGGAGTAAGTTTCGGCAGTACGCCCGATGCGGTGCCCGTGAAGCGGAATCGCCCTACCTCCTTATGGTAGATTTCGATGAATCCTTTTTTTGCAGCGGCAAGAAGTATTGCGCCGTTCACTTCACTTTTCTCAAGCAGCTGCTCGCGCGACACTTCGGCTATCTGTGCTCCCGGGCGTCCGGCGCCCGACAGTTGCAGCAGAGCGAGCAGCAGCGTTTCCTGCTTCTTCGCCCCCTTCACGGCATCAAATGCCCCGGCGATACCGGCAGGGGAGGGGTCGGTAAGTCTCACGTATGGCACCTTGCGCGTGCGATAGCGTTCTACAAGCTTTTCCGATACTATTACCAGACCGCTGTCGAGCATCTGCGACGCGAGTTGCGACACACGCTTCATCCCCGTGGCTTTCTCGATATCGCCGACCGACATTTTCCCCTTCGTGCGTAGCAGCCCGATCAGAGTCTGTTCACGCTCACCGAGTCCGTCGGCATCGTCACCGTCAAAATCAGGGTTGATCTCCAGGAAAGTTTCGCTCTCCACTTTCAGGCCGGCAGGGATCGCGGCGCGGAAAACGTCGCCGAGCGTNCACANGTAATAGTCCGACAGCCATTGCCAGAATTTCACCTGAGGATATCTCACTATGGGCTCGTCGTCGAGAGTCATGGCGATCTCCTTGATCTCGAANTCNACTTGCGGAGCTTTGGGGAGAATCGACAGGACTATGCCTGTGTAGTATTTCCTTAGTCCGAAAGGCACTATCACTCTGTGACCCGGACGCACTTGGGCGCTCAGNACCTCTGGCACCGAGTAAGTGAAAGTCGTGCTCAGCGGCAGCGGCAGTGCGACTTCGGCATAAAGCATAGGGAAATAAAGGTTTTTTGTTGTGTTGACCGTAAACGCAGCNTCAGTCGTTTTCGTTGAAGAACTTTTCTATCTTCTGCACGGCAAGATGATACGACGCTTTCAGAGCCCCAACCGAAGTNCCCAGAATTTCCGAAATCTTGTCGTAGGGCATTTCGTCATAGTAGCGCATGTTGAACACGATGCGCTGTTTTTCTGGAAGAGTGGCAATTGCCTTGCGCAGTTTCAGTGCAATTTCATCGCCGTCAACCCACTCGTCAGCCTCGATGGTATTTACAACGCTACTCTCCTCATCGTCGAGCGACACCCCTTTGCGTTTCTGTTCCTTATTAAGAAATGTCAGACTCTCGTTAAGGGCAATTTTATATAGCCAGGTTGAGAGTTTGGCTTCCCCGCGGAAATTCTCTACTGAGGTCCATGCCTTTATAAAAGTATTCTGAAGCACGTCGTTTGCATCGTCATGGTTCTCAACCAAACGTCTGATTTGCCAGTAAAGTGGTTCGGCATATCGTCTGATGACCTCGTTCATGGCGGCGCGGCAAGTCTCCGGCTGACGTAGCTGTTCAACCAGTTTCGGATCTTCTTCTATGACATTGACGCGGGCCATCTATGATGATTGACGGGGAGAGTGTTAAAATTCCGGCTGCAAAAATATTTAATTCTGTTGCCTAAATAGGTCACGGACATGTTAAAATATTAAAAACTTAAAAAATACAACCGATTTAATCATTCTTGCACCCTTTTGTTAGCATTATTTACTACTTTAGCGACAAACTATCGGCACATGCAGCCTCGCACTGTGCCGCAAACTGTAACTTTGCATAAAATTATCACATATTGTTATGAGCAGACAGAAAAAATATATCTTGCAGGAGGATCAGATACCCACGAAGTGGTACAACATTCAGGCCGACATGGTCAACAAGCCCATGCCCCTGTTGCATCCAGCCACCCGCCAGCCGCTCAAGGCCGAGGATCTTTTCCCCATTTTCCCCGAAGAATGTTGCCGTCAGGANCTCAACACCACCGACCGCTGGATCGACATTCCCGAGGAGGTTNTGGAGAAATACAAATTCTATCGTGCCACTCCGCTTGTGCGTGCTTATGAGCTTGAAAAGGCGCTCGGCACTCCCGCACGCATCTATTTCAAGAATGAGAGCGTTAACCCACAGGGCAGCCACAAGATCAACTCCGCACTGCCGCAGTGCTATTATGCCAAGCAGGAAGGCACCACCAANGTCACCACCGAAACCGGAGCAGGCCAGTGGGGTGCCGCACTCAGCTATGCNGCNCGCGTGTTCGGCCTTGAGGCAGCCGTTTATCAGGTTAAGATATCATTGCAGCAGAAACCCTACCGCAGCATNATGATGCGNACCTTCGGNGCAGCCGTCGAGGGATCTCCTTCTATGTCTACCCGTGCTGGTAAGGACATCCTCACCCACACCCCCAACCATTCAGGCTCGCTNGGCACAGCCATATCCGAGGCAATAGAGCTTGCAACTACCACCCCCAACTGCAAGTACACCCTCGGCTCGGTGCTCAACCATGTCTCGCTGCANCAGACCGTCATCGGTCTCGAGGCCGAGAAGCAGATGGAGATGGCCGGAGACTANCCCGACGTGGTTATTGCATGCTTCGGCGGNGGTTCCAACTTCGGCGGNATCGCCTTCCCCTTCATGCGCCACAACATACTCGACGGAAAGAAAACCGAATTCATCGCCGCCGAGCCCGCAAGCTGCCCCAAACTCACCCGCGGCGAGTTCCGCTACGACTTCGGTGACGAAGCAGGTTANACCCCCCTTCTCCCCATGTTCACCCTCGGCCACAACTTCCGCCCCGCCAATATTCATGCCGGCGGTCTGCGCTACCACGGNGCNGGCACNATNGTGAGCCAGCTTATNAAGGACGGACTCATGCACGGNGTCGACATNCCGCAGCTTGAATCATTTGAGGCTGGAGTACTTTTTGCACGCACCGAGGGCATAATTCCCGCTCCCGAGAGTTGCCACGCAATTGCGGCTACCATCCGCGAGGCAAACAAGTGCAAAGAGACCGGCGAAGAAAAAGTCATCCTCTTCAACCTCTCGGGTCACGGCCTTATCGACATGACNTCCTACGACCAGTTTATCAACGGCGACCTGCAGAACTTCGAGCTCTCCGACGAAGAAATCCAGAACAACCTCGCCGCCGTCCCCCAATCCTGACCCGCTCGGGACGAACCTATCCCCGTATTACCAAGCCCATGAAATGGGCGTAACAACTGTCAGCACCCGGTGACCGNAAGGGAACCGGGTGTAATCGTATGTATAGGAAAGAGAGCTGCGGAGCAGCGACACAACCACCATGTAGGGCATATTCTTTCCGGTCTTCTCACCGNGTACGATTATCGCGTCAGCGATATNATNTTTGTAGGCTCGTATACCGCAGGTATGCGGGTTGCTCATGTGCCGCCGGAGGCGGATATTAGTTCGAAGCCNCACATCGAGCCGCAGGCGATGGTGTNGGGTATTTTCATTCACAATNATAACGGCGTCGAAGACGTCAGCTATCCGAGTACTCTGCGATCTCCTAGTTNTCCGCCTCATCCCAATTCTCGTGCGTCCTACNGATTANCAGCGTGCAACGCACGCGCCTTTTGTAGTAANCGCGCCTGTCAGGGNGCGGANACGTCGTGCCACANCGTCAAGNGAGCACGCAACGCNTGCGCCTTANCCTCNGCGNTCTCCGCGTCCTCCNGAATCAATTAATCTCCGTNGTGACGATGGTCGGGCGGTGATCCGACATTACCGGCTCATCGATTACCTCGCGGTTNATAGAGGTGATNGTGTANTTGNTGCCGGCAGGAATCTGCTGCATGATGTAGTCGATTACNACGTTGGGGGTGTCGGCAGGGAAAGTAGGNGTCTTGGTGTCGGTGAGAGGAGTGAAATTCTTTGTGAAAGTGGCGAAGAAAGGCTCGGTCGGCTCGGCATTGAAGTCACCGGCGATATAGAAAGGNTTGTCGTACTTCNTGGCGATTTCGGTAATAATNACAGCCGATGAATCTCGGTCNGCNTCGGTGAGCGACAGATGCGTGCACGCGAACACATACTCCGGAAACTCGGCGATGATCAGTGCTCTCTGCTCCTCGCGTCCNGGCAGNGCGTGCTGCTCGATAGCGATAGGCTCCTCCTTGCAGAGAAGTCCGATGCCATATTTGCCTCCGCGGAAATTNATGGCGGGAGCATAGTANTCCTTCATNTCTGCGACTTTAGCGATTTCGCCGAGCACATATTTNCCTTCGCTTCGAGTTGTTGCGCTGTCGATCTCCTGGATTGCCACCACNTCNGGNGCATATTGTTTGATCANCTCGCCTATGCGGNCATAGTCNGTCACCTCGTCAAGTCCGATACCGTTGTGGATATTGTACGACATCATTTTCACCGTCGTGGGTTTGTTGCATGATGCTAATGCGGCAAGCGCGATAGCCGCGGCATAGATTAGTTTTTTCATTGTATTGTGGTTTATTTTATTTCACTTCATGGCGTAAAGCATAATTGTTNCGCAGGTTTTCAAACTCCTCTGGCGAGCGTTTGAGGCGTGCGGTGTCCGCCGCGATGTCNTATGACTCAGCCACGCCGCGCATTGTTACTCCCTCCGCNGCTCCATGCGGCACGTGGATCCATTCCCCTTNGGCNTCGCGCGCAATGTGCGACATATCAGTCTCGCCACAACTNTCAGGATATAACATTTTCTCTACTTCCTGNGTTGCCATNGCNGTAGCCCTTATCTTCCCTTCAAGCGAGTATCCTGCAATGTGTGGGGTCGCTACGATAGCGCGTTCAAGCAGCTCTCGGTTTATTTCAGGCTCCCCCTCCCAGCAGTCGATCATCACCCCGGCTATTTTACCACTGTCAAGAGCGTCAAGCATTGCACGGGTGTCGGTCACAGGGCCGCGGGCGGCGTTCAGTATGTAGGGCTTCTTTTTTAGGGCCTTGAAAAACCGCTCACCTGCAAGATGATATGTGGCGTCATCCCCCTCCTTGGTCAGCGGTGTGTGGAACGTGATTATGTCGGCTTTCTCTGCTATTGTAGCTAAGTCACAGAAACCCTCCGGNCCCTCCTTGCGGGCGCGGGGCGGATCACACACGAGCACATCCATTCCCATTTCCTTGCCCCACTTAGCCACGATCGACCCTACGTGCCCCGCACCTACTACTCCTAACACCGGGGTGTCCGGCAGATCCGGAACTGATGCTATGGCAGCGAATACCCACTGTGCCACAGCCGGAGCNTTGCAGCCGGGAGCGTTCACCACCTTTATTCCTGCGCTTTCACACCACTCGCGGTCGATATGATCTGTTCCGATCGTGGCTGTGGCCACAATCTTGCAGCGCGACCCTTCCAGTAGATTTCTGTCGGCACATGTGCGTGTCCTGATTATCAGTCCGTCAGCATCCGCCACACGCTCCTTTGTAATTTCACTGGCAGGAAGTGCCACCAGTTCGCACTTGTCACCGAGTGCTTCGGCAACGTATGGCACCCTCTCGTCGTAGACAATCTTTAGTTTCATACCGATACCTTTGCTGCGATGTGGGGATGGGGGTCATACCCCTCAAGCTCGAAATCCTCATACTTGAAATCAAAAATTGACTTCACGTCAGGATTGATCTTCATTTTCGGCAGTTTTCTCGGCTCTCGTGTGAGCTGAAGATTAGCCTGCTCGAGATGATTGAGATAGATGTGCGTGTCACCCAAAGTGTGGATGAAATCTCCCGGTTGCAGGCCGCACACCTGTGCCATCATCATGGTCAGCAGCGCGTATGATGCGATATTGAATGGCACGCCTAAAAATGTGTCAGCGCTTCGCTGATAGAGTTGCAGCGACAATTTCCCGTCGGCTACATAAAACTGGAAGAATGCGTGGCATGGCGGGAGTGCCATGTTTGGCAGATCTGCCACATTCCATGCGCTCACGATTATGCGGCGCGAGTCAGGGTTATTCTTAATATCGTTAACCGCCTGGGTTATCTGGTCTATCGTCCCGCCGTTGTAGTCAGGCCATGAACGCCACTGGTAGCCATAGATGTGGCCGAGGTCGCCATCCTCGCGGGCCCACTCGTTCCATATCCTCACTCCGTTGTCCTGCAGGTATTTCACATTTGTGTCGCCTTGCAGAAACCATAGTAACTCGTGGATTATCGACTTCAGATGAAGCTTTTTTGTGGTCAATAGCGGGAAGCCCTCCGATAAATCGAAGCGCATTTGCCGCCCGAACACGCTCCTTGTGCCCGTTCCTGTACGGTCATGCTTGTCAGTCCCGTTATCAAGTATATCCTTTAGTAGGTCGAGATATTGTCTCATGAGAGTTGATGATGATTGATGTTTTTATGTTCCCCCTCTTGTCTTGTTGGGTGAGATTGTAGTGGTGCACGGCTCGTGCGTCCTTATGATGTTGTGTTGGTTATGTTGCCATCAGCGGTTTTTGCAACCTGTGCCGGTTGCTTGTGTAGGTTATCGCCTTATTGGGGCACGCAGCCGCACAATTCATGCACATCACGCATCTGCTTGAATCTATCGTGTGGCTTGATGGATCTATGCACGAGCTCTTGCACACCTCCACGCATTTGAGGCATCCCGTGCAGAGATCGGTGTTTATATCCATGCGCATTATCGAGTGGCGGCTTATCATTCCCAGNGCGTTTCCGGCTGGACACATTGTGTTGCATAGCAGTCTGCCGCCGCGACTTGCGCTAATCATCACGATCAGTAGTATTATTATCCCCTCGATAGTTGTGGCGGCTCCAGTGGCGGCAGCTCCAAGTGTGCACGCGGGAATAACNGCCCCCTCTACTACTGTGCTGAAGTCAAAAAATGGATCGAGCAACGTTACTATTATGGCATTACCCATAACTATTCCAATTCCCATTATTATAAGNGACAGGGCACGCATACGGCTGTTGGGCTGGCGGTAGTGGAACTTGTTTCCTCGTTTGGCTGTGTGTCGACTTATGTATGATGCCACATCCATCATCGTTCCGAGCGGGCACACACTGGAGCAATACACGCGGCCTAACACGTATGTTACTATCCCCCACACGGCGAGCATCGGTATGCTTGCTGAGAGTATTAGGCTGATTATTTGTATTTTACATATCCATCCGGCATTCACGGCAATACCAGTCGTCACTGAGGTCGCGGCTAAAAAGGCCACGACCCCAAGTCCTATAGATAGGGCTACGCGCGTATTTTTGGCTAAAATATACATCCGTGATTTATTTTTGTGCTTAANCGGGCACATTAGCAAAGATACATTTTTTGCAGGTAATATGGGAAATTTGTATCCGAATACCCGAAACGTAAAAAATCTTTTCCATGGCGATTGCTTTTGCATATGATGATATAAAGTATTAAATTTGTGTGTTTTTCGGGCGTAAAGATAGCCTTGTAGTGGGCCGGAATCGGGGTTTNTCAATGTTAAAGACTGTTAAAGGNCTTGCATGTTATAAAACATGTTTTTACCTTTGCATCGCTTTTCGGGAGAGCAACACCGCCAAACGGTGCTCCTGAGAGTCCCAAAAGAGAAGATTGAAAAGAGTTACAATAGACGAAGTAGTACAAGAGAGAGCCGCGACGCTCTCGCAAGAGAGTCAGTCGCAATCCACTCTGTCAAATTCTGTCAGCGCAATAAATCAAGACAAGCGGAACCATCCACTTTCGAGAGCACAGGCACAGCACCGGCGAAGTTGAAGGTGCGTGAAGACAAATCAAAATTGTAAAGATCTGAAAAGATTATAAAAACAACGGAGAGTTTGATCCTGGCTCAGGATGAACGCTAGCGACAGGCTTAACACATGCAAGTCGAGGGGCAGCGGGGATGTAGCAATACATCTGCCGGCGACCGGCGCACGGGTGAGTAACACGTATGCAACCCACCCTCAGCAGGGGGATAACCCGGAGAAATCCGGCCTAATACCGCGTACACCTCCGCAGAGACATCTCCGTGGAGGGAAAGGAGCGATCCGGCTGAGGACGGGCATGCGTCGCATTAGGTAGACGGCGGGGTAACGGCCCACCGTGCCGACGATGCGTAGGGGTTCTGAGAGGAAGGCCCCCCACACTGGTACTGAGACACGGACCAGACTCCTACGGGAGGCAGCAGTGAGGAATATTGGTCAATGGCCGAGAGGCTGAACCAGC